>NZ_CP083370.1:3142500-3285000 GCF_017488845.2 Ensifer canadensis
GTTCGATCCGAAGGACCGCCCTGCCGATGCCTAAATCCTGCGATGGCAGCCCAAGCTCACCCTCTACGGCGCGGCTCTGATCAAAACGCAATCACGTGCCGGATGACCTTGCCCTGGTCGAGCAGGTCGAAGGCCTCGTTGATCTCCTCGAGCGGACCGGTGCTCGATAGCAGCCTGTCGACCGGCAGCTTGCCACGCCGATAAAGCCCGATGAAGCGCGGAATATCGCGGCTCGGCACGCAGCTTCCCATGTAGCTGCCGCGAAGCGTGCGTTCTTCGGCGACCAGGCTGACGGCTGGGATGGCAATCTGGCTTGAGGGATGGGCAAGGCCGGCCGACGCGGTCGCTCCGCCGCGGCGGGTGATGCGATAGGCAAGCTCGAACGCCTTGACCGAACCGGCCGCCTCCAGCGCATGATCGACACCGCCTGACGTCGCCTCGCGGATCGCATCCCCCACATCCGGATCGGTGGCGACAAAAGTGTCGGTCGCGCCAAGCGAGCGTGCCAGCGCCAGCTTGTCCTTTGAGAGATCGATCGCGACGACCCGCTCCGCGCCCGACGCGACCGCTCCGAGCACCGCGGCAAGCCCGACGCCACCGAGACCGACGACGGCGGCCGACTGGCCCGCCTGGACGCGGCAGGTATTGACGATCGCACCGACGCCGGTCAGCACCGCGCAGCCGAAGAGTGCCGCCTCGACCAGCGGCAGGTCCGCCTCGATCTTCACTGCCGAATGGCGCGAGACGACCGCATAGTCGGCAAAGCCGGAAACGCCGAGGTGATGATGGACTGGAACAGCGTCGCAACGAATCCGGCGCTCGCCGGAAAGCAGCGTTCCCCTGCCATTCGCCTCGGCACCTGGAATGCAGAGCGCCGGACGCCCTTCCGCACAAGGCTGGCAGTCGCCGCAGCTCGGCATGAAGCTCATCACCACCCGATCGCCGGGCTTGAGATCGCGCACTGCGCTGCCGACGGCCTCCACCGTGCCTGCCGCCTCATGCCCGAGCGCCATCGGCACGGGCCGTGGCCTGTCGCCGTTGATCACCGAAAGATCGGAGTGGCAGAGACCGGCAGCGCCGATGCGAACCAGCAGTTCGTCGGGTCCCGGTGTGTCGAGGTCGACGGTCTCGATCGAGAGCGGTCGCGACCTGGCATAGGGCCGCTCGACCGGTGCGTGCCTGAGCACTGCTGCCCTGCTGCCCGTGTCTTCAAGATGTCCTCCCGCTTGCAAACGGGGGCAGCTTAGCCGCCGGAGAAGGCCGGCGGCAAGGTCGGATTGCGGACCCGGCCACAGGGCGTTGCGCATCCCGAAGATCGCGCAGCAATTTGCCGGCCCGAGAGCGTTTCCAGCTTAACGCCTGAAAACGCTATATTTCTTTGTTGTACGCATTTCCTGACGAAAGAGCGCTTCGCAGTTTTCCTGGAAAAGCTTTAGTGGCCAGCGTCCGCCGCTCCTTCGGACAGCATGCCGAAGACATAGGGGGAAAACGACCGCCAGCATTCGACGCGGAACGTGTCCTCGGCGAGGCGCAGCAATACGATCTCGACCTTTCCGAGGATGGTGCGCGAGCAGGCGCCTACCGGGAAGATCGGCAGCGACAGGTCCTGCGGGCAGCCGCTGTTGATCGCGACTTCGGCGCCCGGACCGCTGACGATGACGGCGACGTTGCGATGGGAGACATCGACCGCCGAGTGCAGCGTGCCGCTCGATGCGGCCGCGGCCATCAGGTCACCTTCGCTCTCGTCGATCACCAGCCACTCGTCCGGCCCGAGCCAGAGCGCATGGCGTTTGCCGCTCAAAGCCGAGGTCTTCGGCCGTGCCGGCAAGGTCACGCCGAGTGCCGCCGAAAGACCGGAGAGCGCATCGGCACCGGCGCGCAGCGACAGGCGCGAAGCGGCGGGTGCCGGCGTCAGGACCACCTCGGCGAAACCGCCGCGGGCAGTAAGAGCAGCCTTGCGGGTTGCAGTTGCCAGATCAGCCATGGAGGCGACCCCCTTCCTTGTCAAAGAACACCATGTCGCTCACCTCGACGGCGATCGTCCTGTCGGCCATCGGCACGTACAGCGTCTGACCGAGGCGTGCGCGGCCACCAGCAACGACGGCGAGCGCGATCGAACGGCCGCAATTTTCCGACCAGTAGGACGACGTCACATGGCCAAGCATCGTCATCGGCTTCGGCTGGTTCGGATCGGCGACGATCTGTGCGCCCTCCTCCAGCACCACCTTCGGATCCTTGGTCAGGAGCCCGACCAGCTGCTTACGACCATCCTTGACGAGGTCAGGGCGCTTGAGACCGCGGATGCCGACAAAATCGGCCTTCTTCTTCGAGACTGCCCAGGACAGGGCAGCATCGTCGGGCGTCAGCGTCCCGTCGGTATCCTGGCCGACGATGATGTAGCCTTTCTCGGCGCGCAGCACGTGCATGGTCTCGGTGCCGTAGGCGCAGGCGCCCATGGGTTCGGCCCGCTCCCAGATCGCTTCCCAGACCGCCTGGCCATAATCGGCCGGCACGTTGACTTCGAAGCCGAGCTCGCCGGTAAACGACATGCGGAACAGCCGGGTCGGCACGCCGCAGATCTTGCCCTCGGTCACGCTCATATGCGGGAAAGCCTCGTTGGAAAGATCGATGCCTTCGACGAGCGGAGCGATGATCTCGCGCGCCTTCGGACCCTGCACGGCGATAACGGCCCATTGTTCCGTCGTCGACGTCAGCCAGACCTTCAAGTGCGGGAACTCCGTCTGCAGGTAGTCTTCCATATGGTGCATCACCCGCGGCGCACCGCCGGTGGTGGTCGTCACGTGGAAGCGGTCCTCGGCAAGCCTGCCGACCACGCCGTCGTCATAAACGAAGCCGTCGTCGCGCAGCATGATGCCGTAGCGGCAGCGGCCGGGCTTCAGCGTGTCCCAGGCGTTGGTGTACATCAGGTTGAGGAACTGGGCCGCATCCGGGCCGACCACCTCGATCTTGCCGAGCGTCGAGGCGTCGAACAGGCCGGCGACCTCGCGTACTGTCTTGCATTCGCGCGCGACCGCCTCATGCATGCTCTCGCCCGCCTTCGGGTAGAACCAGGCACGTTTCCAGTTGCCGACATCCTCGAACTCGGCGCCATGCGCCTCTTCCCAGGCATGAACAGGCGTCTTGCGGGCAGGATCGAACAGGCTTCCACGCGAATGGTTGACGATCGTGCCGAAGGTTACCGGCGTGTAGGGCTGGCGGAAGGTCGTCAGACCCACCTGCGGAATGTCCTTGCCAAGCGCTTCGGCGGCAATGGCAAGGCCATGCATGTTGGACAGCTTGCCCTGGTCTGACGCCATGCCGTTGGTGGTGAAGCGCTTGATATGCTCGATCGAATGCATGCCTTCGCGCACCGCAAGCCGGATATCCTTGGCGCAGACATCATGCTGGAAGTCGATGAAGGCCTTGACGGTGGTGTCGGGTCCGGCCCCTTCGGCAGCGCCGATCATGCCGCCGGTCCAGCTGAAGGCATTGTCGCCGTGGAGCGTCACCTGGGCGCCACCTTCGGCGCCTGCCGCGCGTGCGGTCAGTTCGCCGGCTGCCAACGCCTCGTCGATCGTTGCCTGCAGGTCGTCGGTGCCGTTGCAGGCGCCGATCGACAGGCAATCCTGCAGATAGGTGCCCGGCAGGAAGCGCTGCGTTGCCGCATCGAACTTCACCTTGCCGCGTGACTGCGAGAACAGGTGCACCGACGGCGTCCAGCCGGATGAAACCAGCAGCGCATCGACCGCGATCTTGCGCGCCGACCCGCCGCCATTGCGGGCAACGCTGATCGAGGAGACGCGCAGCTTGCCGCCGGCATTGACGACGAAGTGGCCGGTCAGCACCTCGATACCGAGGCGACGGGCTTCCGCAAGCACCGCTTCGCCGGGATTGTCGCGGCAGTCGACGATGGCAGGAACGGCAACGCCGGCGCGCTTGAGATCGAAGGCCGCCTCATAGGCGGAATCATGCGCGGTGTAGACGCCGACCTTGGAGCCGACGGCAACGCCGTAATGGTTGAGATAGGTACGTCCGGCCGAAGCGAGCATGATGCCCGGGCGGTCGTTGTTGGCAAACACCATGTGGCGTTCGATCGAGCCGTTGGCGAGGATCACCTTCTTCGCCCGCACCTGCCAGAGGCGCTCGCGCGGCAATGCCTTGTCGAGCACGGACAGATGGTCCGTCACCCTTTCGACGAGGCCGACGAAATTGTGGTTGTAGTAGCCAAAGCCGGTGGTGCGCGTGAGCACCGTGACGTTGTCCATCGCGGCAAGCGCCCTGGCTGTCGCCTGCGCCCAGTCCCAGCCGTCCTTGCCGTCGATCGTCGTGCCGCCTTCATAGCGCAGCGCGCCACCGACTTCCGGCTGCTCGTCGCAGACGATCACCTTGGCACCGGCCTTGGCTGCTGCAAGCGCTGCGGAGAGGCCGGCAGCACCGGCGCCGATCACCAGCACGTCGCAATGGGCATAGCGACTGGCATAATGGTCCGGGTCGGCTTCCGTCGGCGCGACGCCGAGACCGGCCGCACGGCGGATGAAGGGTTCGTAGATCGCGTGCCAGGCAGCCTTCGGCCACATGAAGGTCTTATAGTAGAAGCCGGCGGCAAAGAACGGCGACAGCAGGTCGTTGAACCCGCCGACGTCGAAGGCGAGCGACGGCCAGCGGTTCTGCGATTCCACCTTCATGCCATCGAAGACTTCCTGCACCGTCGCGCGCACGTTCGGCTGGCGGCGGGCCGCATCGCGCGAAATATCGAGCAGCGCGTTCGGCTCCTCGGCTCCGGCGGAAAGAATGCCGCGCGGACGGTGATACTTGAACGAGCGGCCGACGAGATGGATGCCGTTGGCAAGCAATGCCGAGGCGACGGTATCGCCTTCGAGCGCCGTCAGCGTGCGTCCGTCGAAGGTGAAGCGGGCGGTACGCGCCGGCGTCAGACGGCCGGCACCTGCAATACGGTTGGTGCCGCTCATCGTGCCGCTCCCTTGTCCTGCTCGCTGTTCAGAATGGCGGCAACATCGGGCTTTGGTTCGCCCGCCTTGTAGGTGGTGTAGAACCGGTCGCTGACCGTATCGCGCGCGGCATTGAAGAAGCGGCCGCAGCCGTGGATATGGCGCCAGCGTTCGAAGATCAGGCCCTTGGGGTTCTGCCGGAGGAAGAAGAATTCCTCGAACTCCTCGTCGCTGATCTCGGCAATGTTGGCAGGGCGGACGATGTGGGCGTCACCGGCATTGCGGAATTCGAGCTCGGAGCGCTCTTCTTCGCAATAGGGGCAATAGATCAAAAGCATCTCGAAATCCTTGGCAATCAGTGCGCAACGGCGGCAGCTGCCGCCTCGTCGATCAGTCGGCCGGTGCGGAAACGGTCGAGCGTCAGCCCGGCAGCCAGCCGATGCGGCTCGCCCCTCGCAATGAGGTGCGCAAAGAGGTTGGCCGAACCCGGCGTCGCCTTGAAGCCACCCGTACCCCAGCCGGCATTGAGGAACAGGCCCGGAACCGGGGTGACACCCTGGATCGGCGAACGGTCCTGTGTCACGTCGACGATGCCGCCCCACTGCCGCATCATCTTGACGCGGCGGAACATCGGGAAGAGTTCACAGATCGCATCCAGCGTATGGGTGATGATCTGCAGGCCGCCCGTCTGGGAGTAGGAATTGTACTGGTCGGTGCCGGCGCCGATGACGAGCTCGCCCTTGTCGGACTGCGAGATATAGGCATGCACCGAGTTCGACATGACGACGCAGGGGAACATCGGCTTCAGCGGCTCGGAGACCAGCGCCTGCAGCGGCTGGCTCTGCAGCGGCACGCGCACGTCGGCCATTTCCATCAGCACCGACGAGTGGCCGGCGGCAGAAACGCCGATCTTCTTGGCGCCGATGAAACCGCGACTGGTGTCGACGCCGGTCACCCGGCCGTTCTCGTCACGGCGGATGCCGGTCACTTCGCAATTCTGGATGATGTGCACGCCACGGTCGGACGCGCCGCGGGCATAGCCCCAGGCAACCGCGTCATGCCGAGCCGTACCGCCGCGACGCTGCAGCGCTGCGCCGTTGATCGGGTAGCGGGCGTTCTTGGCGATATCGAGCGGCGGGCAGTAGGCCTTGGCCTGTTCCGGCGTCAGCCACTCATTGTCGATGCCATAGAGGCGGTTGGCGTTGATATGGCGCTTGAACGACTGCTGGTCGTGGATGTTGTGCGAGAGCATCATGACGCCGCGCGGCGAATACATGACGTTGTAGTTGAGGTCCTGCGACAGGTTTTCCCAGAGCTTCAGCGAATGCTCGTAGATGTCCATGCTCTCTTCATAGAGATAGTTGGACCGGATGATCGTCGTGTTGCGGCCGGTGTTGCCGCCGCCGATCCAACCCTTTTCGAGCACCGCGACATTGGTGATGCCATGCTCCTTGGCAAGATAGTAGGCAGCGCCCAGCCCATGGCCACCACCGCCAATGATGATCACATCATAGTCCTTGCGGGGCTCGGGCGAGGCCCATTGCGGACCCCATCCCTTGTGGCCGCGCAAAGCCTCGCGCGCCACGGCAAAAACTGAATATTTGCGCATCCGCCTGTTACTCCATGAACCCCGGTGATCATTCTCGTTGGCGTTAGAAATCGCAAATCCGACGCCTGCGCAACGTTTCTTTTGCGACGCAAACGGGCGGACTTGCGCGGAGTTGCGACATCGCTGCATCACACCATCTGCGGCGCGATGATACACATAGCGTGGCGTCATTGCGGATTTTTCAGCACAGCCTCATGTCCTCGCTGGACTTTCCGCTGACGATCTGGTATCCGCACCTTCAATCGTCGAGCTTTCGGCTCAGCGAACGTAGCTTTTTTTGCCTCCGACACCTGACGTGAGGCAACAACTCGAAACAACCAAAGGAACGGGATTTCACGTGCAGGTACTTGTCCGCGATAACAATGTTGACCAGGCGCTCCGCGCTCTCAAGAAGAAGATGCAGCGCGAAGGCATTTTCCGCGAAATGAAGATGCGTGATTTCTACGAAAAGCCGTCCCAGAAGCGCGCCCGCGAAAAGGCTGAAGCCGTTCGCCGCGTTCGCAAGCTGGCGCGCAAGCGTGCACAGCGCGAAGGCCTCGTGGCCCGTTAATTTGTCGATTTTTCGACACTTTTCGATCTAAGTCGTGGCGGGGGCGAAATATCGCCGCCGCCTTTCTTTTGGTATGGACATCTTTTCCGTCGTCGGGCTAGCGTGACAATGCAGCCGGCAACGGTAGCCGGTCGCGGCGCTTGACGCCGGACGGTTTGCCGCAGGCCCTGGTAGCCTCGGCTGTGGGGCCCCGCGAAATTCGCCGGCCTCCTTGAACGGGAAGCCGTTGGCTTTCGGACCTAGTCGCATTGAGGGATCGACCTTTGACACTTGCTGCCATGACTGCGGACGTCGCCGGTTTCACCACCCAAGAGGCGCGCCGCCGCCACCAGCGCAAGCCGAAGCTTGCGGCCCTGTTCCTCCTCGGATCGGCTCTGCTTCTGTCGGCATGCCAGACCGAAGGGCCGGAATCGATGGCCAAGGTCGAGCGCGAACAGGGCTCCCAGGGAAATATCGCATCGCTGTCGAGCGTGATCGCCTCCAACCCGAGCGACCCCGAGGGCTATAACGTCCGCGGCTCCGCCTATGGCCGTGCAGGCGAATACCGCCGCGCCCTGGCCGATTTCGATCAGGCGATCCAGCTCAACCCGCGCTTCTACCAGGCATATGCCAACCGCGCGCTCGTTCACCGCAACATGGGCAACACCCAGGCCGCACTTGCCGACTACAACATGGCGCTGCAGCTGAACCCCAACTACGACGTCGCCTATATCGGCCGCGGCAATCTCTATCGCCAGGCCGGCCAGCTCGATTCCGCCTTCAACGATTTCAACAAGGCGATCCAGCTCGACACCACCGACCCGCGCGCCTACCACAATCGCGGCCTGATCTACCAGGCCCGCAACCAGCACGGCCAGGCGATCGAAGACTTCTCGACGGCGATCTCGCTGTCGCCGAGCTCGCCGGAGCCCTATAACGGCCGCGGCATCTCCTACGTCGCCCAGGGCGATGACGACAATGCCTTCTCCGACTTCAACACCGCGATCACGCTCGACGGCAAGGTTGCCGAATCCTGGGCAAACCAGGCGCTGGTCTACGAGCGCAAGGGCGACAAGGCCAAGGCAGCGAAGTCCTACTCGCACGCACTGCAGCTCGACCCGAAATACGAGCCGGCGCGCGCAGGTCTCGCCCGCGTGAAAGCCGCTTAGCCTCTTAGGAGAGAAAAGCACTTCTCCCGTTTCAACGCCCGCGACCGGTTCGCGGCCGTTTTCGTTTTTTCGTCACGTCGTTGCGCCGCGCGTCCGGCATGACGCGTAAAGGACGCCGTAACGCCCTGAACCTGCTGCGTAATTTTGTCCATAAATCGATGTCGATTTAAGGAATTAGCCATTTGCTCCTCCAATGACGAACGGAACCTTCCCGGCCACCATCCGTTTGCCCAGGAACGAAAAACGGAGACTGAGCCAATGATCAAGAAAACCTTCATCGCGACACTGGCCCTGGCAGCCCTTTGCGCCGGCCCGTCCGCAGCGCAGAATTATGTCGCGCTCGGCCGCCTTGTCTGCGGCTCCGACGGCGGCACGGGGCAGATTCTGACCTCGACAAAGAACCTGCTGTGCACCTTCAGGCCCGCCAACGGCGCGCCGGCCGCAAGCTATGCCGGCACCATTCGCAAGATCGGCATCGACATCGGCAAGACCGGCAAGAGCACGATGGTCTGGGATGTCCTGGCCAAGACAGGTACTCCGATCACCAAATACGCGCTTGCCGGTGAATATTACGGCATCGGCGCCGACGCGAGCCTTGCCGTTGGCGGCGGCGCCAAGGTGATCGGCGGCGGTACCAACAAGGCCTTCATGCTGCAGCCAGTTAACGTGCAGGTCCAGGAAGGACTGAACATCGCGATCGGCGTCGACGAACTGACGCTCGCCCCGGCTAGCTGATAAGGCGAGATGACGAAAAGTCGGCAAGACGACCTTCGCCGGCAGTTCGACGCATCAAACGAAAACGCCCGCCATGTGGCGGGCGTTTTCTTTTCCAACATTTGACCCAACGGATAGACGCCTTTGTGTCGCTCACCCGAATGGCAAGGAACCTCAGTGGTTCATGGCCTTGACGATGTCTTCCGTCACCTTCTTGGCGTCGCCGAGCAGCATCATGGTGCCGTCCTTGTAGAACAGCGTGTTGTCGATGCCGGCGTAACCGGAGCCGAGCGAGCGCTTGACGAACAGGCAGGTCTTGGCCTTGTCGACGTCGAGGATCGGCATGCCGTAGATCGGCGACGACGGGTCGTCGCGGGCTGCCGGGTTGGTCACGTCGTTGGCGCCGATGACATAGGCGACATCCGCCTGGGCGAATTCCGAGTTGATGTCTTCGAGCTCGAACACCTCGTCATAGGGCACGTTTGCTTCCGCGAGCAGCACGTTCATATGACCGGGCATGCGGCCGGCAACCGGATGGATGGCGTATTTCACGTCGACGCCCGCCGCCTTCAGCTGATCACCGAGTTCACGCAGCGCATGCTGCGCCTGGGCGACGGCCATGCCGTAGCCCGGGACGATGATCACCTTGGAGGCATTGGCCATCAGGAATGCCGCGTCGTCGGCCGCGCCCTGCTTGACGGTGCGCTGGACGCCATCGTCAACAGCGGCTGCCGCCGCCTCGCCGCCGAAGCCGCCGAGGATGACCGAGATGAACGAGCGGTTCATTCCCTTGCACATGATATAGGACAGGATCGCACCCGACGAGCCGACGAGCGCGCCGGTGATGATCAGCGCCAGGTTGCCGAGCGTGAAGCCGATGCCGGCCGCGGCCCAACCCGAATAGGAGTTGAGCATCGAGACGACCACCGGCATGTCGGCGCCGCCGATCGGGATGATGATCAGCACGCCGAGCGCCAGCGACAGGGCGACGATCAGCCAGAACACGGTCGTGCTCTGGGTGAAGACCAGCATGATCACCAGGACGACGAGCGCGATCGCCAGGCCAGCGTTGACGAAGTGACGGCCGGTCAACAGGATCGGCTTGCCGGACATGCGTCCGTCGAGCTTGAGGAAGGCGATGACCGAACCGGTAAAGGTGACCGCGCCGATGGCGACACCGAGCGACATTTCGACCAGCGCCTGGGCGTGGATGTCACCGAGCGTGCCGATGCCGAAGCTCTCGGGCGCATACATCGCCGCGGCCGCGACCATCACCGCCGCCAGACCGACGAGCGAATGGAAGGCGGCGACAAGCTGCGGCATCGACGTCATGGCGATGCGGCGGGCGATGACCGCGCCGGCACCGCCGCCGATGGCAAGGCCGAGCACGATCAAGAGGAAGCCGCCGAAGGTGGGCTTGGCCAGCAGCAGCGTGGTGACGATGGCAATGCCCATGCCGACCATGCCGTAGGTGTTGCCCTTGCGGCTGGTGGCCGGGTGCGACAGGCCGCGGAGCGCCGTGATGAAGAGCACGCCCGAGACGAGATAGAGGAAGGCTGCGAAGTTAGCGTTCATCGGCCGGCCTCACTTGTCTTTTTTCTTGTACATGGCGAGCATGCGCTGGGTGACCAGGAAGCCGCCAAAGATGTTGACCGAGGCGAGCACGAGCGCGATGAAACCGAAACCGGTCGCAAGCCCGGAGGCCGAGATGCCGACGGCGAGCAGTGCACCAACGACGATGACCGAAGAGATCGCGTTGGTGACCGCCATCAACGGCGTGTGCAGGGCCGGCGTCACCGACCAGACGACATAGTAGCCGACGAAAATCGACAGGACGAAGATCGCCAGTCGGAAGACGAACGGATCAATTGCGCCGCCGGTGGCGCCGTGCGCGAGCGCGCCGGCAGCTTCCGCGGCATCGGGAAGGTTCAGCGCTGCCTGCTGGACAGCGGCAACCGCCTTGTCGAGCGCATCGAGCGCTTTTTCCAATGCTTCGTTCGCCATCAAAGATCCCCCTTCTTCTTCGGCTCGAAATTCGCATTGACGATGGCGCCGCCATGGGTGAGCGCCGTCGCCTTGACGAGCTCGTCCTCCATGTTGAGCGCCAGCGCCTTCGTTTCCTTGGAGACCATGGTCTCGAGGAAGGTCACGAGGTTCTTGGCGTAGAGACCGGAAGCCGATGCGGCGATCCGACCGGGCACGTTGAGGTGGCCAATGACCTTGACGCCCTCGACATCGGCGACCCTGCCGGCCTCGGCGCCTTCGACGTTGCCGCCGCGCTCGACAGCGAGGTCGACCGCAATGGAACCAGGCTTCATCGCCTTCAACATTTCGCGCGTGACGAGGCGCGGCGCCGGCCGGCCCGGGATCAGCGCCGTGGTGATGACGATGTCCTGCTTGGCGATGTGCTCGGCGACGAGTGCCGCCTGTTTCGCCTGATACTCTTTGGACATTTCCTTGGCGTAGCCGCCGGCGGTTTCGGCCGCCTTGAATTCCTCGTCCTCGACGGCGATGAACTTGGCGCCGAGCGAGGCCACCTGCTCCTTGGCGGCGGGACGCACGTCGGTCGCCGAAACCATGGCGCCGAGACGGCGGGCCGTCGCGATTGCCTGCAAGCCGGCAACGCCGGCACCCATGACGAAGACCTTCGCCGCGGGAACCGTGCCGGCCGCCGTCATCATCATCGGCAGCGCCCGGTCATATTCGCAGGCCGCATCGATCACCGCCTGGTAGCCGGCAAGGTTTGCCTGGCTCGACAGCACGTCCATCGACTGCGCGCGGGTGATGCGCGGCATCAGCTCCATCGCAAAGGCGCTAAGGCCGGCCTTGGCCATTTCGGCGACCGCATCCTCGTTGCCGTAGGGATCCATGATGGCGATGACGATGGCGCCGGACTTATAGCCGGCGATTTCGGCGCTGTTCGGCCGGCGAACCCGAAGGACGACATCCGCCGTCTTCGCATCGGCAACAGCACCGATCCTGGCACCAGCCTTCTCATATTCTGTATCCGGAATACGCGACAGAAACCCGGCGCCGGTCTCGACGACGACGTCGAAGCCCAGCCCTTTCAGTTTCTTCACGCTATCCGGCGATGCCGCAACGCGACCCTCGTTCGGATCCGTTTCCTTGGCAATAAAGACAATTTCGCTCACAAGTCCCCTCCCTGGCCGCAATCGAGCCAAGGCTGGAATGCGGGCATCCTGTCCGACTGCAAAGCGGCCGCTCATGCGAGCAGGCGCCCTCCCATGTGCAAAGCACACATTCCCCTGGAGACAGGCTCAGCCTGTCCTCCACTCTCCCCCTCACGCAGTGAGGATAAGCGCCGCGCGTTCTCCAACGAACGCTTCAAGGCGCTGCGAACTTTCATCAGCCGAAGCAAGACCATCGACGCTCCCGGTCGATGTCATGCGGCTTCAATCCGGACCTTGAGTCCGGCAGCCAAGGGCAAGCCTCCACCCGGCCTGTCCCTGGCAAGTCGTGTCAGTAGTGCCGATTAACGAAGGAAGAAGAAACCAGCGACGTTGATAAGGATGAACAGCACCAGCGAGCTGAAGAAGCCCATCGTGGTGAAGAAGGCGGCAGCCATGGCGATCAGCAGAGCCACGCAGAACAGCGTGAGGTATTTCGTTGCACTGAGGAAGAAATTGTAGGTCTTCTCGTGTTCCGCATAATCCATCGGAGCGCCCATTTCGACCGGTCCAGAATGATGCTCAGCCATCGTCCAATTCTCCCAGAATGCTGCGGCCCGACCCTTGGCCCTCGCCGCCCTTCAACCTTGATCCACGAAACGGCTTTGGCGGAAAACCGCACGGAAGCCCTTTAGCTGCCCATACACAATGCCAGGCCCGGGCGCAACGAAAACCCGCCGCTGCGCCCGGTCACCTGGGGCGATATGCCGCGTGCGTCTCTAGCGGAATACGGATGTGCGATAGGAACGGCCGGAACCGTTCTGTGCGATCCGCGCCGTCGGCAGAATCGTCAAAGGCGCGAACGGCACTTCCTGTCGGCCCGCGAACATCAGGCGACGCTCGAACGGCTCCGAATCGAAGATCGGATAGCGATCGAGGATCGAGGGCCGCTGCCCCCTCACCTGCGCAACCAGCAGCGCACCGTCGGCATTGTAGACGCCGAGGTTCTCGCGCTTGGCGACAACGGTCTCCGACGCAAAAATGCGCTTGTAGACGCCGCATGCCGCGGCCGGCAGGCGGTCAGGCACCGGTCGGCGGTGAAGTATTCGCATGCCATCGCCACCGGGCGCAGCGTCAGGTAGGGAAGCGCGCGCATCTCGTCGCCGGTGACATCGGGGTCGACAGCCAACCGGCCGGGGTCGACCAGCACCATGCCCGCGTCGAGAAAGACGTCGATCTCGGGCCCGAAGATCAGCCCAGACGTGCTCGCCCTGTGCTCAGGCGTCACGTGATGAACACGCACCGTGCTGACCAGGTTCTCGTCGAGATAGATACCGAAGACATAGGCGTGACTGTCGAAATCGAGATCGTCGATCAAGGTCGAGCCGGTGAGTTCCATCAGATTGACGGCCTTGTAGGCCTTGTAGCGGAGCCGGGCGATATCCTCCATGTCCTCGCCCGTCTCGACCCGCCGGTATTCGACGCGATCGAGAAGAAGCATCAGCTTCTCAGAAAAACTCCCAGGCTCCGCCCGGTGAAGACCTTCACCCATTTCCTGACCCTCATGGTTAACAGATCGTTAACCTATTGACGGTCGGCACAGCAGCAACAACAAAATGGCACACATTACGATTAACCTATTGTTAACCTTAATATTTCGTAAAGTTTTATGGTTAACGATTGGTTAAGCCCGCCACCTCACCATCTTGGACAAGCGGCGGAGCAAGGAAGAGGATGGAGGACGCGGATCGCGGAGGAAATGACGGGCGACGTGGCGAGTTGTCAGGCGATACGCTTGCTTGACGGCGTGGTGACCGGTTTCTGGACACCATTCTTGCAGAAGGCCGCGATGGCGGACGCCGGCATCGGGGCCGCGAACACAAAACCCTGTATCAGATCGGCGCAGTGGTAGTCGTTGATCAGCTGCAATTGATCCGCCGTCTCCACACCCTCGACGACGATCTTCAGGCCGAGAGCACGACCGAGGTTGGCTGTGCCGCGCAGCAGCTTGAAGCGGCGCGAGTCCTCGCGGATGTTGCGCACGAAAGAGCGATCGATCTTGATGATGTTGACCGGCAGCGCATCCAGGTAGCTGAGGCTGGAATAGCCTGTGCCGAAATCGTCGATGGCGATCGTTATGCCGCTGTCACGCAGCTCGCCGAGAATGGCCTGCACCTTGGCCGGCTCATCCATCAGGCAGCTCTCTGTGACTTCGAGATGCAGCCGCGAAGCATCGAGCCCGGTGGCCCGCAGCGTATCCGCCACCACCGTGACGATGTCGTTGCTGCGCAGGTCGAGCACCGACAGATTGACCGAAACGGAAACCTCGCCGGGCCAGCCCATGCAATCCTTGCACGCCTGCTCCAGCACGAAGCGGGTGATCTCGGTGACGAGCCCCAGTTCCTCGGCAAGCTGGATGAAGACATTCGGCGGTACCGGGCCGCGCTCGGGATGCGTCCAGCGCGCCAAAGCCTCGCAGCATTCGAGACGCGCGCCGTTCGGCGTGAACATCGGCTGGTAGGAAAGCGTCAGGGCACCAGCATTGATCGCATCGCGCAGATCGCTCTTCAGTTTCTGGCGGTCGAGATAGCGGGCATCCATCTCTTCTTCGAATACGGTGCAGCCGCCCTTGTTGCGTGCCTTGGTTTCCGACAGCGCAAGATCGGCCTTGATCTGGAGTTCTTCCAGCCGGAAGGCGCTGCTCGGCACGAGAACGACGCCGGCGCTCATGGTCACGTTGAAGGTAAAGCCATTCGCCATATAGGCACCGCGCAACCCGGCGTGAACCGCGCGCATCTGCTCTTCGAGATCCGGCCGATGCATCCTGTTGGGGAAGAAGACGACGAATTCGTCGCCCATCAGGCGCGCGGCGATCGCCGTATTGCCGACCAGTGTCTTCAGCCGCCCGGCAATCGCCTGCAATAGCCTGTCGCCGACGATGTGGCCGCGCATGTCGTTGACATGCTTGAACTCGGCAACGTCGAGCACCATCAGCCCGACCTCGACGTCCTCCTTGCCTTCGAGCGCCACAGCGCTGTGGGCAAGTTCGGCGAAGTAATCGCGGCTCGGCAAGCCGGTCAGCGTGTCGAAGCGCACCATCTGAAGGATCTGTCTGTCGGCCTGGACGCGTGCGGTCACGTCCTCGAATATCAGCACGACCTCACCGTTCTCGTGTCGCCCAGCGGAAAACTCGAGAAAGAGGTTGTCGGTGACCGGCACCAGAACCTGAGTCTTCTTGCCCTTGATCAGAAGGTCGAGCTGCCGCGAGATCGCGCGCGTCTCTTCGACACTGAGCGACATGCGCCGGACGCCGCGGCGCACGACGTCATCCAGCAGCCGATCCCTCAGGTCGGCCTTGTCGCCCAGCATCAGCAGCGCGCAGGCGCGCTCGTTGGCAACGACGATCCGGTTGTCGCGGTCGAGCATCAGCAGCCCGTGCGTCATGTTGTTGAGTGCTGCGTCGAACTGGCCGGCGATCGTTGCGATTTCTCGGGCGGCCAGCACGTTCTCGTAGAGAAACGCGCGCACATTGTTGGCCATCATCCAGGTCGAAAAGATGAATGGCAGGATCAGAACCGCCAGGATGAGCATGAAACCATCCTGAAGCGTGATCAGCCCGATCACGATCGGCAGGCAGGCGGACGAGGACAGAAGCAGCACCGCCCGTTCGGAGCCGTAGTTTCGCCCGACCAGCGAGATCATCGACGCGAGCGTGACGGAGATGCAGGCCAGTTCCGAGAAGGAATCCCGGCTGACGGCGATCGCGTAGCCGCAGGCAATACCACAGGTGAGCGTCACGCTGACGCCGCCGAGAATGTAGCGATTCTCCCATTTCCGGACCATCGCTCGGTCGGCGTTGGAGAAATCCTGGCGATCAAAGCGCGCCATGTCGAGGTTGCGCAGCCCCCAGAGCACAACGATGGCGGCCGTGCAGAAGAGATAGAGCGGGTCGGTGGTCTTGAAATAGACGAGCACGAAAGTCACGACATGCGAAAGCATGCCGATCAGCAGAGTCCTGCGATGTTCGTAGAGCGAGCTCACGGACGACAGATAGACATCCGTCGGGAGAGCGCCCCGTTCATTGCGCGTCATGAACCCATAGCTCCGGTTTTCCGGATTTTTAGAGGCGATGATTTAACGAAAGATTTCGTGAAAACACCGCCTCCAAGCCTTGTATTGCAACATTCAAACGGTGCCCCATGGGAGTTTTTCCCAAACTCAACCTAGTATTGCGAAACCAACGGCCGGCGGATGCCTTCTACAACCATGCATAGACAAAATCACGTTTTGCTTTCTGACATTGTATTTAAGGCAATTCTGCTTGGCAAACATCACATCCACCGATTCACTCAGGATGTGGTTACCCAAAGCTGAAGAAAACGCATCAATTCCTGCCATGCACATACGAGCCTAGTTGCGGCCGGTATCACCATCACATCTGCGCGCTTCGCAGTTGACTTTCAGCCACATCTGGCGGCAAGGCTTTGCAAAGCGAGATACGGAGCCTGATGATGTCGAAACCTGTCGTTGCCATCCCCTGCGATTTCCGCGAATTCGACGGCAATGTTTGGCATGTCGTTGCCAACCAGTATGTCCGTGCCGCCGTCGAAGGCGCCGGCGTCATGCCCTTCCTCATTCCGGCGCTTGAGACCGGCAACGATATCGACGAGATCCTCGATCGCGTCGACGGCGTGCTGGCAAGCGGCGCCCGATCCAACGTTCATCCCTCGCTCTACGGCCGCGAGGCCAAGGACACCGACGGCCCCTTCGATCCTGGCCGCGATGCCACCAGCCTGCCGTTGATCCGGCGCGCGCTCGAGCGCGGCGTTCCGCTGTTTGCCATCTGCCGCGGCATCCAGGAGCTCAACGTTGCCCTCGGTGGCACGCTCGCAAGCGAAATCCAGGAGCAGCCGGGTGTCTGGGATCACCGCAAGCCCGACGTTTCCGAGCTGGATGTCGCCTACGGCATCCGCCAGGACGTGATCGTCAAGGAAGGCAGCTGTCTTGCGCCGGTGCTGGGTGCCGGTCGCGTTCGCGTCAATTCCCTGCATCGCCAGGCCATCGGCGCAACGGCGCCGCGCCTCGCCGTCGAAGCCGTTGCCGACGATGGCACCATCGAGGCGGTCTCGGTGATTGGCGCCAAGGCGTTCGCCGTCGGCGTGCAATGGCATCCGGAATACTGGGTGCGGACGGACGCACCGTCGGCGAGCCTGTTCAGGGCTTTCGGCGATGCCGTGCGCGCCTACGCGGCGCGGCGCATGGCCGCCTAGGGCATTTCCAGGAAAAGTGCGAAGCGGTTTTCCATCAGCAAATGCGCAAAAACAAAGAGATGGAGCGTTTCTGCACCTCCGTCTGAACCGGCAACGCTTTAACCGGCTCGGCGCGTGAACGGCGTTTCCGGCACTGGCGTCAGTGCCTTGCCGGTCGAAAACCAGGCCATGAGGTTATCGACCACCAGATCCGCCATGGCGTTGCGGGTAACAACCGAAGCCGACGCCACATGCGGCAACAGCGAAACATTCGGCAACCCCAGCAGCGCATCGGGCACATGCGGTTCGTTGTCGAAAACGTCGAGCCCCGCCCCCGCAATCACACCGGCCTGAAGTGCTGAGACCAGCACTGCCTCGTCAACCGTCGAGCCGCGCCCGACATTGATCAGGACGCCATTGCTTCCCAGTGCCGAAAGCACCGCGGCGTTGACCGTCTTTCGTGTCGCCTCCGTTCCCGGAACAATGACAACAAGCGTATCGACGGCGGCGGCAAGCCGTTCGAGCGTCGGGTGATAGGCATAGGCAAGCCCATCGCGTGGGCTGCGCGTATGGTAGGCGACCGAGACGCCGAAGGCTTCGAGCCGCTTGGCAATGGCAAGCCCGATGCGTCCGAGGCCGTAAAGCCCGACCGTGCGACCCCGCAATGACAAGGGCGAAAGCGCAAAGGCGCCATCCCGCACCCAACGCCCCTGGCGCAGCCACTGTTCCGCCTGCGGCAGCAGGCGCAGCGTGTTGATGAGCAGGCCGATGGCGGTATCGGCGACCTCTTCGCTCAGAACGTCAGGCGTGTTGGTGACGACGATGCCCTTGGAGGCGGCATGTTTCACGTCGACCCCGTCATAACCGACACCGAAATTGGCAACGATCTCAAGACCGGGCAGCGCATCCATCAGACCGGCGGGAACGCGGCCAGAGACGGCGATACCCCTGATATCGGCCATGTCTGCCGTCACAAGGTCAGGGTCCGCACGGTCCAGCCGCACGATCTCGAACATCTCGGGCAACCGCAGCAGCACCTGTTCGTTGATTTTTCCGGGCACGAGGATGCGGGGAAGGCTCGCGGACATGGGCACTCCTGGTATTAAAGCGCGTCGCGATCTCCAGGATTCGCTTGCCGCACTTTAGGTTCTTGCTTTTGTGCATGTCGCCTTCGCAAAACCGCTGCACACTTTTGCGCGACATGCATTAGGGATTTCTTCAGGCGGTGACGCGCAACGGGCCTGTCGACTGGCGGATGCGCATTTCCGGCTTGATCAGGTGGATGCCGTCGGGTTCGTGGCTGCCGGAAAGCTTGTCGAGAAGTGCGCGTGCCGCACTGCGGCCGACATCGGCCTGGCCGTTCCAGACGGTGGTCAGCGCCGGTGTCGCGATCGAGGCCTCCTCGAGGTCGTCATAGCCGGTGACGGAGATATCGACGCCTGGAACAAGGCCCGCACGCGCGATGCCGTTCATCATGCCGATCGCCACCAGATCGTTCCAGCAGACGACTGCGGTCGGCTTCTGCGGCAGCGACAGCAGATGCACAGCCGCCTCGAAGCCGCCCTGCTTGGAGCGCGGGCCGGGAATGCGCAATTCCGGATCGACCTCGATGTTGGCCTTGCGCAGCGCGTTGACATAACCCTGATAGCGGTCGCGACCGGTCGAGGTCTGGTCGGTGCCGCCGACCATGGCGATGCAGCGATGGCCAAGGCCGATCAGATGGTTGGTCGCCAGCGAGATGCCATAGGCGTCGTCGCCGCGGAAGATCGGCACGTCGAGCCCCTCAATCGAACGGGCGATCAGGATCGCCGGCATGCCGTTGTCCTCGGCAAGCTGGATATCTTCCGGCGGCGTGCCGATCGCCGGCGACATGATGACGCCGTCGCCGCCGAGCTGCAGCAGCGTTTCGATAAAATCGCGCTGCTTGTCGACCGAATCGTAATGGTTGGAGAGGATGAAGGTCTGCTTGTCGCGGTCGAGCTCCGCTTCGATCGCCTTCAGGATTTCCCCGTAGAACGGGTTCATGATGTCGTGCACGACGACGCCGATGATGCCGGACCGGGAGGTTCTGAGGCTGGCAGCGCGGCGGTTATAGATATAACCGAGTGCGCGGGCCTGCTCCTTGATCTTATCGCGTGTGAGGGTCGCCACCAATGGGCTGTCACGCAATGCCAGGGATACTGTTGCCGTCGAAAGACCGAGTGTTTCCGCGATCGTCGAAAGCTTGACTTTTTGCGCCACGATGCCCCCTGTTTAAGCCTAGTTGCCTACCCTCAAATTTAAATCCTATTTAAACTGTTTAAATCGCCGCCGCAATATGCCGCGAAACAAGGCTCAGTCGGCTGCGCGTGCCGCCTGCAGGTTGCTGTCGACAGCCCGCAAAAGCTTCATCAGCGTGCGCACCTGCTTGTCGGTCAGTCCGCGCGTCGCAAGGTTTTCCGAATGCTGGCCGGCCTCGGCGATCGTCTGCAGCCGGTTGCGCCCCGGTTCGGTGAGATAGACCTTGGTCAGCCGCGCATCGTCATCATCAGGGCGCCGCTCGAGGAAACCTTGCGCTTCCATGCGACCGATCGTGCGCGTCATCGTCGGCGCCTTGACGCCGAGCTTGGCGGCAAGCCCGCCCGCCGTCAGCCCGTCCATTTCGGCAAGCGCCAGCATCACACCGTCCTGGCCGGCATAGAGACCGCTTTCGAGCAGATTGCGCGACATCACCGTGCGCATCGAACGCGCCGCCTGGACAAGGATCGAGGCAAGATCGTGCGGTTCGGCGAGAAGATCGTCCTTCTTCTTGCCGTTCTTGCCCTTCTTTTCGGCCTTGTTCTTCTTGCCCATTGGACCTCCTGCCGAATCCCGCCTCAGACATTTATAGCAATACAGCTTGCGATTACGAACTGTATGACTCAAATAACATTTTTACGACAATTGACGTGAAGGATCGAAGAGAGATGTCGATGCCCCAAGCCCGATGGCAGGACAATCCGACCGATCTTCCGCAACAGGCCCGCCGCGACTGGATCGCCGTGCTGCCGCTCGGCGCCCATGAGCAGCATGGACCGCATCTGCCCTTCGATACGGACACGCTGATTGCCGAGGGTATTGTCGAACGCTGCATCGCCGCCCTGCCCGCGAACTTGCCCGTTACTTTCCTGCCGACCGAACCCGTCGGCTATTCGATCGAGCATATGGATGTGGCCGGCAGCCGGTCGCTCGGCTACGACGAAGCCGTGCGTCGCTGGCTTGGGATCGCCGAAAACCTGCACGGTCTCGGCCTCAGCAAATTCGTGATGCTGAACGCCCATGGCGGCAATTCGCCGCTGATGACGATCGTTGCGACTGAGGCGCGAGTGCGTTTCGGCATGCTGGCGGTGGCGACCAGCTGGACCCGTTTCGGCCAGCCAGATGGCTGGATCGCGCCCGAAGACAAGGCGATCGACATTCACGGCGGCGAGATCGAGACGTCGGTGATGCTGGCGCTCCATCCCGAAAAGGTCGAGATGGCGAAAGCCCGCGCCTTCCCCTCGCGCCAGAGCGACTACGCCGGACGCTTCCGGCATTTGCGCGCCTATGGCCCGCATGCCTTCGGCTGGAAGATGTCCGACCTCAACCGTGACGGTGTTGCCGGCAATGCCTCGGTGGCAACCGCGGCGCGCGGCGAACAGTTGCTGGCCCACGCGGTTACGGGCGTGATCGAGCTTTTGACCGATGTCGCCGACTTCGACATGACCGAATTCGCCTGAAGGACCGGCAGGGCGCGCCGACAAAACACTTTGTTTGTGCTTTTGCGCTATCAGCATGGACAGCAGCAAACGACGACAGGCGGCGCTAGGCCGGAACCCCATGGCGAAGATCATCGCGCTCGGCGCCTATTTCTACCAGGCCCTGATCGCCTTCGGCCTGCTGATCGTCGTCGCCCACTGGCTGGCCCCAGTCGACTATGCCGCCTATTCGCTGTTCATCTCGCTCAGCCAATTCGGCGCGATCGCCGCTTTCGAATGGGTGCGTTTCTCCTGCATGCGCTTCTATCCCGGCCAGACGGCGGAAATCGAAGCGGCGGAGCGGCGAACGATCGTTGCGGAGGCAGCGGCCTGCGCGCTTTTCTGCCTTGTCGCTGCGGCCGCGTCGCTCGCCTTCGGCGTCTCGCCGCTGGTGGCGCTGGTCGGCGGCCTCGTTGCCGTTGCGCAAGGCGGCAGCGACCTGCACCTGACCATGCTGCGCTTCCGCCAGGATTTTCGCGCCTTCTCGGTACTCCAGGGATCTCGCGCCACCATCCTGGCGGCGGGAACGTTGATCGGCGCGCTCGTATCGCCAACCTTCCTGTCGACGGTCACCGGCCTGCTTGGCGGTTATGCTCTCTACGCTCTGCTCGCAACCCTACTTTCGCGCAGATCAGGCCCGCGGTCTTCCGCCTCGCTCGACATGGCGCGCGTGCGAAAGCACCTCGTCTATGGCAGCGTTTCGGCGGGTGCCGCCAGCGCCTCGATGTTTGCACCGCTTGCGCTGAAGGCGATATTCACCTCGGTCCTCGGCCCCGGCGGCGCTGCCGGTGCGCTGCTGGCGCTCGATCTGCTGCAGCGCCCGTTCGTGCTGATCGTCTCCGCCCTCCAGGCGATCCAGTATCCCGAAATCGTCGCTGCTCACGACAAGGGCGGCGATACCCTGGCGCTTCGCCGTGAGCTCGGACAATACTACGCGCTGCTCACCAGCTTCGCGCTGATGATGGCGGCAGGCATCTTCGCCGTTCTGGTGCCGGCGACATGGCTGGTCATCAGCCCTGACCTGCAGGCCGGCTTCCTCGCGACGGCCCCGTTCGTCATTATCCTTTCGCTCGCGCGCGTTCTGACCCAGATCATGCTGCCGACACCGCTGCACTTGAAGCAGCGCCTGACCGCGATCTTCGCGCTCGCGGCCATCGACTGCGCGCTTCTCAATCTCTTCGCGCTTGCCAGCGCGTTCCTTTTGGCGCCAAGCGCCGCCACACTGATGGCAGGCGGCGCGCTCGGCGCCATATTCGCATCCTTGATCGGCCTGCGCCTGATGGCGACCTTGCCCTTCGACTTCACCTGGTCGCCGGTTCTCCTCGCCGCTGCCGGCCTTGGAGTCACCATTGTCGCCTTCGTGCTGTCTTACCGGTCCGCCACCGTCGCTACTGCCGCCGGGATTGTCATTGGTGGGGTCTGCTGCCTCTTGGCGCTCAATCGCCTGCGGCTCGGCATGCGCGCGTCAACCGCCGCGTGATCTCGGGCGCGATAGTGAACCGGGCGCGATAAGGAAAACTGAACCTCTTTCGGTTTAGATCTGGGCAAACCGAGAGGCGAAGAACACCATGAAGATCATTGTCGGAATAGCCACGGCGGGTCGCCGCGAAGTGCTGTCCGAAACACTGCTGCACCTGAGCCGGCAGGATCGCCAGGCGGACGCGATCCTCGTCTGCCCCTCGTCGCCGCAGGACGTCGATCTCGACTTTGTCAGCACGCTCGCATCGGAGATCACCCTGGTCACGGGCAGCAAGGGCTCCTGTGCGCAGCGCAACGCCATCCTCGACCACACGGGGACCGCCGATATCATCGTGTTTTTCGACGATGATTTCCTGCCCCAGTGCGATTTTCTGGCTGAAGTCGAAACCCTCTTCGAGAAGAGGGCCGACATTGCCGTGGCGACCGGCCTGGTGCTGGCCGATGGCATTCATGGCCCGGGCATCCCGGTCAAGGAAGGGTTGGAAATCCTTGCGCGCGATCGGGCAACGGGCAGACAGGCCACCCTCGAACCCGTTTACAACGCCTATGGCTGCAATATGGTTTTTCGCGTGTCGGCCATTGAAGCCGACGCCACCCGCTTCGACGAAAACCTGCCGCTTTACGGCTGGCAGGAGGATGTCGACTTCTGCCGCCGCCTCGCCCGCCACGGCCGCATTGTGCGCAGCGCCACCCTGCGCGGCGTCCATCTCGGCAACAAACGGGGACGTACTTCGGGTTTGCGCTTCGGTTACTCACAGGTGGCAAACCCGCTCTACCTTTTCCGCAAAGGCACGGTCGGTCTGGGCTGGGCATTGAAGCTTTTGAGCTCCAACATCGCCGCAAACATCGTCGGCAGTCTGAAATCTCAGGGGCTTGTCGACAGACGGGGCCGCCTTAAGGGAAACCTTATCGCCCTCGTAGATCTCCTACGCGGCAGGATAGATCCGCTGCGCACACTCGAACTCTAATCGCGCGTTCAGTTCCGAATAAGCAAGCTAGTCAGCCCTGCCCTGCGACCAGCAGGTTGAGCAGAATGACCGCGCTTGCGTTCCATGAGAACCGCATTGCATTTTCATGCCCCGAACGCCCCAGCTGTCGCCGAAGCGCATCATCGGCGGATATCTTCCGCATAACCTCGACGAGGGTTTCCGCCTTCGCCGGATCGAAATAGAGAGCCGCCTCGCCGCAGGCTTCCCTGACCGGGGGTATGTCAGCGGCCAGCACCGGGCACCCTTGTGTCATCGCCTCGAGCGGCGGGATACCGAACCCTTCATAGAGGCTCGGGAACAGGAAGGCGGTGGCGTGGCGCTGCAGCCCGGCGATCTCGGCGTCCGTCAGCCGCCCGGGAAAGATCAGGTTGCCCCGCGACGTCGGGGCGATGTCGCGAAAAACGCTGGGATCCGTACCGCCGACGACCACGAGCTTGCTGCCGGTAGCACCCAGGGCTTCGAAGGCACGCACCGCAAACTCGACGTTCTTGTTGGGCTTCAGTGTGCCGACGAGAAGGAAGAAGGGGGTCTCGGCAAGCCCCAGCTTCGCAACGATCTCCCGGTCCGGCTGAAGGTCGGAAAAGTGATCTGTGGCGTTGTAGATCACGTCAATACCCGATGCTGGAACGCGAAAGACATCCGCCAGTTCACCGCGCGAAAAATAGGAAACGGTGCCGATCTTCGCGCGACGCGTCAGGATGTAGCCGAGCGCGCCGTGGAACAGCCGGTAGCCGCGCCCGAAGGAAGCCGGATGACGGAAGAGCGTGACGTCGTGGATCACCACCACTTGGTCGGAATGCAGCACCGGTCCGCTGCCCCCGAGGCCGACCAGCGTATCGCGCCGCGTCCGCCAATAGAGCGGCCCCTGCTCCCAGAGATGGCCCGGGCCTGAGCCGAAACGCTCGATCGATATCGCCGACAGTGGCAGATCATCCGGCGCGGACGCTGGAGCCAGCAACCGCCAGCGCACATCCTTCAGCGCCGGCGGCACGTCGCCCGCGGCAATGCGGGCATCGAGCGCGCGGGTGATCTCGCGGGCAAAGCGCTGCACGCCGGTGAGCGGCTGAGTCAGGAACCGGCCGTTGATGGAAATCGTCTTCACGCATGCACCCCTTCGGTAGGACGCGAACTCTCCCTGATTTTGATGAAAGGAGCGTTATCGCTGCCCGGTTCGCCCGTCCCGGAGGCGGCAATGGCGTGGCCAAAATCGGCTTCGCCATTTGCGCATCGCCGCCGCATCTCCTATATGAAACGCGACATGGATGCCCGCTCCCCGCATCCCGAGATCCCAGAGGTTCCCATGACCGAAACATCCCCGCAGAAGCCGATTCCCGTCACCGTGCTCACCGGATATCTCGGCGCCGGCAAGACGACGCTGTTGAACCGCATCCTCAGCGAGAACCACGGGCGCAAATACGCCGTCATCGTCAACGAATTCGGCGAGATCGGCATCGACAACGACCTGATCGTCGAATCCGACGAGGAAATCTACGAGATGAACAACGGCTGCGTCTGCTGCACCGTGCGCGGCGACCTGATCCGCGTGGTGGAAGGCCTGATGCGCCGGCCCGGTCGCTTCGATGCGATCATCGTGGAAACCACCGGTCTTGCCGATCCGGTTCCGGTCGCCCAGACCTTCTTCATGGACGACGATGTGCGCGCCAAGACCGAGCTTGATGCCGTCGTCGCGCTGGTAGACGCCAAGCACCTGCCGCTCCGGCTGAAGGACAGCCGCGAGGCCGAAGACCAGATCGCCTTTGCCGACGTCGTGCTCCTCAACAAGACCGACCTCGTCAGCCCGGAAGAGCTGGAGCGGATCGAGGCGACGGTTCGCGTCATAAATCCGTCGGCCCGCATCTACAGAACGCAGCGCTCCGAGATCGACCTCACCAAGGTTCTCGACCAGGGCGCGTTCAACCTTGAGAGAGCGCTGGAAAACGACCCGCATTTCCTCGACCAGGACGATCACGAGCACGATCACACCTGCGGCCCGGATTGCGGCCACGATCACCACGATCATCATGACCATGATCATCACCACCATCATGATCACGACCATCACCACCATGACCACGCCCCCTCGCCGATCCATGATGTGACGGTGCAATCGATCTCGCTGCGCGGCGGCGAGATGAACGCTGATCGCTTCTTCCCCTGGATCCAGAAGATCACCCAGACGGACGGCCCGAACATCCTGCGCCTGAAGGGCATCATCGCCTTTGCCGGCGACGCCGAGCGTTATGTCGTGCAGGGCGTGCACATGATCATCGAGGGCGACCATCAGCGTGCCTGGAAGGAAGGCGAAAAGCGCGAAAGCCGCCTGGTCTTCATCGGCCGCGACCTCGACCGCGAAAAGCTGGAGCGCACGTTCAAGGCCTGCGAAGCTTCAGCCTGATTCCGGAAGCCGCGATGCGGCTCTAAGATCAAATTAAGGAGAGCATGGCGTCGGTCCTTTTCGGCATCATGCTCCAACAGCATGCCGAACCAGGGGACCATGACAATCTGATGCCGACAGTCGCTCCGCTCGATCTCGAAGGCCACGTCGTTGGCGTGGCCTTTCTCAAGGGCATACCTTTCTTCGCCGAAGCCACCGGCGCCATCCACCGCCTCGACCACGGCCACAAGACGACGGAAGTCCACGAGGGCCTGCTGTCTCTGGTTCTCGACGAGGCGAACGAAACGCTTCTGACCGGCGGCGAGGACGGCAAGGTGATGCGCACGGCTGCCGACGGCACCGCGACGCTGGTTGCCGAAGCGCCGCGCAAGTGGATCGCCCAAGTCGCAGCCGGCCCGCAGGGCGCCGTCGGCTATGCCTATGGCAAGACCACCCATGTGCGGCTGGCCGACGGCACGACGAAAGAATTTGCCGAGGAGCGCACGGTCGAGGGCGTCGCCTTTGCGCCGAAGGGCTTGCGTGTTGCCGCCGCCCGCTACAACGGCGTGTCGATGCACTGGGTCGCGACCGCGGGCCAGCCGATTGATCTCGACTGGAAGGGCGCCCATACCGGCGTCACCTTCTCGCCCGACGGCCGTTTCCTCGTGACCACGATGCAGGAAAATGCCCTGCACGGCTGGAAGCTCGACGCAAAGCCCGGCGGCGAGGCACGCCACATGCGCATGACCGGCTACCCGGCCAAGGTGAAGTCGCTCTCCTGGTCCGCGAAGGGCAAGTGGCTCGCATCTTCGGGCGCGCCGGCCGCCATCGTCTGGCCCTTCCAGGGCAAAGACGGACCGATGGGCAAGGCGCCGCTGGAACTCGGCACCCGCGCCGACATCATGGTGACTTCCGTCGCCTGTCATCCGGCCGAAGACATCGTCGCCATCGGCTATCAGGACGGCATGATCCTCGCCGCCCGTTTCGCCGACAGCAAGGAAGTGCTGTTGCGCCGTCCCGGCAAGGGTGCGGTCACCGCCATGGCCTGGAGCAAGGACGGGCGCCAGCTCGTTTTCGGCTCGGCCGAGGGCGACTGCGGCATCGTCGATATCGCCGGATAACATTCGCTCGACGCTCTTCGACGGCGTTAGCGCAGTTGCCCCTCACCCTAACCCTCTCCCCGCAAGCGGGGCGAGGGGACGTGGCATACGCTCTGTCAAAGAATGCCGAAATATCTGGCCGGACGAAACCGCGCCACGAGTCCCTTCTCCCCGCCTGCGGGGAGAAGGTCGCGGCAGCGGGATGAGGGGCTGCCAAATCGCTCATGACAGCGATCCACAAACAATCAGATTTTCACCACTGCCGCGGTCACGTACATGAAGGCGACGCCGGCAACGAGCCCGCTCATGACGGGCGGCGTCAGGAGGACCTCGATCCGCTTTCCGCTCTGGCGCATCAGGTAAGCGCTGACCTCGACGATCACCTGCAGGATCGCGCCGGCCCCGATCGCCAGCGCCAGCGCCGACCATTGCGCCGACGTTGCCAGGCTGCCGAGCCACATGCCGATCACCGCCGGCCCGCCGGCAAGCAGCGTCAGGCCGACAAAGACCCATAGCGAGGGCCGCTGTTTCAGGATCGGCGCGGCGATGCCGATGCCTTCGGTCACATTGTGCAGGGCGAAGCCGAGCACCAGGAAGGTACCGAGCCCGGCCGATCCTGCGGCAAAGGCAGCACCGATCGCCAGCCCCTCGCCGAGATTGTGCAGCCCGATGCCAAGCGCGATATAGGTGGAAAGCGCCAGCCCGGTCGGCACGCCGCCGCGCCGGCCGATCGCCATCAGCAACAGGAAGCTGCCAAGCCCCGCAAGCACCACCATGACCGGCCCCTGGAAAATTGCCGCGGCCTGCGACGCCAGTTCCAGGGCTTCCGCACTTGCATCGATCAGCAGGAAGGCGAGCAGGCCGATCGTCAGCGACAATAGAAACGCCATGCCCGCCTGGCCGACGCCACGCAGCAGCGGGTAGAACATCAGGCCGACGGCGACCGGCACGATGCCGACGATGATGCCAACCAGCGCCTGCAGTCGCAATTGACCTGCCGTCGCCTGCGGCGTCGGCACGGCAACGGCAATGTCGTGGGCGAAGGTGGCGCCAGTGTTGGTCACCACCTTCAGCGCATGCGCCTCGCCCAGCATCCATGGGAAGGGCAGGCTCAGCCATGCCGCCTTGCCCCGCGCGATCGGACCAGGCGGATCCTGGGTGAATTGCCAGTAGGCGTCATCCACCTGAACCTGCGCCACCGTCATCGGCTCCGATCCACCGGCGCGAACAAAGAGGCGAAGGCCGCTGTCGTCGAGCACGGTTCGTTCGAAGGTCAGGTTTTCCACCGGCGGCGCGCCGTTGCGAAAGCCCGACAGCGGATCGGCCGACAGGATCCAGGCGACGGCGATGGCCAACGCGATGAGCGGCAGCGCCAGCCAAACCAGATTGGTTTTCGCCGCACGGATAGCGGCCCTCGGCAGGGTTTCGTTCATGCCAGCGCCTCCACGACGTCGAACATGCCGACCCAACCCAGTTCGGTAAACTCGGTCTGGTGCGGATGGAACATGTAGAGGCCGGGTTCATGCTCGGCGAAGGTGAACTCCAGAATGCCGCGCTGTGCCTGGCACTGGGTGATGAGGTCGACAGTTCTAAGCGTCGGCGTCAACGTCGTTCCCTGGTCGTAATAATCGAAGAAGTTCGCGTGCAGATGGAACGAATTGATCGGATCGAACTCGATGACATTGATGAGGTAGATGCGCACCGGCTTGCTTTTCACGATCCGGATGGGCCGCTTCATGAAGGCATGGGCGACGGTGTTGACCGCGTAAAATTCGTTTTCGGCATCGAAGTTGGTGTCGAAGGCGTTCATCACCATCACCAGTTCCTGCCAGCCGGCGTTCTCCGGCGTGCCGATGAGCCGCGAGCGGGCGACGTCGATCTGATCCGGATGGCGCTCCGGGTCCGGGTCGATGACGAAGGCGCCGTACATGCCCTTGTGGATATGCCGACGCAGCGGCATCGCATGGCAATGATAGAGATGGCAGCCGAAAGGCTTGGCGTCGAATTCATAGACGAACTCATCGCCGGGATCGACCATGCCGGCCCCCGGTACGCCATCCATCCGCGCCGCGTGAATGCCGTGAAAGTGGATCGAATGCGGGTGTGAGGCGTAGTTGCGAAAGACGATGCGCAGGCGCTCGCCCTCCTTGGCCCGAAGCGCCGGGCCAGGCACGCGGCCGTTATAGGTCCAGGCCGGAAAGGTGATGCCCGGCGCGATTTCGATGTCGCGATCCTCGGCAGCCATCTCGAAGGTCCGGAGCGTTCGCCCATCCGGCAGTACCGAGACGGTGCCGGTGTCCCAGTCGGTCAGCATGTCGGTCGGATCGAAACCGTTGGCGGTGTTATCGACGTCGCCGACCGTCATCATGGCGCCGTGCCCCATCGCCGGCATCGGTGCCGCCATGCCTTCGGACGCCCGCGCGGCCATCTGGTGGCCGCCACCGTGGGACGCGATCTGCGCCGGCGCCGCGCCGGCGCAGATCGCGGTGCCGCCGGCGGCCGCCAGCCCACCCATCAGCAGGCTGCGCCGTTTCAGCAGATCTTGCCTCACCGAATTGTCCATAGAAGTCGCCCCTCGCCCGATACGGCTCCACGTGTCCGCTCCGGATTGCAGAGGCGATGCCACAAGGCCCGATTTGATCGGCTCGCCTTATTGCGAACCGTTCGCAACTACATTGATAATGCAAATGCAACTCATTCGCAACTAATGATGATGCCAACGGATGCGATGAACGGATTGGTGCATCAGTGGGGTATCGTCGCGCGAAAAGCTACGGTGATTAAGTCCCCGAAGCACTTGGCTTCGGGGAAGTCTGCTGAAAAGCCAACAGCCGGCAAGTCGCAACCGTGATGATCGCACGGCAGCAGCAAGGGCCGCTCACCATTCCAGCTCCAACTGTGGGCGGCCGTTGGACGTCTTCTCGATCGTGCGCCCGGTCTCGTCGACCGTCGCGGTCACCCGCTGGCGAAACGCGGAGAAACTCTCGAAGGTAACGACATCGACCGGCTCGTCGAATTTCATCGTCAACCGGTAGCGCCCCGGCTGGGCCGTCAGCGCCTGCACTGAAAGGATTTCGCCTTCGAAGGGCTGACCGAGATAAAGGCCCTTCACCCGCGAGCCGAGCATCCAGGGATTGAACGGCGGCCGATTGCCGGCGGCAGCGTGAAGCGTGTTCCAATCGCGGTAGCCATATTGGGCGGCGACCAGTTCGAGGGAACGGGAGTGGTTGATATTCTCGCCTTCGCAGGATAGCCGCGATCGCAGGCGTTTCGCCTGGTCCTTGAGGGCATCGAGCGATGGTAGCGTGTTTGATCCGCGCATCATGACAGGGTCTCCTGCTGCGGCATGCATTATCAGAGATGGGAGCCCGCATTGCCACCGGTTCGCATGCCGTTTCGGCTGACCGTGTCTGAAAGAAGGGCTTCACCAAAGCATGACGCTCGCGGACGGCAGGGGCCCTTGCCCTCCGCGTCCATTAGGGCCAGCGACCTGAACTGTCAAATCCGGCGTTTTGCCTTGCCGACGAAGAAAAAGAGCGGATAACATGTCTGGGGGTCATCAGCTCATCGTCTCAAGACGAGACGCAGCACCTATTGCGCCTATCTCTACCGCGCAAAACGCAGGCGCTGACGGCATCGCTGCTGCTCGGGCCGGAGAGGAAGCCTCAACTCGAAGTCGATTACCCCCACTCCCTCCAGCGCGAGACCGATCCCGAGAAGGACCATCGCGTCGATCTCGTCGTCGCGCGCTCGGTGGATCTTTCTGAACGCATTCTGGCGGTTGCTCCGACGCCAAAGGTGTGAGACAGATTCGCCCTGCACACCGGAGTGTCCCATGGGCGGTACAACCATCCTCGCATTCGCCTTTGTCGCTTTCATCGGTATCGCCACGCCGGGCCCGACCGTGCTGTTGGCGCTGACCAACGGTTCGCGCTACGGCATCAAGCGTGCGCTTGTGGGCATGATCGGCGCCGTTCTCTCGGATTTCGTGCTGATCGGCGCGGTGGCGCTGGGTCTCGGCGCGCTACTCGCTGCCTCGGAATTCTGGTTTACGGTCGTCAAATGGCTCGGCGCCGCCTATCTCGCCTTTCTCGGCGTCATGCTGTTGCGGTCGAAGGGAACGCTCGATGTCGCCATCGACAAAGGCGCCGCCGACGTCGCGACGCCTGCGATTTTTCTGAAGAGCTTTCTGGTCGCCGTCACCAACCCGAAGGGTTATCTCTTCTTCTCGGCCTTCCTGCCGCAGTTCATTGACCTCGCCTTGCCGCAGGCGCCGCAATACGCAGTACTTGCCCTGGTCTTCGCCGCTGTCGATTTTGCCGTGATGCTCGGTTACGCGCTACTCGGCTCCCAGGCGGCTCGTTTTCTCAAGCATTCCGGGGCCGTCTGGCTCGAGCGTATCTGTGGCGGCGCCCTGCTTGCCCTTGCCGGTTCCCTCGCTTTCTATCGCCGCGCCACAAACTGACATGCTGTTCCGCAAGGCCATTCTCTACCAGATCGCCAAGGGCGACGTGACACTGGCCTTTCGGCGCTGGACCAGGCCAACAGTCAAGGCCGGCGGCAGCCTGCGCACAGCGGCCGGCATATTGTCGATCGACGCGATCGAGACCACCGAGGCCGAAGACATCAGCATAGAGGACGCACGTCGCGCCGGGTTCCCGACGCGTGAGGCATTGCTCGCCGAACTCGACGGCAGGCCCGATGGCACGCTTTACCGCATCGCCTTCCACCGCGCGGGCGACGATCCGCGTCTGTCCTTGCGCGATGACGCGACGCTTGCGAAATCCGACTGGGCCAAGATTGCCGCCAGGCTCGCCCGCTTTGACGAGGCCGCCGGTCAGATCTGGGCCGAAGCGACACTCCGCCTGATTGCTTCGCGCGACGGGATTACCGCCGCCGAGATCGCTGAACAGGTCGGCATGGATAAACTCAAGCTCAAGCCACGCATCCGCAAACTGAAGGAACTAGGGCTGACGGAAAGCCTGACGGTCGGCTATCGGCTGTCGCCGCGCGGACGGTCCTTCCTTAGCCAGGTATGAGCGATGCCAGCCAAGACAAGGGAGAAGACATGATCGGATATACGATGGTCGGAACGACCGATCTCAAACGCGCCGAACGGTTCTACGATCCGCTGATGGCGTTGATCGGTCAGGAGCGCTGCTGGTGCGACGAGCAGGTGGCGTCCTGGGGACGCAAGGATGATGACCGCGCGCCGCGTTTCTTCACCGGCTATCCCTTCGACGGAAATCCCGCCGGCATCGGCAATGGCGCCATGACCGCGTTCCTCGTGCCAAGCGCTGCGATCATCGACCGGCTGTTTGCAACGGCGATGGAACAGGGCGGCAGTGTCGAGGGCGAACCGGGCTTTCGCCCGCAATACGGAGACGGCTTCTACGCCGCCTATGTGCGCGATCCCGATGGCAACAAGCTTGCCTTCGTCTGCTACGACGCGCGACCGTCTGCCACGGAGGCGTGATCTCGGGTTTTTATGACCTGCTCCCCCACCCCTCGCATGAGGCGGATGGGGGAGCAGCGAAAAATCCGCCCCCGCAGGGTTGGAGACGGAAAGAGATCAGGCCGCGCGCCTGACCGGCGGCAGCGCCAACTTGCGGCCATTGGCGACGATGAGGCCGGCAGCGCCCTCGAGCCAGGCATCCCGAAGCTCAAGCGCCAGGAAACGGTTGCGCTCGAACGGACCGGGCATGACCAAATGCTGCGTGCGCGCGGCGAAGAAGCCGAAACGCTCGTAATAGGCGGCATCCCCGACCAGCAGGATCGCGCCGTGACCGCGGTTCTTGGCCTCTTCGATCGCTGCACGCATCAGCATGCCGCCGATGCCCTTGCCTTCATGGGCGGGATCGACTGCCAGCGGACCGAGCAGCAGGGCTGGAATGCTGTGGCCTTCGCGGCTGACGCCGGCCTCGACATTCCACAGGCGAACGGTGCCGATCACGTGACCATCGAGATCGCGGGCGACGAAGGCGAGGCCTTCGGCAGGCACGCGGCCGCTGCGCAGCTTTTCCGACGACTTGCGACGCCGCTCCGGCCCCATCGCCCGATCGAGCAGGTTTTCGCGGGCAACGACGTCACCCGGGTTTTCGTTATCGATAACGAATGTGGACGGCGCGAAAAACGCGCGCAGGGCATCAACAACAGCGGCCATCCGGGCCTCCCGTCATCAAAACCGCTTCAGGCGGCATCTAAGGAAATTGTGAAATGGCGCTCCCGCCCGAGGACGGGAGCAAACCGGATCAGATCACGTAGGACTTCAAGGGCTCGAAGCCGTTGAAGGCGACGGCCGAGTAGGTCGTGGTGTAGGCGCCGGTGCCTTCGATCAGAACCTCGTCGCCGATCGAGAGCGTGATCGGCAGCGGATACATGTTCTTCTCGTACAGCACGTCGGCCGAATCGCAGGTCGGGCCGGCAAGCACGCAGGGCTCCATTTCGTCGCCGTCACGGGCCGTGCGGATCGGGTAGCGGATCGCCTCGTCCATGGTTTCGGCGAGACCGCCGAACTTGCCGATGTCGAGGAACACCCAGCGGTGGCTGTCGTTATCAGACTTCTTCGAAACGAGAACGACTTCCGCCTTGATCACGCCGGCGTTGCCGACCATGCCGCGACCCGGCTCGATGATCGTTTCCGGGATGTGGTTGCCGAAGTGCTTCTTCAGCGCGCCGAAGATCGCCTGGCCGTAGGCTTCAGCGGTCGGCACGTCCTTGAGGTACTTCGTCGGGAAGCCACCGCCCATGTTGACCATCTTGAGCTCGATGCCCTGCTTGGCCAGCTGCACAAAGACGCGCTTGGCATCGGCAAGAGCCGAATCCCAGGCGTCGAGCTTCGTCATCTGCGAACCGACATGGAACGAGACGCCGTAGGAAACGAGGCCATGCTGATGGGCGTAGACGAGCACGTCGACAGCCATCTGCGGGACGCAGCCGAACTTGCGCGACAGCGGCCATTCGGCGCCTTCGCCATCGGTCAGGACGCGGCAGAACACGCGGGCACCAGGGGCGGCACGTGCAACCTTCTCGACTTCCTCATGGCTGTCGACGGCAAAGAGCGACACACCGAGAGCGTGCGCGCGGGCAATGTCGCGCTCCTTCTTGATGGTGTTGCCATAGGAAATGCGCTGGGCGGTCGCACCGGCGTCGAGCGCCATTTCGATTTCAGCGACGGACGCGCAATCGAAGGAGGAGCCCATGCCGGCGAGCAGGCGCAGGATTTCCGGCGCCGGGTTTGCCTTGACGGCGTAATAGATCGAGCTGTCCGGCATCGCGTGGCGGAAGGCCTTGAAATTGTTGCGCACGACGTCGAGGTCGACAACGAGGCAAGGGCCGTCGGGTCGTCGGGTGTTGATGAAGTCGATGATGCGTGCCGTGGTCATGGCCTTATTCCCCTGATCCAAAATGCTCCGCTTTCGCGGAGGACAAAGGGCATACGCGCGAATGCTCTGGAACCAGCCGGTGGAGACCCCGGAACCAAGCATGCGCTCGATGCGCGAACGGTGAATCAAAGCCCGCCTAGGCTTCAATTCGGCTTTGTCTGCCATGGATTGGAGGGGATAACCCAACCGCACTTCCGGCAATGAAGGTGTGCCTCTTCAGTAACCCCGGCTGTTGGAGAGCCGGCAGACACCAGAAAGGCCCGCACCGTCGTTGCTTCAAGATGTCCTCGCATTTCCCGGTTGGCCGGAATAGCGACTGGAGGGGTTAGTTCCAGGTACCTTACCGATACCCTCACCTAATCGAGGGTCGGCGGACACCCACAGGCACGTGCGACTTTGGGCAAGGGCGTAGGTAAGAAAAAACCTTGTCGTAATCAAGAGTTTTTTCGCGGCCGCTGTTGAATTTTTTTCGAGACCGGCAACACTGTCAGTGTTCACGTTTACTGAACAATCGACAGCGACGCAGTGACCGCCACAAACGCTTGAAAGAACTGGATTTATTTTAAGACCTCGCCTATCCGGTCGTCAAAATTCGAAGAGCGGACCGAACCGGCCACAAAGACAGCCGCCGAACAGAGAAACGTGAAAGAAGCATTCGCGGCGAATCAAGGCTCCCGCGACCAGGAAAGACGAAGGAAACACCGGCCATGGACACGCTCACCCGCATCCGCGCCTTCATCGATGTCGTGGACGCCGAAGGGTTTTCGGCCGCCGCCCGCCGCGTCGGCAGGTCGAAGGCGCTCTTGTCGAAATATGTGCGCGAGCTTGAGGACGAACTCGGCGCGCTTCTGCTTAACCGCACGACACGTCAATTCTCGATGACGGAAGCCGGCCACACCTATTATCGCACCGCGTCGGAAATCCTGAAGGAAATCGACAATCTCGCCGATCTCGTGCGCGCCAACAATTCCGACCTCAAGGGCCGGCTGCGCATCACCGCGCCCCGCACTTTCGTCGACGCCGAGATCGGCCAGTCGCTGGTCGATTTCGGCAAGCAGCATCCGGAACTGTCGCTGGAGATCGTTTCGGACGACCGCTTCGTCGACCTCGTCGAAGAGGGCTTCGATGTCGCCATCCGTATCACCCGACTTGAGGATTCGACGCTGATCGCGCGCAAGCTCGACGACTTCCAGGTCCTGATCTGTGCCGCTCCGGACTTCGTGGAGAAGGTCGGGCCGATCGCACATCCGACCGACCTTTCGAAGATCCCCTGCATTCTCGACACCAATGGAAAGTCCTATTCCAACTGGCGCTTCATCGAGCCTGACGGTTCCTCCTTCACCGTTCCCGTCAGTGGCCCGATCGAGGTCAACAGTCCGCTTGCCTCGGTGCGCGCTGCCGTCTCCGGCATCGGTGTGGCGCTGGTTCCCGATTTCATCGCACGGCCCAAGGTTGCCACCGGCGAACTCGTCACGCTCTTTGACGATTTCCTGCCCAGGGACCGCGGCATCTATGCGATCTATCCGCACCGCCGCTACCTGCCGGCCAAAGTGCGCACCCTCGTCGACTACCTGCACGCCTGGTTCCGCAAGCCGCATTGACGCGGCAAGGTCCCAAATCCGTCCCATTTCCAGTACATTGCGGGAACGATTCGAAGGCACTGCTGCGCCCTGACTGAAAGGATTGCCGTTTCATGAGAATTAAGCGCCTCGTCGTGGCCGGCCTTGCCATCCTGCTTGCGCCGACTTTGGCCTTTGCCCATCCGCACATCTTCGCCGAGGCCCGCCTGGAAGTGGCCTCCGACGACAAGGGTGAGGTGAGCGAGCTGAGAAATGTCTGGCGTTTCGACGAGCTATTTTCCGCAAGTGTCGTTCTCGACTTCGACAAGAACTCGAACGCCACGCTCGACCCGGACGAACTGGCGGAAGTCGGCCAGACCGTGCTGGAGTCACTGTCGGAGTACAACTACTACACGACGGCCCTGGAAAACGGCAAATCCATCAAGGTCAGCAAACCTGAGCACATCACCGTCGACTACAAGGACGGCCAGTTGCTGATGATCTTCGCGGTCAAGCCGGCCGAGCCGATGCCGCTCAAGGGCAAGCTCTCCTTCGGCGTCTACGACCCGACCATGTACACGGCCATGGATTTCCCGACCGATGACGACCTGACCGTGGTCGGCGACAAGATCGCCGCCTGCGAACACAAGGTCGTCCGCCCTGATCCTGACGAAGTCCTTGCCGAGAACAAGGACACGCTGACCGATGCTTTCTGGAGCGACCCGACCGGCACCGACATGTCGAAGCTCTTTGCAACCAGGATAGAGATCACATGCTGAACACCCGCAGGATCGGCCGCCTGATTGCCGCGACGCTCGTGTTGACCGCTCTGTCGGCCGGCCTTGCCGCGGCGCAATCGCCGCTCGGCATCGGCACTGCCGAACCGTCGTTTCAGACCACCGGCTTTCTCGGCGGCTTCTTTGCCTGGGTGAATGCAGAGCAGCAGGGCTTCTACCGCACGCTGACAGGCTCGCTGAAGGGCATGCGCGAAAACCCCTGGCAGCTCTGGTCGCTGATTGGCCTTTCCTTTGCCTATGGCGTCTTCCATGCCGCCGGCCCCGGCCATGGCAAGGCGGTCATCTCCTCCTACATGATCGCCAACGAGACTGAGCTGAAGCGCGGCGTGCTGCTCTCCTTCATGTCGTCGATCCTGCAGGGGGTCGTCGCCATCCTGCTTGTCGGCGCGGTTTATCTTCTTTTGCGCGGATCCTCGATCAGCATGACTGACGCGACGCGCTCTCTGGAAATTGCCAGCTACGCCCTGATCGCAGCCTTCGGCGGCTGGCTCTTGTTTCGCAAACTGCGCTCGATGATGCGTCCGACGGCTCTCATGGCAACGGCCGGCGGCGGGCATGTTCACGTCGAGCACGAACACGATCATCACGACCATGCCCACCATCGCCATGACCACACGCATCATCACCACGACCATGGCGCCGGCGAAGTCTGCTCCACCTGCGGCCATGCGCATGCGCCGGATCCGTCGATGCTCAAGGGCGATCGCTTCGCCATCAGCGAGGCCTGGTCGGCGATCGTCGCCGTCGGTCTGCGTCCGTGCTCGGGCGCACTGATCGTGCTGTCCTTCGCCTTACTCAACGGCCTTTATCTCGGCGGCATCCTGTCGGTCTTCGCCATGTCGATCGGCACCGCCATCACGGTATCGATCCTGGCGACGCTGGCCGTCACGGCAAAGGGTTTCGCCGTGCGCTACGCGTCAAGCGCCGCATCGGCCGCCCGCGTCTCGAACGGCATCGAGATCGCAGGCGCCCTGCTCGTGATTATCTTGGGACTGGTCTTGCTGGGCGCCGCGCTGCAAGGATAAGGCAGCTATGTGTTCGCCAGGACGTGCGCCGCTTCCGCAAGCCCGCCCCTTTCCCCCACCCCGGGGGAGGTCAACGTACGTCGTGCGTGGAGCCGCCACACGGACACGGTAGATGAATTTCGACACGCTTGAGTTCGAGGAAATCGCCGCCAACCTCGCACGGGCCGGCTGGGCAATCAAATACATCTGGTCCGGTGAAGCCACCGCTTTCAGGCTCTGGCTTTCCGAAACGCACGGGATTGCGGCGACCGACGTTGGAGGCGGCTACTCGTTCTGGGTTGTCGATCACTATTGGGCGCCGCCATCCGGCGCGCGGAATGTCTCTGACGCGTGGTACTCATTCGGCTACCGTCTTGAAGACGACCCAGAGCTAACGCCCGATCAAATCGGCTTCACGCGTGTGCGAAAGAAAAAACGCTATTGAGGAACCAGGCACGCTGTGGACGGGTCTTCCGAGGCAACTCCCTGCACGTCGGCCCCTAGACCTTACCATCACAGCCCGCGCTTGCGCTGATGCCGCGCGCGCAGCCAGAAGATCAGGAAGAAGCCGAGAACGAAGACGACGCCAAAGGCGCCGGCGAGCCACACCGAGATATCGCCAAGCCTCAGCATGATCGACGGTAGCACGAAGAAGCCGACGCCGACGACGGCCAGAATGACGGCCGCGGCGATCGCCGGCGACTTTTCCTTAGGGGCTTGGTTTTCTCTCGTCTTCTCGGGCGCGTTCACGCTCACTCCTTTGGCGCGAGGTCCGCGCGAATATCTTCCAGCCGCCGCTTCTGACGACCATCGGCATCGAAATTATCAGGCGACAGCCAGTTTTCGAATGCGGCATTGAGCAGCGGCCATTCGCTGTCGATCATCGAGAACCAGGCCGTGTCGCGGTTGCCGCCCTTGGATATCATATGCTGGCGGAAAATGCCTTCAAAACTGAAGCCGAGGCGGAGTGCCGTCGTCCGGCTTGGCTCATTCTCGCTGTTGCACTTCCACTCGTAGCGGCGATAGCCGAGATCCTCGAAGACATGCTTGGCCATGAGGTAATGCACCTCGGTCGACAGCGGCGAACGGGCCATCGCCGCACCATGCGCAACGGACCCGACCTCGACGACGCCATTGGCAGGATCGGCGCGCATGTAGTTCGCCATACCGACGACCTTGCCGCTCGCCTTGTCGCGGAACACTTCCGTGACCCAGCCGCCCTTTTCCTGGGCAGTGGTCAGCCAGGTGTCGAAATCGTCGATGCCGCGGAAATCGGCCTGCGCGAAATACTTGAGCAGCGGATTGATGCCCATACCGCCGAGCCCATCCCAGAGGTCCTGCCTGTGCATCGCACGGTCATAGGGTTCAAGCCGGACATAGCGACCCTCGATCGCCACCGGCTTCGGTGCCGGGCATCCCTTCCAGTTGCTCAGATCACGCATCGGCCACCTCTCCGGCTGCAGCAATTCAAAGTGCTATAGCGACCTTTGCGCGTCTGGTAAGACGCGCGGCGCTATCGACTTCGGCATAGGGCAGAGAAGCGGCCGACACAAATTCAAACTGGTGATCAATCCATGAGCGAAATGATCAGGCCGGGACCTTGGCCGACGACACGGTCGCTTCGATATGATCGACCAGCGCATCGGGAAGGCCGAGGCGACCGGCGAGCAGATCGAGATAGCCCCGCTCGGCGCGGCTTTCCGGCTCGATCGTCAGGCGCGACGCGGTATAAACCTCGACGCGCTCTTCCTCGGTCTTCGCAGCGTTGACGATGGCGTCGATATCGACCGGATTGGCCAGCTCGCCCTCGAGGAACGCCGACGCATCGGCCGACAGACCGGACACCGAAAGCTTATCCATGATGTGGCGGCGCTCGACCTCGTCGATATGGCCGTCGGCGCGCGAGGCGGCGATCATGGCGCGCACGAGAATAAGCGCGAAGTCGTGGCTGATCTTTTCCGGCTCGGCGGCAAATCCGGAATCGGTCGGCGGCGGCAAGAGTTCAGGCTGCTTCTGGGCGGTGGGATCGGTGACCGGCGCGTTGCCGGACTGATAGTTCTTGTAGGCCTGATAGCCGAGGCCGGCGATGGCTGCGAGCCCTCCGAGCACGGCCGCATTGCCGGTCAGCTGCCGGCCCGACTTGGTGCCGAGCAGAACGGCGGCGATGGCACCGGTTGCCAGCGGATTGTCCTTGGCGAGTTGCGTAACCTGGCCGGCGCGGTCGCGCACCGAGCCACCCGCTCCCGGCACCTGCGATCCGAGAAACTGGTCCAGCAATTTCTTCGCGTCGAACATGGGGTTTCGCTCCTTGTCGGTTCCAGGCGGATTAAAAACCATGCGGAACAGGGCGCCGCCTGCACCCGCTCCATCAAACCGATTGAGACATAGGAACGTTGCACTGGAAATACAAACTCGCGTTGCGCACGAAAATGGCCGGGCACACGAAAAAGGCCGGACTGACGCCCGGCCTCGAAATTCTCAAGCGATCGGGCGAGCCTCAGCCCTTGAGCGCAAAGGCCTCGGCCGCAAGCTTGGTGATGCCGGCCCAGTCGCCCTTCGTCACCAGATCCTTCGGCGCCACCCACGAGCCGCCGACGCAGATGACGTTCGGCAGCGACAGGTAGTCGCGGGCGTTCGAAAGCGAGATGCCGCCGGTCGGGCAGAAGAAGGTGCCGGCAAGCGGCGACGACAGCGACTTGAGATAGGCAGCGCCACCGGCCTGTTCCGCCGGGAAGAACTTCATGACGTCGTAGCCTTCTTCGCGCAGGCCCATGACTTCGCTGGCGGTCGCAGCACCCGGGAGCAACGGGGCGTCGTGGTCGTTGGCAACGTCGATCAGCTCCTGCGTCGTGCCCGGGCTGACGATGAACTGCGAACCGGCTTCGATCGCCGCCTCGAACTGGGCGGCATTGAGGATGGTGCCGGCACCGGCAACCGCACCCTCGACCTCGTTGGCAACGGCGCGGATCGCTTCGAGCGCCGCGGGGGTGCGCAAGGTGATCTCGATCGCTTTCAGTCCACCGGCGACGAGCGCCCGCGCCAGCGGCACGGCGGTCGCCACATCGTCGATCACCAGAACCGGGACGACCGGCTGCAGTTTGAGGATGGAAAGAAGCTTGTCGGTTTTCGCACTCATGCAGATCGTCCTTTTAAAACGATTGAATATGCGTTCCGCATACTCCGCCTGCTGCCGCTTGTCGAGGCCGAACACCAAGCCGGTTCACCATTCATACATAAGCAAAAAAGAAAATAACTTCGACAACAAAGAGATGCTTGAGCCTTGCCCGTAAAACGATAGTTTGATGACATCGACCCTCTCGAAATGCGGGATACCCATGGCGAAGGAGATAGAGCGCAAGTTCCTGGTGGCCTCCGACGGTTGGCGGGAGCGTGCCGACAAGGGCACCCAGCTCCGGCAGGCCTATGTCGTCACTATGGACGACCGGTCCGTGCGCGTGCGGATCCACGGCAACAAATGGGCGCGGCTGACAATCAAGATCGGCAAGTCGGCGCTGGTCCGCAATGAATACGAATATGATCTGCCGATGGACGACGCCAGCGAAATGCTGACCCAGGCAGTGGGCGTCGTTATCGAGAAACGGCGCTACCGGGTGCCGCACAAGGGCTTTGTGTGGGAGGTCGACGTCTACGAAGGCGCACTTGAGGGGCTCGTCGTCGCCGAGGTCGAGATGAAGCGGGAGACCGATCTGCCCGCACTTCCCGACTGGCTGGGACCGGAGATCACCGGGGACCGGCGCTATTCCAACCAGGCGCTCGCCACCAACGGGCCTGTGGAAGAACAAGCATGAGCTACGCCTTCCGCCCAGGCGGGGCCTTCACCGACGATTTCAAAAATGTCGGCGCCGAACAATTCGAGCAGGCGATCGAGGTCCTGCGGCTGCGCCCTGATGGCGTGCACGAGGCAATCCACGACGCCCGCAAGTGTTTCAAGCGCCTGCGTGCACTCTATCGGCTCATCGCCTCCGACGCGCCGCTGTTTCAAAAACAGGAGAATGCCCGCATTCGCAACATGGCGCGCAATCTCTCGGCTGTCAGGGACGCCGCCGCGCTCGTCGAAAATGCCCGCTATCTGCATGAGGGCGCCCGTAGCGACGACGAGGAGAAGGCGCTCGACCGCGTCTGCTCGCGACTGGCCGAGCGACGCGACCGGATTGCCGCCGGCCAAACCGATATCGAGGACAGGATCGCAGCCACCATCGTCAATTGCGAACAGGCCATGGCGGCGCTTGCCCATGTCTCCTTCGACGACCGTCGCCGCAAGACGGCCGACCGGCTGGCGAAGGGCTGGCGGCGCACGTTGAAGCGCGCTGCCCGCGCCGTTGAGGCCTGCCAGGCAAGCACCGAGGCCGCCGCCTTCCACGAGTTGCGCAAGCGCGCGCAGGATTATCGCATGCACCTTGCCTTGATGCGTGAGGCCTGGCCCTCGGCGATGCAGGCAAAACGCCTGGATGCCAAAGCGCTGGTCGAAATTCTCGGCCACCTCAACGACCTCGACGTCATGACCTCGCTCGTCAACGAGGATCCAGGCCTTGCCGGCGACAGCCAGGATCAGGCTCATCTGATCTCCGCTGTCATCGCTCGCCAGGAAAGCCTGCGCTTAGAGGCGCTGGATCGCGCAGCCAACGTCTTTCTCGATGCGCCGGATGTCGAGAGCCGGACCATCCGGCTCCTTTGGCTGGAGGCCAGTCGCTAGCCGCCGGCCGCGACAGATGGCCCCTGGAGGGGAGGTCCGGATTGCACTTGCGGCGCGAAAGCTGTATTTGCACGCCCCATGACCGACATTTCAACGACCCCGCGCCCCGAGACGCATGGCCAGTTCATGGTCGCAGCGCTCTATCATTTCGTCGCCTTCCCGCGTTTCGCCGAATTCCGCGAACCGCTGCAGACCGTTTGCGACGAGAATGGCGTCAAGGGAACCCTGCTTCTCGCCCATGAGGGCATCAACGGCACGATCGCCGGCACCGACGCCGGCATCACGGCGGTGCTTTCCTATCTGCGCTCGCAGCCGGAATTTTCGGGCCTGGAGCACAAGGAAAGCCGTGCTTCCTCGATGCCGTTCCTGCGCATGAAGGTGCGGCTGAAAAAGGAAATCGTCACCATGGGCGTCAACAACATCGACCCCAACAAGATCGTCGGCACCTATGTCGATCCCAAGGATTGGAACGCGCTGATCTCCGATCCCGAAACGATCGTCATCGACACGCGCAACGACTACGAGACCGCGATCGGCATATTCAAGGGCGCGGTCGATCCGCAGACCAAGACCTTCCGCGAGTTTCCAGACTGGGTGCGCAACAATGCCGGCCTGCACAACAAGCCGAAGATCGCCATGTATTGCACCGGCGGCATCCGCTGCGAGAAGGCGACCGCCTTCATGAAGGAGCAGGGCTTCGACGAGGTCTTCCACCTCAAGGGCGGCATCCTGAAGTATCTCGAAGAGGTGCCGCAGGAGGAAAGCCTCTGGGAAGGCGCCTGCTTCGTCTTCGACGACCGCGTGTCGGTCACGCACGGGCTTGAAGAGGGCGAGCACACGCTCTGCCACGCCTGCCGCCAGCCGCTGACCCCGGCCGACCTCGCCTCCCCGCACCACGAGGAAGGCGTGTCCTGCATCCATTGCCACGAAGTCCGCACCGACGAGGACCGCGAGCGTTACCGCCAGAGGCAACGCCAGATCACGCTTGCCAAAAAGCGCGGCGAGAAACATCTCGGAAGCTGAAGCGGCTGTCGAAGAAGTCGCGCCGCATCCGCCTGCCGGCACCTTCTCCCCGCAAGCGGGGCGAAGGGAGATGCCGCGCCATCCGTATCCCAAAGAACCGCCCATTCACATCAAGTCAGTATTTTCCGTAACGGAACCGCCGGCAACCCTGCACCCGGGCCACGTACCCTCTCCCCGCATGCGGCGAGAGGGTTAGAGCGAGGGGCAAATCTTGCTGTCTCGCCTCTAGCCCGGCAGCGCCTCGCATTCCTGCAGGGCCATCGCCGCCCGATCCCATTTGGGCCGGCTGCGCGTGAAGATCGCATCCGTTGGCGTGAACTCGGAGAGATCGTCAAGCGTGCCGGCATAGACCGTCAGTCGACCATCATCCGGCAGGCCACTTCCAAAAACCTGGCTGCCGCAGGTCTCGCAGAAATGGCGGATGGAAATGTTGCCATTCGCAGCAATGGTCTGGTAGCCGCGACAAGACCCCGTCGCAATCACATCCGAACGATCGAAAATCATGTAGCAGCAATGCCCGGTACCGGTGATCCGCTGGCAATCGCGACAATGGCAAAAGCCGGAATAGGACGGCGACCGCTTCGCCTCATACCGTATGGCGCCGCAGTGACATCCACCCTTCATGCCGGCCTCCTCCTGTGATTGCAGAGGAGATAGCGCGCCGCAGCCAGCATTCAAAAGAAAACCGCGCGCCGGGGTACGGCGCGCGGTTCGATATCGGGTTTCTACGGGCTGGAAATTACCAGCTCGGGATCAGCGCGCCCTTGAAGGTCTCGTTGATGAAGGTCTTCACCTTTTCGTCGTGGTAGGCTTCGACGAGCGTCTTCACCCAGGGCGCGTCCTTGTCGGCGGTGCGCACGGCAATGACGTTGGCGTAGGGCGACTTCTCGCCTTCGATGGCGATGGCGTCTTCCTTCGGATGCAGGTCGGCCTCGAGCGCGTAGTTGGTGTTGATCACTGCTGCGTCGACATCGGCGAGCGAGCGCGGAAGCTGGGCCGCATCCAGTTCGGCAAATGTGATGTTCTTCGGGTTTTCTGTGATGTCGGATGGGGTCACCTTCAGGCCGACTTCCGGCTTGACCTTGATGAGACCCTTGGACGCGAGCACGAGCAGCGCGCGGCCACCATTGGTCGGATCGTTCGGGATGCCGATCGTCGCGCCATCCTTCAGCTCGTCGAGGCTCTTCACCTTGCTCGAATAGACGCCCATCGGCGTGGTGATGGTGGTGCCGACGCTGACGATATCGAAACCGCGATCGGCGATCTGGTTGTCGAGGTAAGGCTGGTGCTGGAACGAATTTGCGTTGAGGTCGCCGTCGGCAAGCGCCTGGTTCGGAACGACGTAATCGGAGAATTCGAGGATCTCGATGTCGAGGCCCTTGGGCGCCGCGACTTCCTTCACCTTCTCCATGATCTGGGCGTGCTCGCCCGGCGTCACGCCAACCTTGATGGTTTCGGCCAGTGCGGTACCGGCCGTAAGGGCTGCGATTGCCGCAGCAATGATGAGCTTCTTCATGGGTATCTCCTTGTTGGTGATTTGAATGTCCTGGGAAATCAGTTCTTGCGGCTACGCCTGTCGAAGTGGCGTGCCAGTCCGTCGCCGGCACTCTGCACCAGCTGCACCAGCACGATGAGCACGATGACGACGACGAGCATCACGTCGGGCATGAAGCGCTGGTAACCGTAGCGGATGCCGAGATCGCCGAGCCCGCCGCCGCCGACCGCGCCGACCATGGCGGAGTAACCAATGAGGCTGACGGCTGTCATGGTCAGCGCCATCGTCAGCGCCGGGCGGGCCTCCGCGAGCAGAACCTTGAAGACGATCTGCATCGGCGTGGCACCCATGGCACGGGCCGCCTCGATCAGTCCCTTGTCAATCTCGCGGATCGCCGCCTCCACCAGACGTGCAACGAAGGGAATGGTCGCGATCGTCAGCGGCACGATCGCCGCCTTGGTGCCGATCGACGTTCCGGTGAGAAGCCGGGTGAAGGGAATGATGGCAACGACCAGGATGATGAACGGGGTCGAGCGCGCCGCATTGACGATCAGCCCGACGATGCGGTTGATCGTCGGTGCCGGAAAGAGTTCGCCCTTGCCGCTGGTCGCCAGGAATATGCCGATCGGCAAGCCGATCAGTGAGCCGATCAGGCCGGCGGCCGCGACCATGTAGAGCGTGTCGAGCGTGGCACCCCAGATCTTTAACAGGATATCAGGCGACATAGCCGAGCACCTCCGTGACCAGACCGTTTTCAGTGAAGAAGCGTTCGGCACGGCCTGCGGTTTCCGCATCCGCGCCATAGGCGACGACCAGCGAGCCGTAGGGCCGGCCGCCGATCTCGTCGATCGTTCCGGCGATGATGTTGACCTCGGCGCCGACCGACTTGATCAGCTGCGAAATCAGCGGCCGTTCTGCCGCCGCGCCAAAGAAGGTCAGGCGCACGACGGCGCGGTCGCCGACGGCAGCCTGCGGCTTCAGCGCGCGGGACACTGCGTCGGGCAGCTTCGAGCCCGGCAGGCCGGAGAGCATCGCCCGTGTCGTCTCGTGCTTCGGATGGGTGAAGACATCGAAGGTGTGGCCGCGTTCGACAATGCGGCCGTGATCGATGACGGCGACATCGGAGGTGACCGCCTTCACCACTTCCATCTCGTGGGTGATGAGCAGCACGGTCAGGCCGAGATCGGCATTGATGCGCTTCAGCAGTTCCAGGATCGATTGCGTCGTCTCGGGATCGAGCGCCGATGTCGCTTCGTCCGACAAAAGCAGCTTCGGCTCGGTCGCAAGCGCCCGGGCGATGCCGATCCGCTGCTTCTGGCCGCCGGAAAGCTCGGAGGGGTAACGGCCATGCTTGTCGGCAAGCCCGACAAGGTCGAGCAGCGGGCGCACGCGCTTTTCGATGGCTCCCTTGTCCATGCCGGCGATTTCGAGCGGCAGCGCCACATTGCCGAACACGGTACGCGACGACAGCAGATTGAAATGCTGGAAGATCATGCCGACCGAGCGGCGCAACGTGCGAAGACCCGCCTCGTCGAGCGCGCCGACATCGACGCCGTCGACGAGCACCTTGCCGCCCGTCGGCTTCTCCAGCCCGTTGACCAGGCGGATCAGCGTCGACTTGCCGGCGCCGGAGCGGCCGATGATACCGGTGATCGAGCCGCGGCCGACCGAAAGGGAGACGTTGTCGAGCGCGGTAAAGCCGCCGCTCTTGCCGGACGCTGCGAAATGCTTGGAAACGCCGTCGAAGATGACGGCGGCATTGCCGGGCGCCGGTGCTTTATAGGCGGAAACGCTCATCGTTCGGATACCCCCGAAAGAGGCGTTATCGTTATGGACGGGTACATAGGTGCTCTCGGATGCTCGAAACTCAAAATCCCGGACTCGGGGCGCGGGATGGAAGGCGCGTCTTGTCAGGCCGACATTCGACAACGCATTCGGAACAGGGAGCACTTCTCTAGCATTAGCCAACCGGTGAGTTCAACGTCGTTGCCGCAGGAAGAACATGCGACATAATCTACGGCCCTTATGGACAATAGATCCCGGCTTTTACAGGTATGATTTTCCGGGTTGCTTCACGTTTGCGGAAAAAACCGCTCTTTCGCAAATGGCGCTGAAAGAAGCCTGCTGCGCACCGGCCCGATAAGCGGGCCGATGCGCACGATCTGCCGATGACGGTCAAACGCCGATGGCGTGAGCGACCGGCGCCAGATGCGGCCAGACTTCGAGTGAGCCGCGATAGATCATGTTGAGTGCCACATAGAGGATGATGGCGAGACCGACATAGGCGATCCAGTGATAGCGGTTGAGCAGCCGGGCGATGAAGCTGGCGGCAATGCCCATCAGCGCGATCGAAAGGATGAGGCCGAAGACGAGGATCGTCGGATGCTCGCGCGCAGCGCCGGCGACCGCCAACACGTTGTCGAGCGACATCGAGACGTCGGCAATGACGATCTGGATGGCTGCCTGAAGGAAGGTCTTTCGCGGCGCCGAATTGGCCCCCTCGCCCTCAAAATCTTCGGCCCCGCCGGCGCGGATCTCGCGCCACATCTTCCAGCAGACCCAGAGAAGCAGAAGGCCACCGGCCAGCAGCAGCCCGATGATATCGAGAAGCTGTACCGTGACGCTGGCAAGCGCGATGCGAAGGACCGTGGCGGCAAGAATGCCGACCAGGATCGCCTTGCGGCGCTGCTCGGTCGGCAGACCGGCGGCTGCAAGGCCGATGACGACGGCATTGTCGCCGGCCAGAACCAGGTCGATGACGATGACCTGCAGAAGCGCCAGCAGCCCGGCAGAGGTGAAGATTTCCATGATCGATAGTCCCCCAGGCGCCCCGCACGCCTATTCGCTGTCGCTAACGCATAGAACAAGGGGCGTTGGCGGATCAAGGGGTTGAGACGGACAGCTTCGCAATACGCACCGGAATGATGGCACTGCGCAGCGCGTTGTTGCTTCAACGGCTATGCAGAGATTGTGGCGGACTTCACAGTTTACTGAGCACAGTTCTCTGATACGAAACACAACAAGACTGAGTCGAAAGGCAGGAGAGCGGATGCGCATCGTTTTGACCGGAAGTTCGGGGCGCATCGGCCGGGCGATCTACAATGCCCTGACGCCCGATCACGACGTGATCGGCATCGACCGCGCGCCTTTTGCGACGACGGAGATCACAGGTGACTTTGTCGACGGTGTCCTCCTGGAACGCGCCATGCAGGGGGCCGATGCCGTCATCCATGCGGCTGCTCTGCATGCGCCACACGTCGATACGATCCCGGACGCGGAATTCGAGCGCGTCAATGTGATGGGCACCCATCTCGTCATTGCCGCGGCTCAAGCCACCGGCGTCCGCCGTATCGTCTTCACCAGCACGACGGCACTGTACGGCCATGCGGTGAAAGAGGGTGCCTGCACCTGGATCACCGAGGAAACGCCACCGCAACCGCACACGATCTACCATCACACCAAGCTTGCCGCCGAGGCTTTGTTGGAAAACGCCGCCGACCGGGCGCTGCATATCCGTGTCCTGCGTATGTCCAGATGTTTTCCGGAGCAGGCCGACCGCATGGCGGCGTATCGGCTGCACCGCGGCATCGACGTCCGCGATGTGGCGGACGCGCATGTGGCGGCGCTCGACAATGACGGGCCTGCCTTTCAGCGGTTCGTCATTTCAGGCGAGCCGGCCTTCCTGCCGACCGATTGCCGTCATCTGGCAAGCGATGCAGCCTCGGTTCTGCGGGAGCGGGCGAGCAAATTTGCTCAGGCCTTTGCCGAGCGCGGCTGGTCGCTGCCGGCATCGATCGACCGTATCTACGATCCGAGTGCCGCCCTCGGCGCGCTCGGATGGAAGCCGCGTTTCGGTTTCAAGGAAGTCCTGGCCCAGCTCGACCGCGGCAGCCTCGAGGTGCTGCCGGTGCGCAAAGCGGCCCCAGGGCGCTTCGATTGACAGGACGTCTTGCGCGCCTCAATGGGCGCGCAAGACTGATGACAAAGTCATCCATATGACCTGTTCGACATTCACGTGTCTTGTTGACTCCCAAAGCGCCCTCATTCCTGTGCCTGTCACAGGAATCCAGCCAGCCCAAGTCCTTGGGTTGAAAGATCTGTTGGCCCGACAGACGTCGGGCCGCTGGATCCCCGCTACAAGGGCGAGGATGAGGAGAACAGCATGTTTCGCCCGTCAACCAGGCTATCGCAGTGGTTTGCCATCAACCTGAGCTCTGCACGCCTCAACGGGCGCGCAAGGCACCAGCCATCAGATGTGGTTGCCCGCGGGAAACTCTTCGGCCAATGACTTGTACCAGTGGCCGCTCTTCTTGATCGTGCGCACTTGCGTCTCATAGTCCACATGCACGATGCCGAAGCGCATCTTGTAGCCTTCGGCCCACTCGAAATTGTCCATCAGGCTCCAGGCGAAGTAGCCGCGCATGGGGTAGCCCTTGGAAATCAGGTCTGCCGTCACCGACAGGTGCTCGGCGATGTAGTCGAGCCGCGGCTGGTCGTCGACCGCACCATTTTCGACGCCCATGTTGTAGCAGGCGCCATTCTCGGTGATGTAGCAATCGGGCAGGTCGTAGCGGGCGTTAAGCGTCTCCACCAGTTGGCCGAGCGCCGGCGCATAGACCTCCCAGCCGATATCCGTCTTCACGTCGCTGACCGGCTTGGCGTTGATCGTCGCGGGATATTCGGCACCGGCGGCAGCATCATCACTGACGCGCATTGGCGTGTAGTAGTTAAGGCCCCACCAATCGAGCGGCCGCGAAATCGTTTCCATGTCGCCGTCTTCGATATCGGGCATGCGATGGCCGAGCGCGCTCATGAAGCTTTCGGGATACTCGCCCTTGAAGATCGGACCGAAGAAGACGCCGTTGTGGAAATCGAAGGCGCGCTCAGCGGCCGCCTTGTCGGCAGCAGCGTCGCTGCCGGGATAGACCGAATGAGCGTTGATAACGATGCCGGCTGGCAGGTTCGGCCGCTCCGAGCGGATGGCGTCGACGCCGAGGCCATGTGCCAGGTTGGTGAAATGCAGCGCGTGCAGCGCCGCGTCCATGTTGCGCTCGCCCGGCGCGTGAATGCCGTAGAGATGGCTGAGCCACACCGAGCACCAGGGCTCGTTGAAGGTCGCGATCGCGTCGAGCCGGTCGCCGAGCCGAGCGATGACAGTCTTGGCATAACGCTGGAAGGCGTAGGCCGTGGTGCGCGCCGTCCAGCCGCCGTCGCCCATCAGCGCCAGCGGCAGGTCCCAGTGATAAAGCGTGGCGAAGGCCTTGATGTTACGCGCCTTCAGGCCGTCAACGAGACGGTCGTAGAAGTCGAGGCCCTTCTCGTTGATCGGGCCGGTGCCTTCGGGAATGATGCGCGGCCAGGCGATCGAGAACCGGTAGGCCTCGACGCCGAGGCTCTTGATCAGATCGAGATCATCGTCGAGCCTGTTGTAGTGATCGCAGGCGATATCGCCATTGTGCCGGCCGAAGACCCGGCCCGGCATGTTGGAGAAGGCATCCCAGATCGATGGCTTGCGCCCGTCCATCTTGGTGGCTCCCTCGATCTGGAAGGAGGCCGTCGCCACTCCGAACACGAAATCGCCCGGGAAACGTTGGGCAAGGGTTTTTGCTTCGATCATCAGCCTGTCTCGTCCTTTGCAGCGGCCCGCATCCGGCGGGCGGCCGCTCACCTTGTGTATTTTCATTCTTGTTGCGGGCGGGCCTAAAGCGACACCGGCAAAAGTCAACTCGCGAAAAAGGGCGAGGCACCCCTCGCCCTGCCCCCCGGCATGCTTTCCGACTACACCTTTACCCATGCGCCGTTTCGTTTTGACGACTGCACGCAGGCATCGACGAAGGCCATGCCCTTCATACCGTCGTCGATTGTCGGATAGGTGACGGCGGCATCGATCGCCTCGCCCTTTCGTTTGGCGAAGATCGCCCGGGCCGCTTCGGTGTAGATATTGGCAAACCCTTCGAGATAGCCTTCAGGGTGGCCAGAAGGAATGCGGCTGACGCGAGCGGCGGCCGGGCCGGAGCCGGCACCAGCCCGGGTGAGCAGCCGCTTCGGCTCGCCGAACGGCGTGTACCAGAGATAGTTCGGGTCCTTCTGCGTCCATTCGAGCCCACCCTTGGTGCCGTAGACCCGCACCATCAGGCCGTTCTCGTGGCCGGGCGCCACCTGGCTGCACCAGAGCAGCCCCTTGGCGCGCTCGCCGTCCTTTTTCTTGAAGCGCATCATCACATGGGCATTGTCGTCGAGCTTTCGGCCGGCAACGAAGCTGTCGAGGTCGGCGGCAAGTTCCTCGAGTTCCAGCCCGGAGACGAAGGCGCCGAGATTATAGGCATGGGTGCCGATGTCGCCGGTCGAGCCGCCGGCGCCGGAGCGGGCCGGATCGGTGCGCCAGGCCGCCTGTTTCTGGCCCGACTGCTCGATATTCTCCGTCAGCCAGTCCTGCGGATATTCCATCTGCACCAGCCGGATAGCGCCGATGTCGCCATTTTCGACCATCGCGCGCGCCTGGCGCACCATCGGATAGCCGGTGTAGTTGTGGGTGAGCACGAACAGCGCCTCGCTGTCGTCGGCCGCCTTCTTCAGCTTCTTCGCATCCGAAAGCGTCGAGGTCAGCGGCTTGTCGCAGATCACATGGATACCGCGCTTCAGGAATTCCTTGGCGGCGGCATAGTGCACATGGTTGGGGGTGACGATCGCCACCGCCTCGATGCCGTCCTTCAGCTTGGCCTCGCGGATCGCCATTTGCTTGAAGTCGGAATAGACCCGCGACGGATCAAGCCCGAGCTCGCGGCCGGAGCTTTCGGCCTTGTCCGGCGTCGACGACAGGGCGCCGGCCACCAGTTCGTAGTGATCGTCGAGCCGGGCGGCGATGCGGTGCACCGCGCCGATGAAGGCGCCCGAACCGCCGCCGACCATGCCGAGCCTGATCCGCCGCTCGCGCTTCTCGCTCGTTCCCTCGATTGCCATCGTTTTGTCTCCCTGTTCTGAACCTGCTCTATCGTCTCGTTGTCATCGTCGTGCGGCTGCCCCTCATCCGCCTGCCGCATATTCCTTCTCCCCGCCGGGCGGGGAGAAGGAATATGCGGCACCCGCTCGCACCACCAGCCAAGACAGCAGCGCCAGCGTCAGCTCACATCCCCTCCTCTAGCAGCTGGCAGAAGGGCGATCGCGACGGCGTTTCCTCTCGCTCGGCAGCACCGTGTGGCACGTCCCCTCTCCCCGCTTGCGGGAGAGGGTTAGGGTGAGGGGCTACGGCCGGGGGCGCACTGCGGCCATCGCCGGGCAGGCGCCACCGTTGGCTCTATACCGTGCCTCAAATCCCCAGCAGGCGCCGGTTGGCGGCCTCGTCGGTACCGCCGTCGGCAAAATCGTCGAAGGCCTTTTCGGTCACCCGGATGATGTGGTGCTTGACGAACTCGGCGCCTTCGCCCGCGCCGTCTTCGGGATGCTTCAGGCAGCACTCCCATTCGACCACTGCCCAGCCGGTAAAATCATTGGCCGCCATCTTGGAAAACACCGCGCCGAAATCGACCTGGCCGTCGCCGAGCGAGCGGAAACGCCCGGCCCGGTTGACCCAGCCCTGGTAGCCGCCATAGACGCCCTGCCGCCCGGTCGGGTTGAACTCGGCATCCTTGACGTGGAACATCCGGATGCGATCCTTGTAGATGTCGATGTTGTCGAGATAGTCGAGGCACTGCAGCACATAGTGCGAGGGGTCGTAGAGCATGTTGGCGCGGCCATGGTTGCCGGTGCGCTCTAAAAACATCTCGAAGGTGATGCCGTCGTGCAGGTCCTCGCCCGGATGGATCTCGTAGCAGATGTCGACGCCGCAATCCTCGGCATGGTCGAGGATCGGTTTCCAGCGCCGCGCCAGTTCGTCGAAGGCGGTCTCGACCAGGCCGGCCGGCCGCTGCGGCCAGGGATAGACGAACGGCCAGGCAAGCGCGCCGGAGAAGCTCGCCATCGCATTAAGCCCGAGGTTCTTCGACGCCGTCAGCGCCATCTTCACCTGCTCGACCGCCCATTGCTGCCGTGCCCCAGGATTGCCGCGCACTTCCGGCACGGCAAAACCGTCGAACACCTCGTCATAGGCCGGATGGGTGGCGACCAGCTGGCCCTGCAGATGGGTCGACAGCTCGGTGATCTCGACGCCGTTGTCGCGGGCAATGCCGGCAAGCTCGTCGCAATAGGCCTTTGACGTCGCCGCCTGCTGCAAATCGATCAGCCTGGTATCCCAGGTCGGCACCTGCACGCCCTTGTAGCCGCAATCGGCAGCCCACTTGGTGATCGCCGCAAACGAGTTGAACGGCGCCGCATCCCCGGCAAACTGCGCAAGAAACAGACCGGGGCCCTTAATCGTTTTCATCGCAAACATCCTCCTGATGATATGGCTACCGGCAGAGCCGGCCGGTTCAGTCAACGACAGGAAGAAGCGGACGAAAGCTTCATTTTCGCTGCAGCTGAAGCACCTGAAACGTTGCAGGCGCCGAAGCTAGCAGATTTTCTGTATGGAGCAACCGGTTGGGACGAGAATTTCGGGAGGCGTCCTCCTGCGTTCACAGGCGCCGAAATGCCAATCCGGAAACTGACTGCGGTGCGCCTCACCGGCACGACGAGGCACCAGTAAAAAAACCGGCCGCAGCGGCGGCCGGTTCTTCAATCAGCGTTGATCGCAGCCGCTCAGACGTAGCGGTTGACGACATTCTCCAGCAGCTCCTGCTTGCCGGACTTCGGTTGCGGGTTGAGGTCGGACTTCAGCACCCAAGCTTCGATCTCTTCCAGCGAGAAGCCACCCTCGAGCATCTTCTTGGCTTCCGGCACCTGCCAACCGGCGTAGCGCTGATCAAGCGGAGCCGACAGCGCCTTGTCTTCGATCATCTGGGCGGCCGCCTTGATGCCGCGGGCGCAGCAATCCATGCCGCCGATATGGCCGATCAAGAGGTCCTCGGGGTCGAGCGACTGGCGCCGCAGCTTCGCGTCGAAGTTGGTGCCGCCCGACTTGAAACCGCCGCCTGCCAGCACCTGATAGTAGGCGAGCGCCATTTCCGGCACGTTGTTGGGGAACTGGTCCGTATCCCAACCCGACTGGTAGTCGTTGCGGTTCATGTCGATCGAACCGAAGATGCCAAGCGCATTGGCAAGAGCCAGTTCGTGCTCGAAGGAATGGCCGGCGAGGATCGCATGGCCCTGCTCGATATTGACCTGGACTTCCTTCTCCAGACCGTACCTCTTGAGGAAGCCGTAGACCGTGGCGACGTCATAGTCATACTGGTGCTTGGTCGGCTCCTGCGGCTTCGGCTCGATCAGGATCGCGCCCTTGAAGCCGATCTTGTGCTTGTAGTCGACCACCAGATTGACGAAGCGGCCGAGCTGGTCGAGTTCTCGCGAAAGGTCGGTGTTGAGCAGCGTCTCGTAACCTTCGCGCCCGCCCCACAGCACGTAGTTCTCACCGCCGAGACGCTGGGTGGCATCTAGGCAGGTCTTTACCGTCGCGGCTGCAAAGGCAAACACATCCGGATCCGGATTGGTGGCGGCACCCGACATATAGCGGCGATTGGAGAAGAGGTTGGCGGTGCCCCAGAGCAGCTTGACGCCGGTGTCGGCCTGCTTCTTTGCGAAATAGTCGACGATCTCGTTGAGGTTCTTGGTGTTTTCGACGAAGTTCCGGCCCTCGGGGCGCACGTCGGCATCGTGGAAGCAGTAGTAGGGAACGCCGAGCAGCTGGAAGAATTCGAACGCAACATCCGCCTTCAGCTTGGCCGCATCCATCGTGTCCTTGAACCATGGGCGCTCGAACGTCTGGCCGCCAAAGGGGTCTCCGCCCGGCCAGACGAAGGTGTGCCAATAGGCAACCGCGAAGCGCAGGTGATCTTCCATGCGCTTGCCGAAAACGACCTCGTCCTTGTTGTAGTGGCGGAAGGCGAGCGGATTGCTGCTCTCCGGTCCCTCATACTTGATCTTAGCGATATCGCCGAAAAATCCCGTGCTCACGGTCTGGCTCCTCTCAAGGCTGGTGTGCCGGCGCCGCGACTGCAAAACGCCCGGTCATTACGTGGAAGGTAATTGGTTTCATTCCCTCGTGCGGCGATACCTGCGGCATCGAAACGCCAAGCCAAAGGAATAGTCAGATGAACGATTTCAACCGGATCGCCGAGGCCTACATCGCCGCCTGGAACGCAGAGGTCGGCAGCCGCAGCGTGTTGATCGAAGCGGCCTTTACCGTCGACGTCGCCTATCGCGACCCGATCATGCAGGGTGACGGGCATGCGGGCATCGGCGGCTTGATCGCCGGCGTTCAGGGCCAGTTTCCTGGTTTTCGCTTCACGCTCAAGGGCACGCCGGACGGCTTTGCCGACACGATCCGCTTCTCCTGGGCGCTTGGCCCAGATGGCGACGAATCCGTGATCGAGGGCACCGACGTCGGCCTCATCGAGAACGGCCGGCTGAAACAGGTCACCGGCTTTATCGACAAGGTGCCGGCGCAATAGGCCCGGTCGATCGAAAACAGCCATGGAGGGGCGCGGTGCGGTCACGTCGTCGCGCCCTTGATGGCGGGATAGAGACGCCGATAGCTCTGGTAGGCTTCGTCGTAGGCCGCCACAAAAGCCGCTTCGGGCGCGATCGTTTCCGCCGTTTTCGGTGCATGGCAAATCGCGACTGGGTCGGCGCCGGTCGCCGCGATCAGGCCGAGACGCGCAGCACCGAAGGCGGCGCCGAAATCGCCATCAGCAGGCAGATCGACCGGCAGGTCGAGCGCGGTCGCGATCGACTTCAGCCAGTAGCGCGAACGCGATCCACCACCGATCGCCGTCACCCGCGAAAGCGTCGTGCCGGCGGCACGCAAAGCTTCGAGGCTGTCACGGATGGCGAAGGAAACGCCTTCCATGACCGCCTGCGTCAGCACTACCCGGCTGCTCTCGTGGCCGAGCCCGGCAAATGCGCCGCGGATCGTTGCATCATTGTGGGGCGTGCGCTCGCCGGAGAGATAGGGAAGGAAGGTCACGCCGCTTGGCGCCTTCAGCGTATCGCCGAGCTCGGTGCTGAGGTCGGCGGCGCTGCGACCGGCGATTCCGGAATACCAGTTGAGCGCATCGGTCGCCGACAGAATGACACCCATCTGATGCCAGGTATTCGGCAGAGCGTGGCAGAAGGCGTGAACGGCGCTTTCCGGATTGGGCAGGTAGCTTGCATTGGCGGCAAACAGCACACCCGACGTGCCCAATGAAACGAAAGCATGGCCTTCGCCGACGGTGCCCATACCGCAGGCAGACGCCGCATTGTCGCCCGCCCCCCCGGCAACGACGACGCCGGCATCCATGCCCCAGCGTGACGCCAGCTCGGGCCGGAGCCCGCCCGCCCGATCCGTGCCTTCGACGAGATCCGGCATCTGCCGTTCCTCCATGCCGGTGGCCGAAAGCAGGCTTTCTGACCAGCGGCGCTTGGCCGTATCGAGCCAAGCCGTGCCGGCCGAATCCGACATCTCGGACATATGCTCACCCGTCAGCCACAGGCGCAGATAGTCCTTCGGCAACAGCACCCACCGCACCTTGGCAAAGAGATCCGGCTCGTTTTCACGCACCCATGCGAGTTTCGGCGCGGTGAATCCGGGGAAGACGATGTTGCCGGTGATGGCGCGGAATTGCGGCTCGGCATCGAGCGCCGCTGCCTCGCGAAAACTGCGGGTGTCGTTCCAGAGGATGCAGGGCCGCAGCACCTTGTCGTCGGCGTCAAGCAGCGTCGCGCCATGCATCTGGCCGGAAAGGCCGATGCCGCGCACGGCGGCAAGGGCTGAAGGATGTGCCGCCTTCAGGCCTGATATCGCCTCCTCGGTAGCCCTGATCCAAGCGGCCGGGTCCTGCTCCGACCAACCGGGATGCGGCCGCGAGACGTCGAGTGCGCCGGATGCCGAACCGACAATACGCTGATCGCCATCCATCAGCATCGCCTTGACGCCCGACGTGCCGAGATCCAGTCCAAGATACATGCGTGCCTCCATTGGGCAATTCCGGGGAAAGCGTGCTACGGTTTTCCGTCAGGAATTGTGTAAATTCAAAGCATTACACCGGTTCGACCGGCAGGTTGTCTTTGAGGAAAATGTCGATGCGGATGCGTTCCTGCGCCTCTATCATCGAGAGCCCATCGGCGCGGGCCTTCAGCACGCGAATGGCGCTGCGCACCTCGTGACCGGCATCCTGGTTGAGCAGCGCATCGATGGTACCCGAAACGAGTGCAGCACGACTGTACGGCGTCAATTCGTGCGCGATCGCGCAGATCTCGGACTGACGTCCGGCCTTCTCCAGCGCCGCGATCAGGCCGCGGTTGCCGGCGCCGAGGCTGTAGATGCCGGTAAGGTTCGGATGCGCGGCGAGCAGATCCTGCACCAGATTTTCGACTTCCGACGGGTCATCGTGGCCCTCGACCACGGGCAAAAGCTGCCGCTTGGCGGCACCTTCATTGACGGCAGCGCTGAAACCCTCAAGCCGATCCCGATGGTCTCGCACCAGCATCGATCCGGCGACGATGGCAACGGGCCCGTCGCGGCCGCCGACAAAACGCCGCATCAGACTGCCGGCCGTGCGTCCGGCGGCAATATTGTCGACGCCGGCGAAATGCTCGCGCTCGGAGCCGGTCAGGTCGGACACGAGGGTGACGACGGCAATGCCGTCCTCGCGAAGCCGCCCAACGGCCGCAACCACTTCAGGCGCTTCGACGGCAACGACGGCAACGCCGGCCGGTCCGCGTCGGCGCGCTTCGTCGAGCGCATCGGCCAGCGCCGATGCATCGAAGGCGGGAACGGAGAGGATGCTGACATCGGTCCGCTCGACGGCGGAGCGGGCCATTGCGGACTGGACCTCGGCCTCGAGCCCGCGCATGAAGGCGTTTTCGCCTTCGGGCAAAATGAAGATCAGCGGATAGCTGCGGCTCTTGGCAAGGTTGGCCGCCGCCACGTCCCTGATATAACCGAGCGTCGCGATCGCGCGCTCGACCTTGTCGCGCGTGACCGTCCGCACACCCGGGCGATTGTTCAAAACCCGGTCGACGGTCGCAAGGCTGACGCCTGCTTCTGCAGCGATGTCGTGGACTGTAGGGCGCATCATTTCCTCCCGCAAACTGCCTTAGAGGAATTTTTGATGTACGTAAATCAAAAACACGCAAGGAAAGACCGGCCGCTGTTTTCGCTGGCTAAAAACGCTTGCTGAATGCTTGCGTGAAAGTGACCTCGCCGTGGCCCTTCCCGGCCTCGGCAAGCACCACATCCATGAAGCCGTCGGTCACGCGCACGAGCGCGAAACCGCCCATATAGGCCGCCTTCGGCTTGAACAGATCCAGCCCTTCGCGGCGATAGATCATCGCGGTTTCGTGCTGATGGCCGTGAAAGAGACCGATGACATTATAGCCCTTGACGGCATCAACGAGCGCCTGCCGCTCGCCAGGACTCCACCAATGCGGCGGGCCATTGCCCTGGTCGTCGAAGGTCCTGGCGGCAGCGTCCCAGACCTCCGTCGAGAAGGCATCCCAGCCATAGTGCTGGAACAGGATCACCGGTCGGCCGTCAGCGGCATAGGTTGCCAGATCCTGCTTCAGCCACGGCAGCGCATCCACCGCACCCTTGCTGACGTCGCCACCGAAGCGTTGGAGCTGAACGAGATGCAGCCCGCCCCAATCCCAGGAATAGCAATCCGACAGCGGGTCGTAGTTCGTCACCGGCACCGGAGGCTTGTAGAACACCGACTGCCGATGATTGAGCTCGACATAGTCGCGCAGTTCGCGGCGATACCAGTCGACATGCGGCGGCGGCCCGTCCTGGTCGAGGTCATGGTTGCCGAGCCCGACATAGACGGGGAAGTGCACGCGGTCGGCACCCGGTCCTTCCTGATAGCGGCTCGAAAACTGCTGCAGCTGCCGTCCCTCACGCGGCTGGCGCACCTGTCCGCCGCCGTCATCGGTCACGTCGCCACCGAGCACAAGACCGAGCGGCCGGCCGATCCGCCGGCCGGTGCTGCCGAGCCCGCTTGACTGACCGCCGACGGTTTCCGGCCAGTGCATCGCCGGCAGGGCATTGAGCGCTGCCACGTGGCGAAGCAGATTCGCGTCGGTCTTGCCTTCGGCCGCACAGTTCGGCGCAAGGCCCTCGGTCGAGACGAGGCAGGCGTGGATATCGTTCGAAAACAGGAAGGTAGCATCGATGGGCGGGCGTCCGGCTGCGCGCATGGGCGTGGCCAACAGTGTCGCGCCGATGCCGGCGGCGGCGGCAAGGAAGGAGCGCCTGGAGATGCCGAAGTGTTGGTATGCCCGCATGAACGGCCCCGTTTCCAACCCGGCCAGGTGCCGGATCGTCGATCAGGGTTCGGCCGGACGTTGCTTTCCGGCCGGATTGTGCCGCAACACGAAGACGGCGTAAACCGCGCGTGGGCCTAGTGCCCGCCGCCGCTGGGTCCGACGCCCTGCGGTTTCTTGATCATCATCACACCCAGGATCAGCGACAGGAACAGCACGGTCAGGATGACGAAGATATCGCCGAACGACAGGATCATCGCCTGCTTCTGGGCCATCGCCGCAAGCTGCTTGATGGCGATCGAAGCACCATCGAGACCATGGGCGTTGAAGGTGGCGGCCATGTTGTTGAACCGCTCCATCGCCTCGGGGTTGCCCCACTGGATGTGTTCGGAGAGCCGGGCATAGTGCAGATCCTGGCGCTGGGTCAGGATGGTGTTGATCACCGCCAGGCCAACAGCGCCGCCAAGGTTGCGCGTCAGGTTGAAGAGGCCGGATGCGCCGCGCATGCGTGCCGGCGGCATGGTGCCGAGCGCGATGTTGTTGATCGGCACCATGCACAGCATCAGCCCGACGCCGCGCAGGATCTGCGGAATGAACAGCTCGTAGAAGTCCCAGTCAGCCGTCAGATGTCCGATGATCCAGGTGCCGCTGGCAAAGCTGGCAAAGCCGATGGTCATCAGCACGCGCGGATCGAGTTTGCCCGACAGGAAGCCGGCGACCGGCGCCGTGAAGAACATGGCTAGACCCGAGACAAACATCGTCTCGCCGATCATCAGTGAATCGTAGCCGCGGATGCGCCCGAGATAGAGCGGGTAGAGATAGGTGAGACCATAGAGCCCGATGCCCATGACAAAGGAGAACATCGAACCGAAGGCGAAATTTCGGTTTGAAAACGCCCTGAGGTCGACCACCGGGAATTCCACCTTGAAGGCCCGGTAGAAGAAAATCACCGCGGCGATCACGGTGGCGACGGCACCCATGACGATATGCTCGTCGTTGAACCAGTCGTTGGCGTTGCCTTCTTCCAGGACATATTCGAGCGAGCCGAGGAAGATCGCCATCGAGGCGAGCCCCCACCAGTCGAACTTCTTGAACAGACCAAGCTCCGGCTTGTCGAAATCGATGAAGGTCCAGGTCAGCGTCGCAACGATGATGCCGGGAATGACATTGACCAGGAACAGCCAGTGCCAGGAGAAGGCGTGGCTGAGGTAGCCGCCGACGGTCGGGCCGATGGTCGGCGCGAGCGTGGCGATCAGACCGATGATCGGCGAAACGATGTTGCGCTTCGACGGCGGAAAAATGGTGAAGGCAGCCGCAAAGACTGACGGAATCATGCCGCCACCGATGAAGCCCTGGATCGCCCGGTAGACGATCATCTGGTCGATATTGGTGGCTGTGGCGGCGAGCGCGCTTGCCGCGGTGAAACCCGCAGCCGATACCGAAAACAATACCCGCGTCGAGACGATACGCGCCAGCGTGCCCGAAAGCGGGATCATGATGACTTCGGCAATGAGGTAGGAGGTCTGCACCCAGCCGATTTCGTCGGAGCCGGCCGACAGGCCGGCCTGGATTTCGGCAAGCGATGCCGAAACGATCTGGATGTCGAGGATCGCCATGAACATGCCGACGACCATGGCGAAGAAGGCGATCAGCCTTCTCGGGTCCATATGTTCTTCGACCTTCGGTGCGGCTGCCGCCACCGAGCCTGCTGTTGCCGTTGCGGCCATCTGAGCCACTCCCTGCGTGTAAAGGCGCATCGGCGCGTTCAAAAGAACACGCCGGCGCGTCAGGCCCGATTACTTCGTGGCGGCGACCTTGGTCTCGTCGGGCGCCGTGCGCGTGTCGACATCGACGACGACGCTCAAGCCCGCCCGCAGATGGCCTTCCGCCAGCACATCGGCCGGCAGCGTGATGCGCACCGGCACACGCTGGATCACCTTGGTGAAGTTGCCGGTGGCGTTTTCCGCCGGCAGCAGCGAGAACACCGAGCCGGATGCCGGCGCGATCGAGGCAACCGTGCCTTCGACCGCGTGCTCGTCATAGGCGTCGATATGGACCTTGACCTTCGAGCCGGGGACCAGATGGGCGATCTGCGTCTCCTTGAAGTTGGCGTCGATATAGAGCTGGTCGACAGGCACGAGCGCGGCCAGTCGCTGGCCAGCGGAAACGAGGTCACCGACCTGGACGGCGACGTTGCCGATGACGCCGTCATAGGGCGCCTTCAAGACGGTGAAGCCGAGGTCGCGGTTGGCCTTGTCACGGGCAAGTTCGAGCGAGCGGATCTGGCTTTCCGCCTCTGAGCGCTGCGCCTGCAGCACGGTGATGTTGGCGTTCGCAGCCGCGATGTTGGCATCGGCGCCGGCAAGGTTCGCCCGAGCCTGATCCAGAGCCACGTCGGCATTGTCGCGCGAAGCAACGGTGCCGACGTCCTTGGACTGGAGGTCGCTCGCGCGCTTCTGCGCGAGTTCGGCGCCGCGCACCGTTGCTTCGAGAGCGTTCTTCTGGGCTTCGGCCTGGGCAAGGCTCGCCATCGCCCCTGCGATCTGCGCGTCGAAACGGCTGAGCGCCAGCTTCTGGGTGGCGATCTGGGCTTCGGTCTGCTCGGCCGCGATACGGTAGTCGCCGTCATCGAGCGTGACCATGGGATCGCCGGCCTTCACCTTCTGGTTGGCGACGACGTCGACCTTGGCGACATAGCCCGACACTTTCGGAGAGATCGTGGCAATGTCGCCTTCGATATAGGCGTCATCAGTCGAAACCATGAAGCGGCCATTGGTCCACCAGTCATAGCCATACCAGCCGGCGCCAGCGAGCGCGACAAGGCCGAGAACCGGCAAGATCGGGCTGCGCTTCTTCTTTTTCGAAGCGGCCTCGACAGCAGGCTCTTGCACCGCTGCCGGCGCCTCGGCAGTCGCCCCCTCGGCCTCGGGCTCGGCCTCATGGGTCTGCGGAACTTCAAAATCCTCGCCGACAGGGCGAACGCGAGCGGCGCTGGACGTTTTGGATGCGGACATGGATACCGGCCTGGTTAATGAGGGGTGACTGAACTGAACCGTTCGGTTCGATCGAAGCTTGACTTAGTCGCTTTGACGTCGCATATCAAGAGGGAATCGAACCGGGTAGTTCGATGGACGAGAATTAATGCGAACGGGACGGGTGCAGACGGCAATCATGGAACCAGCAAAGACCGAGCAAAACGAGACCTTCCGGCCTGATAACGGCGCGGACGACCAGCTTGGTCCCGGCAGCGGACGCCATGCGGCGGGTGAAGACCCTGCCAAGCGCCAACAGATTCTCGAGGGCGCGCGGCGGGTCTTCATGAGCCAGGGCTTCGACGCCGCCAGCATGAACGATATCACCCGCGAGGCCGGCGTCTCGAAGGGCACGCTCTACGTCTACTTCGAAAACAAGGAAGACCTGTTCAAGGCGCTGATCATCCAGGGCAAGACCCTGGTGATCCAGACCGCCAAGCATGCACTCAACGACCACGAAGACGTCGAGGAGGCGCTCTACGATTTCGGCGTCACCCTGACGAGCAGCATCACCTCCGAGGCCACGATCCGCTCCATGCGCATGGTGATCGGCGTGATCGACCGGATGCCGCATCTGGCGGAACGCTTCTTCAGCGAGGCGCCCGAAAACGGCTATACGGTCCTCAAGACCTATCTCGACCGGCAGGTTCCAACAGGCACGCTCGACATCGACAACACGGAAGTAGCGGCCAGGCAGTTCATCGAGATGGCCCAGGCCGGGCTGTTCAAGCACCGCCTGTTCGGCGGAATGTGCTCGGCGCCGCCGCGAGAGCAGATCGAGGGCACGGTTGCCGCGGCCGTCCGCGTCTTCATGGCCGCCTATGGACCGAAGAAGAAGACGGACTGAGCCAAGCCAAGGGGCTCATTCGTTCGGGCTAGCCTTCAATCCAGCAATTGCGATCAAGCACGCCTTGCGGCAAGACCCTATGAGCATGGGCTGTCTGCCACGGGAGTGAACATGAGTGCTATCGGAAGGGCGATCTGGTTCATCGAGAGCCATTTCGCCAGGGATATATCGCTGGAGGAGATCGCCGAGGCTGCCGGCCTTTCGCGCTTTCACCTGTCGCGCGTCTTCGGACTGGTGACCGGTCGCTCCATCAGCGCCTATATCCGTGCGCGGCGGCTGAGCGGCGCCGCACGAAACCTTGCCGACGGCTCGTCCAGCATTCTCGCGGTGGCCCTCGAAGCGGGCTACGGCTCGCACGAGGCTTTCACCCGTGCCTTTCGCGAGCAGTTCGGCGTCACGCCGGAGACCGTGCGCAAGCAAGGGCACCTCAGCAACATCGCACTGACGGAGCCTATCAGAATGGACGACACCCGCCTCCTCAAACTGGACCCACCGCGCTTCGAAGACAGCCCGCCTTTGCTTTTGGCCGGCCTTGCCGAAACCTACGCCTATGGCCGCACCGAAGGCATTCCCTCGCTGTGGCAGCGCTTCAATACCCACTTCGGCAACATCCCCGGACAGAAGGGCAACGTCGCCTACGGCGTCTGCAGCCAGAGCGATGGCGAAGCCGGGACATTTCGCTATATGGCGGCAGCAGAAGTCGACGACGCCGGCGCCCTGCCCGCCGGCTTTACCACCATGAAGCTGCCGAAGCAGCGTTACGCCGTGTTCCTGCACCGCGGCCATATCTCGTCGATCGCCACGACGGCGCACCATATCTTCGGCACCTGGCTGCCGGAGTCCGGTCTTCAGCATGGCCAAACGCCTGATCTCATCGAGCGTTATGATGATCGTTTCGACCCGCATTCGGGCATGGGGGTGGTCGAAATGTGGATTCCGATCCAAGCGTAAACGGTAAAGCGCCGCCGCAAATGGCCGGCGGCGCTTGTCACTTTCGCAATGTTGCTTAAATACTGCCGCGATTCTTGCGCGACGACGCGCCACCGAAAAAGGAAAGATCGCCGATGCAGGGGATAATGTCGCTTGCCCAGGACCCAGCCGCCTGGGTCGCCCTCATAACACTGGTTGTCATGGAGGTGGTTCTCGGCATCGACAACCTGATCTTCATCTCCATCCTCACCAACAAGCTGCCGGCCGAACACCGCGAGAGGGCCCGCCGCATCGGCATTACCCTGGCGCTCGTCATGCGCCTCGCCCTGCTCGGCACCGTCGCCTGGATCGTCAAGCTGACCACGCCGGTGTTCGAGGTCTTCGGACACGGCTTCTCGTGGAAGGACATGATCCTGATCGCCGGCGGTCTTTTCCTCGTCTGGAAGGCGACCAAGGAAATCCACCATAGCGTCGATCCGAGCGACCACGGCGAAGACTTCATCGCTTCTTCGGCGATCAACAGCTTCGGCGCGGCGATCGGCCAGATCCTGCTGCTCGACCTCGTCTTCTCGGTCGACAGCATCATTACCGCCGTCGGCATGACGCCGCATCTGCCGATCATGGTCGTCGCCGTCCTAGCCGCCGTCACCGTGATGCTCGTTGCCGCGACGCCGCTTGCCAACTTCATCGAGAAGAACCCGACGATCGTCATGCTGGCGCTCGCCTTCCTCTTGATGATCGGCACGACGCTGATCGCCGAAGGCATGGGCCTGCACGTGCCGAAGGGCTACATCTACGCCGCCATGGCCTTCTCGGCGCTGGTGGAGGTTCTCAACATCGTGGCGCGCAATGCGCGGCTGCGAAAGAAGGCCGCCGGCAAGCTGCACTGAGGCGTTGCCACGAACAAAACTGGAAAGGCGGGGCCACCAGCCCCGCCTTTTCGTTGCGCCGAAAAAAGACCTGCATCACAGGGGATGCAGGCCATCTTGCTGCGGGCGTTTGTGAGAACGCTACAGCGCCGCGCGTCTTACGAGACGCGCAAAGGTCGCTGTCGCGCTTTGAATTGCTGCATGTTTTGATGCTTATATCGAATAGCATTTAAGGAAACATGCAGTGGCGCTCGACTGCCGTTTCGTTGGCCACGGGAAGAAATCGGAAAAATTCCCGTGTTCTCCGCCTTCGTCATGTCCGATTGGCACAGCCCGCGCCTCTCGAACGGATAACGCCTCATCCGGTAAATCGTTCCGGTTGCTTCAGGCGTCGGGACGTTGCCCAATCTCCACGAGGATGTTGCCGGGTATGACCATATAGAAGACATAGGCGCCATGCCGCTCTTCCGGTTCGGTGATGCGGATGCCGCTCGGCAGGATGCGCCGATAGGCATCCTCGACTGCCAATCGCTCGGGCAGCAGGAAGCCGATATGGTAGGTCTGAAGACCGAGGCTGACCTGGTCGCCACCGCCAAGCTTGGCGATCGGCGGGCTGATCACCAGCACCATGCCGGCATCGTCTGCCAGGCGATAAAAGGCATCCTTGCCGCGCGTTTCGACAAGCGTGAAGCCAAGATGTTCGATGAAGAATGTCGCCGTTTCGGTAACGACGGGGCTGTGAAGGTCGAGATGGTTCAGTCGCATATGCAGTCTCCGTGTTTTGAGAAACGCGGCGGACTGCGTCTGATCTGGATACACCCCGCCGCGGACCGATGCGGATGCATCGGAACCACGCCGCGGGTTCGAACGATCAGGTTCGAGCAGAGCTTCGCAACCGCTCGTACGGTGACGAAGGGACCGGGCTTACCATATCCGGTCCTGCCTTTTTCGACACGGGATGTGTAGCGCAGCCAAGCTGCGCCAGCAAGATCGCTGAGATCAGTTTTTCCCGGCGTCCGGATCCACCTTCTGCAACTCCTGCAGATAGGCGTCGAGACGATCAAACTTCTCTTCCCAGAAGCGGCGGTAGCTGTCGAGCCAGCTGTTGACGTCGCGCAAGGGTGCCGCTTCGAGCCGGCAGGGGCGCCATTGCGCCTCGCGGCCGCGGCTGATCAGCCCGGCGCGCTCGAGAACTTTCAGATGTTTTGAAACCGCCGGCAGGCTCATCTCGAACGGCTCCGCCAGTTCGCCGACAGAGGCCTCGCCGAGAGAGAGCCGGGCGAGAATCGCCCGGCGCGTGGGGTCGGCAAGGGCTGAGAGCGTGGTCGACAGGCGATCTTCCGGCATTTCCTAAAAAACCTTTCAGTTAAATAACCTCACGGTTCAATATAACCAGCCATCGGCAGTGTCAACAAAAACCGGCGTGATCCACTTTCCGTTGACATGCTCCATGTTCTATGGTCTCACGCGAGCCGACTGGAATAGCCCGCCGATACCGCTGGTGCGGCACCCCTACGGGCCTTTCCTTCCCATAAAATGCGCGCCCGGCGGCCGGACTTGTCTTCCGGCAAGGGGCGAGAAGCACGTCAAACGGGCAAAGACCATGGCAGATTCAGCAGTTCGGGTACGCATCGCACCCTCCCCCACCGGCGAGCCGCATGTCGGCACCGCCTATATCGCACTGTTCAACTATCTCTTCGCAAAGAAGCACGGCGGCACCTTCATCCTTCGTATCGAGGATACCGACGCCACACGCTCGACGCCGGAGTTTGAGCAGAAGGTTCTGGATGCGCTGAAATGGTGCGGGCTCGAATGGTCGGAAGGCCCTGACGTCGGCGGCCCCTATGGCCCCTACCGCCAGAGCGACCGCAAGGACATCTATCTCGACTACGTTCGCCAGATCGAGAACAACGGCCACGGCTTCCGCTGTTTCTGCACACCGGAACGGCTCGAACAGATGCGCGAGGGCCAGCGCGCCGCCGGCAAGCAGCCGAAATATGACGGCCACTGCCTGAGCCTGACAGCCGAAGAAGTGACCCGCCGCGTCGATGCCGGCGAGCCGCATGTCGTGCGCATGAAGATCCCGACCGAGGGCTCCTGCAAGTTCACCGACGGCGTCTATGGCGACGTCGAGATCCCGTGGGATTCGGTCGACATGCAGGTGCTGCTCAAGGCCGACGGCATGCCGACCTACCACATGGCGAACGTCGTCGACGACTACCTGATGAAGATCACCCACGTCGCGCGCGGCGAGGAGTGGCTGGCCTCCGTGCCGAAGCACATCCTGATCTATCAGTATCTCGGCCTGACGCCGCCGGTGTTCATGCACCTGTCGCTGATGCGCAATGCCGACAAATCGAAGCTGTCGAAGCGCAAGAACCCGACGTCGATCTCCTACTACTCGGCGCTCGGCTACCTGCCGGAAGCGCTGATGAATTTCCTCGGCCTGTTCTTCATCCAGATCGCCGAAGGCGAGGAACTGATGACGATGGCCGAGCTTGCCGAAAAGTTCGACCCCGACAACCTGTCGAAGTCGGGCGCGATCTTCGACATCCAGAAGCTCGACTGGCTGAACGGCCGCTGGATCCGCGAGAAGCTGAGCGACGACGAATTCCTCGGCCGGGTGCTTGCCTGGGCGTCCGAGAACGATCGCCTGAAGCAGGGCCTGAAGCTGTCGCAGTCGCGCATCTCCAAGCTCGGCGAACTGCCGGCCCTTGCCGACTTCCTGTTGAAGTCCGACCTCGGCCTCGAGCCGGCGGCCTTCGCCAAGATCAAGTCGAGCCCGGAAGAACTGGTCGAGATCTTCAACACGGTACAGCCGGATCTGGAAAAGATCCTCGAATGGAACAAGGAAACGATCGAAGCGGAACTACGCGCGATCGCCGACCGCATGGGCAAGAAGCTCAAGGTCGTGCTGGCACCGCTGTTCGTGGCGGTTTCCGGTTCGTCGCGGTCGCTGCCGCTCTTCGACAGCATGGAACTGCTCGGCCGCTCGGTCGTGCGCCAGCGGTTGAAGATTGCAGGCCAGGTCGCCGCCTCGATGGCCGGCAGCGGAAAGTAAGGACAGGACGATGAACGACAAGACCGAAACAACAGCCCTCTCCTCCGATGTGACGGAAGTGCGCGCGCAGAAGCTGAAGCTGCTCCGCGAACAGATCGGCGACGTCTATCCGGCGCATTTCCACCGCACGATGACCAATGCCGAACTTGCGGCGAAGTACGAGAACCTGGAGCTGGACACCGAGACGCAGGACGTCGTCACCGTCGCCGGCCGCGTCTACTCGTCGCGCAACTCCGGCATGTTCATGGATATCCATGATGCCTCCGGCAAGATCCAGATCTTCAGCCACAAGGACACCACGCCTGAAGACGCACGCGCACTGCTGCCGATGATCGACATCGGCGACATCATCGGTGTCACCGGCGTCGTGCGCCGCACCAAGCGCGGCGAACTGACGATCAACGCGCAGACGATCACCATGCTGACGAAGTCGCTGCTGCCGATGCCCGAAAAATGGCATGGCTTGTCGGATATCGAGCTGCGCTACCGCAAGCGCCACCTCGACATCATGACCAACGAGGAATCGAAGCTGCGCTTCCAGCAGCGCAGCAAGATCGTTTCCGGCATCCGCCGCTTCATGGAAGACGACGGCTTCATGGAAGTCGAAACGCCGATGCTGCATTCGGTCTATGGCGGTGCGACGGCCGAGCCGTTCAAGACTCACCACAACACGCTGAAGCTCGACATGTTCCTGCGCATTGCGCCGGAACTGTATCTGAAGCGCACGCTGGTATCTGGCCTGACCGACAAGGTGTTCGAGATCAACCGCAACTTCCGCAACGAAGGCGTCTCGACCCGGCACAATCCCGAATTCACCATGATGGAATGCTACTGGGCCTATGCCGACTACGAGGACATCATGGACCTCGTCGAGCGGCTGTTTACCAAGCTCGCTCTGTCGATCCACGGCTCGACCGAATTCATGTTCGGCGACAAGGAAATCTCCTTCAAGGGTCCGTTCCGCCGCGTGCCGATGCCGGATGCCGTCAAGGAAGCGACCGGTATCGACTTCCTGGCGATGAAGACCGACGAGGAAGCCCGTGCGGCCGCCAAGGCTGCCGGGTTCGAAGTCGAGAAGGACTGGACCTGGGGCGAGTGCCTCGCCTTCATCTTCGAAGAAAAGGTCGAGCCGACGCTGATCCAGCCGGCCCACGTCACGCATTTCCCGAAGGACATCTCGCCTTTCGCCAAGGAAGTGCCGGGCGAGCCGCGCCTCGTCGAGCGTTTCGAGACCTATTGCAACACCTGGGAACTCGGCAACGCCTTCTCGGAGCTCAACGATCCGGAAGAGCAGCGCGCCCGCATGGTCGAGCAGCTGGAGCAGGCCCATGCCCGCGGCGAAAAGGCAAAGCAGCTCGATGACGAGTTCCTTGATGCCATCGACCAGGGCATGCCGCCGGCAGGCGGCCTCGGCATCGGCGTCGACCGCCTGATCATGCTTTTGACCAACGCGCCGTCGATCCGCGACATCATCCTGTTCCCGGCGCGCCGCAACAAGGCCGACTGATCAAAGTCATAACGGCACAAGACAAAGCCCGGCGCGATTGCGGCGGGCTTTTTTCATTTTCAATGATGGAGTGACAGCGCGCTGCGCGAGAACGGCGCTTCAGTGGCCTGCAGGCGCTTCGGCGCTCTCGACCTTGTGCTCTTGCGCCGTGGCGTCCGGTGCCGCCTCGCCCTCGACGGCGACAGCATTCGGATCGATGCAGGGCGACCGATCGTCCATGCCGGCCATCATGCCGCGGATGTCACCCACGGAAAGATCGATGGTGTTGCCATGAAAGAAGCCGGCCGAGTTTGCCGTGCCGTCATTGTAGGACGCGCGGAACGGTTCATCCATACCGGGCACGCTCTGCGGGCCCGGTGCAAAGAGAACTTGCGCGCCGATCGCCGCACCCCGAACCTGGGCGCGCTCTTCCGGTCCGGCCGCATCGAGAACGACCACCTGGTAAAGCTCGGCATTTTCCGTCTTGGAGAGAGCACCGACCACGCGAAGCGCCGTGCGCATGCGCGCTTCGCCGTCGGCACGATCCGTCTTGATGTGCATGCGGACCCAGCGCTGACCGTGATGGCCGAGCTTGATGGTTCTGACCAGGGTGCATTCGAGGCCGGAGGTGGCGGGCTTGGAAATCCGCTCCATCAATGCGTCGCGGCCGACATAGACGGCGGCAGCACCTGAGGCAGCCGACACGCCGAACGCCGCGGCGAGGATGACGACCAGCCTCTTCGATGGGCGCAAGTTGCCGAGAATAGCCTTCACGAGAATGGCTCCGCTGTCATTTCAGGAACTGTAACAAAAGCCCGAAGGCGCCTTGCAAGGATAGGCGCTGCACCTTTCAGAAAGTTTAAGCGCCGCGCGCCATAGACGAACGGGAAGAACAGAGGAGCTCGCCCAAAAGACATCTTCAGCTTCGACATCGGGCGTGTTCGATAGGGATCGAAGGGTGATTGACTTTCGCAGGCATCTTGCCTCCATTGCGACCCGTCAAACGCAAGAAAAAGAAAAGAAGAACACATGCACAAGGTTATCTTTGATACGGATCCGGGCATCGACGATGCGATGGCCCTCCTCTTCCTCCACCGCCACCCGGATATCGACCTCATCGGCATTACGACGGTCTTCGGCAACGCCTCGGTCGAAACGACGACGCGCAATGCGCTGTTCCTGAAGCGCGAGTGGGGCATTAAGGCACCGGTCGCAAAAGGTCTCGACAAGACCTTCAATCCGGATCGGCCGCATGTCGGCTGGCCGACCTTTATTCATGGCGATGACGGCCTCGGCAACATCGACGTGCCCGAGACCATCGACCTGCCCGTCGATCCCCGCCCGGCGCACCGCTTCATCATCGACACCGTCCGCGCCAATCCCGGCGAAGTGACGCTGATTGCCGTCGGTCGCATGACCAACCTGGCGCTGGCACTGCGCGAAGATCCGGATTTTGCGCCGCTGGTGCGCGAAGTGGTGATCATGGGCGGCGCCTTCGACGTCAACGGCAACATCACGCCGGCCGCCGAAGCCAATATCCATGGCGACCCCGAGGCAGCCGACGTCGTCATGACGGCGCCGTGGCCGGTTACGGTCGTCGGTCTCGATGTCACCACCAAGACGGTGATGACCAAGGCCATGCTCGCCGACATCGCCGCACGCGGCGGAGCGCCGGCACAGCTGCTCTCCGACATCTCGCAGTTCTACATCACCTTCTACGAGCAGCATGTGCCTGACGGTATGGTCGTGCATGACAGCTGCGCCTGTGCCTATGTCGTGGCGCCGGACCTGTTCAAGGTGCGCAGCGGCGTCATCCGCGTCGTCTGCGGCGGCCTTGCCGATGGCCAGACGATCCAGAAGCCCGACAGCCGGCTGTTCCCGCCGAGCCCGTGGGACAACCTGCCGAGCCAGAAAGCTTGCATCGACATCGATGCAGCGAAAACCCTGAAGTTGATCGGCGACACGCTGGCGCTGCACGACTGATGTCACCCCGAACGGACCGGCTTGTCCAACCGTTCGAAAAACTTTGCTGCGATAGCTGGCGGACATGCGTTCGCCGGCTATCTTTATGGCCATGAAACCGGACGCCCTGCTCTATCCAGCCCCGAAAGGTCTCTATTGCGAGATCGGGGATTTCTACATCGACCCGGTGCAGCCGGTCGATCGCGCCCTGATCACCCATGGCCATTCCGACCACGCTCGCGCCGGCCACGGTCAGGTGCTCGCCACCCGCGAAACGCTCGATATCATGCGCATCCGCTATGGCGACGGTTTCTGCGGCACGAGCCAGGCCGTTGCCCTGGGCGAGACGATGGTCGTCAACGGCGTCGAGGTGCGTTTTCACCCCGCAGGCCATGTGCTCGGCTCGGCGCAGATTTCGGTGATGGCGAAGGGCACGCGCATCGTCGTCTCGGGCGATTACAAACGACGCCGCGACCCGACCTGCCTGTCGTTCGAACCGGTTCCATGCGACGTCTTCATCACCGAGGCCACCTTCGGCCTGCCGGTCTTCCACCACCCGGACGACCGCACCGAGATGCAGAAGCTGCTGACGTCGCTGAAGCAGTTTCCCGAGCGCACCCATGTGGTCGGCGCCTATGCGCTCGGCAAGGCGCAGAGGGTGATCGCCCTTCTGCGCGAGCAGGGCTACGACCAGCCGATCTACATCCACGGCGCCTTGCAGAAGCTCTGTGATTATTATCGTGGCGAAGGCATAGATCTCGGTGAAATCCGCCCGGCGACGCTTGCCGCCGACGAGAAGCAGGATTTTTCCGGCACCGTCGTCATCGGCCCGCCCGCAGCCTTCGCCGACCGCTGGGCGCGGCGCTTCGTCGATCCCCTGGCGATCTTCGCTTCAGGCTGGATGATGATCCGGCAACGGGCCAAGCAGCGCGGCGTCGAGCTGCCGCTGGTGATCTCCGACCACTGCGACTGGCCAGAACTGACGCAAACGATCCGTGAGATCGGCCCGGCGGAAGTCTGGGTTACCCATGGCCGCGAGGAGGCGCTGGTGCGCTGGTGCGAGCTCGAAGGCATCGCCGCGCGACCGCTGCATCTCGTCGGCTATGACGACGAGGGAGAGTGAGCGATGAAGGCCTTCGCCGAACTGCTCGACCGCCTCGTGCTCACCCCGCAGCGCAACGCCAAGATCCGGCTGCTGGCGGATTATTTCCGCACTACATCTGATCCGAGCCGCGGCTATGCGCTCGCCGCGATCGCCGGCACGCTCTCGCTTGCAACCGTCAAGCCGGCGATGATCCGTGACCTTCTGCTCGAACGCATGGACGAGGTGCTGTTCCGCTATTCCTACGATTATGTCGGTGACCTTGCCGAGACCGTGTCGCTGGTCTGGGAGCCGCCTGCAGGCGTGGTGCTCGACGACATTCCGCTCGGCGACGCGATCGAAAAGCTGCAGGCGACCGGCCGCGCCAATGTGCGCAGTGTCGTTCGCGACATGCTCGACCGGCTCGACACATCGGCGCGCTTCGCCTTCCTGAAACTCGTGACCGGCGGCCTGCGCATCGGCGTCTCCGCCAAGCTCGCAAAGCAGGCTCTGGCCGAGATGGGTGGAAAGGACGTCAGCGAAATCGAAACTCTCTGGCACGGGCTCGCTCCGCCCTATCTGCCGCTCTTCCAATGGCTGGCGGGAGAGGCGGAAAGGCCGGTGCTTTCGACGCCCGCCGTCTTCCATTCGGTGATGCTTGCCACTCCTGTCGGCGAAGGCGACCTCGACGGGCTCGACCCGAAGGATTTTGCCGCCGAATGGAAGTGGGACGGCATCCGCGTGCAGCTCGCCAATATCGGTGGGACCACACGGCTCTACTCGCGCAGCGGCGACGAAATCTCCGGTGCCTTCCCTGATGTGCTGGAGGCGGCCGACTTTTCCGGCATCATCGACGGCGAACTGCTGGTCGGAGGCACCGCCCGCACCAACCGTGCCACCCGGACCTTTTCTGACCTGCAGCAACGGCTGAACCGCAAGTCCGTCAGCCGCAAGATGCTGGACGAATACCCCGCCTTCATCCGCGCCTACGACGTGCTCTTTGCGGGCGAAACCGACGTTCGGGCGGAGGGTTTCCTGGCACGACGGGCGATATTGAGCGACCTTGTCGAACGGGCCTCGCCGCAGCATTTCGACCTGTCCCCGCTCGTGCCGTTTTCCTCCTGGGAGGAACTCGACCAGCTCCGATCCGATCCGCCCGATCCCGTCATCGAAGGCATCATGCTGAAGCGGCTGGATTCGCCCTATACCGCCGGCCGCGCCAAGGGTCCCTGGTTCAAATGGAAGCGCGCGCCCTTTAACGTCGATGCGGTGCTGATGTATGCGCAGCGCGGCCACGGCAAGCGCTCCAGCTACTATTCCGATTTCACCTTCGGCGTCTGGACTAAGATCGACGGCACGGAAACGCTGGTGCCGGTGGGCAAGGCCTATTTCGGCTTTACCGATGCCGAACTGGAAATTCTCGACCGCTTCGTCCGGGATAATACCATCGAGCGCTTCGGCCCGGTCCGGGCCGTGCGGGCCGAACCCGATTTCGGCTTCGTCGTCGAGGTCGCCTTCGAGGGGCTGAACCGGTCGACCCGGCACAAGTCGGGCGTTGCCATGCGCTTTCCCCGTATTGCACGGCTGCGTCAGGACAAGCTCCCGCATGAGGCCGACCGGCTGGAGACCTTGCAGGCGATGATCGATGGCAGATCGTGATCGACTGCATAATTCCTTAAATCGGATCCGGTTTAAGGATAAAATTATGTAGCAAATTTAAAGCGTTACAGCGTCCTTCGCGCGTCTTATTTGACGCACGGCGCTGTAAAGCGCGGAACCGGCGCGATCGATCGGCGTTTGAGCTATTCGAACGCACGCAAGGAGATGCGACATGCCTGCAAAATCCAAGGCACAGCAAAAGGCGGCCGGTGCAGCCCTTGCCGCCAAACGCGGAGACATGAAGAAATCCGAACTCAAGGGCGCGTCACGCGAAATGGAAAAATCCATGACCGAAAGCGAGCTTGAAGAACTTGCGGAAACCAAGCGCAAGAAACTGCCCGAGCGGAAGACGGCAAAATGACCTCCCGGCAAGCATAAAAGCCGGAACTAAAACACAATTGTTAATACCAATTTGGGATCATCCCGGTCGTTTCGTATCATTCGCACACCGCCGGGGTGATCTTGTGCTTGCCAGACATATCTTCCACCTCGGGAAGAAGAAACTTTCCAGAGTTCTGACGCCGAACTACCTTCCCGCGATCATCGCCTCTTTCGTTGTTCTCGCGGCCGGCATTCTTGCGGACAATCAGAACCAGGTGGTCTCCGAAGCCCGCATGCGATCTCAAGTCGCCGACGAGCTCAACCCGATCCGCTCCAAACTCGAGGCCAGCATCAACGGCAATATCCAGCTCGTACGGGGCCTGATCGGCACCATCGTGACCGAACCGGGTATGGACCAGGAGCGTTTTGCAGCTCTTTCGCGCAGCATCTTCACAGAGCGCTCGCAGCTGCGCAGCATCGCCGCGGCGCCGAACCTCATCGTGCGCATGGCCTATCCCTTGCAGGGCAATGAAAGGGCGATCGGGCTCGATTACCGCAAGAACGATGCCCAGCGCGCCGCCGTCATGAAGGTAAGGGACACCGGCAAGATGGTTCTCGCCGGCCCGGTGGATCTCGTGCAGGGCGGGCGCGGACTGATTGGCCGCTTCCCGGTATCGATCGATGCCGGCGGAGGCAGCAATCGCTTCTGGGGCATCGTCTCTGCCGTCATCGATGTCGATCGTCTCTACAATGACAGCGGTCTCCTCTCTTCCAAGCTGGGCATTGATATCGCGATGACCGGCCGCGACGGGACGGGCAGCAGTGGAACGGCCTTCTTCGGCGACCCCAAGGTTTTTGGTCAGGCGCCGGTTGATATGACCGTCCTGCTTCCCGGCGGCTCCTGGCACATCGCCGCCGTTCCCAAAGGCGGCTGGCCGCACACGCCCCGCAATGCCTGGTTCATCCGCGCGCTGATCGTTGCCGGCGGCCTGATGATCATCCTGCCGATGCTGCTGACGGGCCGGCTGATGAGCGAGCGGCAGAACAATATTCGCGCCCTCAGGCACAGCAAGGCGCAATTGCAGGAACTGTCGCACCGCCTGAAGATCGCGCTCGACAGCTCGCAGATCGGCATCTGGGAACTCGACATCGCCAGCGGCAAGCTGCTCTGGGACGAGCGGATGAAGGAGCTCTACGGAAAGACCGGATCGGTGCGCAAGGCCTATGACGACTGGAAGACGACCTTGCATCCCGACGACATTGACCGCGCGGAAGAGGAGTTCGCCGAAGCCCTTGCGGCGGGCAGCGCCTACAATTCCGAGTTTCGAATCCGGCTACCGGATGACACCATCCGGCATATCCGCGCCATCGGCTCGACCTATGACGGCGCCGATGGGCGCAAGAAGATCGTCGGCGTCAACTGGGACGTGACCGCCGACATCAAGACCCGCGCAACCCTGTCGGAAGCCAAGCGCCAGGCCGAGGCGCACAGCGCCGAACTGGAGGCCGCGCGCTACCGCATGGAGTTCAATGCCCTGCACGATCCGCTGACCGGCCTGCCGAACCGGCGCTTCCTCGACCAGGTACTCGCAGACAGAAGCCATCACTTCGAAGCGGAGGCAAGGCTCAGCATCTTTCATATGGATCTCGATCGCTTCAAACAGATCAACGACACGCTGGGGCATGCGGCCGGTGACGAAATCCTGCGGCATGCAGCCGAACTGCTGCGCACCAACGCCAAGGAGAAGGACTTTGTCGCTCGCATCGGCGGCGACGAATTCGTCCTCGTCCGCCCGGAGGACAGCGCCGAGCCCGACGCCCGGCTGGCGTCATGCATCATCGAGGCAATGAGCGTTCCGGTTCGCTACAAGGACCAGGAATGCCGCATTGGCGTCAGCATCGGCATCGCGGCGCAGACCAAGCCGACCGACGACCTGGCGCAGATCCTCGTCAATGCCGACATCGCCCTTTACGAGGCCAAGCGCCGCGGCCGCAATCGGCACGAGACCTTCACCGGCGACCTGAAGACTGCCGTGTTCAAGACCAAGCAGACCGCCGACGAGATCCTTCGCGGTCTGGAACACAAGGAATTCATCGCGCATTTCCAGCCGCAGTTCTGCCCGAACACGCTTGAGGTCATCGGCGTCGAGGCGCTTGCACGTTGGGACCACCCGACCAAGGGATTGCTGGGTCCCCACACCTTTCTCAAGACCGCCGAAGACATCAACGTCGTCGCCTCCATCGACCAGGCGATCCTGGAGCAGGCGCTGTTCCAGATCTATCGCTGGGAGGCCAATGGCATCCACATCCCGAAGATCTCGGTCAACCTCTCCTATGCCCGCCTGCACGACGAGGGGCTGATCGGCCGTCTCGAACAGCTGCAGATCCCGCGCGGCCGCCTGTCCTTCGAGTTGCTGGAATCGATCTCCTTCGACGAGAGCGACGTCACGGTGCTGTCCAACATTCGCCGGATCAAGGAACTCGGCATCGATATCGAGATCGACGATTTCGGCACCGGCTATGCCTCCATCCTCAGCCTGCTGAAGCTGACCCCGCGGCGCCTGAAAATCGATCGCCAGCTGATTTTGCCGATCCTGAACTCGCCGGCCGAAAGGCGCCTCGTCGAATCGATCATCGATATCGGCACCTCGCTCGGCATCGAGGTGATCGCCGAGGGCGTCGAAACGCTCGAGCACGCCCGCATTCTGCAGGAGCTCGGCTGCCACGGCCTTCAGGGCTATGCCTTTGCCCGGCCGATGAGCGCCAACGATCTTGCGACCTTTGTTTTCGAGCGTAGGTGGCAGGCCGCCTGACGCCACCTTCGGTCGGCTGCGACAGTTCGGCGCGCGCTCGAGCTGGCCAAAAATGACGCGATCTCACATTTTTCCCGCCATCGAGGCTTGGCAGCCCCCGGGAAAATCGTCATAAAAACATACGGCTGTTACCGCTATGCGGACCATGACGGCGTCGTCTGCGACCGTTGCGTCAGCGATGGTCCTTGAGGGGCTTCGGCACCCAATCTCCAATATGCCCAAGAGAAGGGAACGATACGATCGAATACGCGGGGAAATTGCTTTCTGTCTTCATCCTAGCCCCGTTTGCGGGGAGCCTCATTGCAATCTTCTTTCCGTCCGATCAACGCGGCGCAACGGCCTGGTTCGCAGGCGCGATCGCGCTGCTCTGCTTCCTCGTTGCGGTTTGCCTCTACCCCTTCGTCACCTCCGGCGGCGTTCTTCGCTATGAACTTGCCTGGATGCCCGAGCTCGGCCTCAACTTCACCTTGAGAATGGACGGCTTTGCCTGGTTGTTCACGGTGCTGGTGACCGCAATCGGCGTGCTCGTCGTGCTCTACGCCCGCTACTACATGGCGGCAGAGGATCCGGTACCGCGCTTCTTTGCCCTGTTTCTCGCCTTCATGGGGTCGATGCTGGGCGTCGTTCTCTCCGGCAATCTGATCCTGCTTGCGGTCTTCTGGGAGCTGACGAGCATCGTCTCCTTCCTGCTGATCGGCTATTGGCACCACAATGCCCACGCCCGCGACGGTGCGCGCATGGCGCTGACGATGACCGGCATGGGCGGGCTCTGCATGCTTGTCGGGCTTTTGATCATGGGCCGCGTCGTCGGCAGCTACGACCTCGACGTCGTGCTTGCCTCCGGCGATACGATCCGCAACCACCCACTCTATGTCACGATGCTGGTCCTGATCCTGCTCGGGGCCTTGACCAAGAGCGCGCAGTTCCCGTTCCATTTCTGGCTGCCGCACGCGATGGCAGCACCAACCCCCGTCTCCGCCTATCTGCATTCGGCGACGATGGTGAAGGCAGGCGTGTTCCTGCTCGTCCGGTTCTGGCCTGTGATGGCCGGCACCGAGGCCTGGTTCTGGATCGTCGGGCTCGCCGGCCTGACGACACTACTGCTCGGCGCTTACTTCGCCATCTTCCAGCAGGATCTGAAGGGGCTTCTGGCCTATTCGACCATCAGCCACCTGGGCCTGATCACGGTGCTGCTCAGCCTCGGAAGTCCGCTCGCGGCGGTCGCCGCCGTCTTCCACATCGTCAATCACGCGACCTTCAAGGCATCACTGTTCATGGCGGCCGGCATCATCGACCATGAGACCGGAACGCGCGACATGCGCAAGCTCGGCGGGCTCATACGCTACATGCCGGGAACCGCAATGCTCGCCATGGTCGCCAGCGCCGCGATGGCCGGCGTGCCGCTGTTGAACGGTTTCATCTCCAAGGAAATGTTCTTCGCCGAAGCGATCGAGACGCACCAGGCCAATTTGCTCGATACGATGACGCCCTATGTCGCCACGCTCGCCGGCATGTTCGCGGTGACCTATTCGCTGCGCTTCATCCACAGCGTCTTCTTCGGCCCGACGCCGAGCGATCTGCCCAAGATCCCGCATGAGCCGCCGCGCTGGATGCGGGCGCCGATCGAGTTCCTGGTGCTGGCCTGCCTCGTCGTCGGCATTATCCCGGCCATCACCATCGGCCCGTTCCTGCACACAGCCGTCGTGTCTATCCTCGGTGCCAGCACCCCGCAGTACAACCTTTCGGTCTGGCACGGCTGGAACCTGCCGCTGATAATGAGCTTCGTGGCGCTTCTCGGTGGCATCGGCCTCTATTTCCTGATGGGGAACTATCTGGCGACCAGCACCGAAGGGCCGCCGGTCTTCCGCCTGCTGCACGGCCAGCGCATCTTCGAGCGGGTACTGGTGACCCTGTCGTGGAAGTGGGCGCGCTGGCTCGAACAGAGGCTCGGCACGCGCCGACTGCAGCCGCAGATGCGGTTCCTGGTCTTCGTCGCGATCGTCGCCGGCGCCCTGCCGCTGCTGCTCAATCATTTCGAACTGCCGCCGCTTCTGGTGCGCGGCATCGATCCGGCCTTCGCCCTGCTCTGGGCGATCGGCATCGCCTGCGCGGTTGGGGCCGCCTACCAGGCAAAGTTCCACCGGCTGGCGGCACTCGTGCTTCTCGGCGGCGCCGGTCTCGTCACCTGCATCACCTTCGTCTGGCTGTCGGCCCCCGATCTTGCGGTTACCCAGCTCCTCGTCGAGATCGTCACGACTGTGCTGATCCTGCTCGGCCTGCGCTGGCTGCCCAAGCGCATCGAGGACACGCAGGAATCAGAATTGCTGTCGCTGCGCGTCCGTCTGCGGCGCCTGCGCGACTTTCTGCTGGCCATTGTCGCAGGCGGCGGCGTGGCGCTGATCGCCTACACCGTGATGACCCGCCCAATGCCCGAAACCATCGCCAGCTATTTCCTCGAGCGTGCCCACAAGGAAGGCGGCGGCACCAATGTCGTCAACGTCATCCTCGTCGACTTCCGCGGCTTCGACACGCTCGGCGAAATCGCCGTGCTGGCGATCGTGGCCCTGACCGTCTTTGCACTGTTGCTGCGCTTCCGTCCTCAGGCAGACAGCCTTGAGGCGCCGGTACAGCAGCAGGTCCAAAATGCCTTCGACGACGATCATCCCGATCGCGCAAAGGGCGACAGCGTCGCCGAATATCTGTTCGTTCCATCTGTCATCATGCGCTGGATGTTCCCGGTCAGCGGCATGCTGGCCGCCTATCTCTTCCTGCGCGGCCACGACCTGCCGGGCGGCGGCTTTGCGGCCGGCATCGCCATGTCGATCGGCTTCATCCTGCAATACATGTCGGGCGGCACCCGCTGGGTCGAGGAGCGGCTGCGCATCCACCCGCTGCGCTGGATGAGCATCGGCATCATCGTCGCGGCGGCAACCGGCATCGGTTCGTGGCTGTTCGGCTATCCGTTCCTGACCTCGCACGCGCAATATGTCACCCTGCCGATCGTCGGCAAATTCCCGCTGGCAAGCGCAATCCTCTTCGACCTCGGCGTCTTCTCGCTGGTGGTCGGGGCAACCGTGCTCATCCTGATCGCGCTTGCGCACCAGTCGATCCGCGCTCCGCGTGCCCATGCCCGTGCCGTCCTTCGCGCCGGAAAGGAGGCGAAGTAATGGAGATCATCCTGTCTGCCGCCATCGGCGTCCTCACCGCCTCGGGCGTCTATCTCCTGCTCCGCCCACGCACCTACCAGGTGATCATCGGCCTGTCGCTGCTCTCCTATGCCGTCAATCTCTTCATCTTCAGCATGGGTCGGCTGCGCGTGAATGCGCCCCCCATTCTCGAGCCCGGCGGCGTCGGCGATCTCTCGCGCTACACCGATCCTGTGCCGCAGGCGCTGGTGCTGACCGCGATCGTCATCGGCTTTGCCATGACGGCGCTCTTCCTCGTCGTACTGCTCGCCTCGCGCGGCTTCACCGGCACCGACCATGTCGATGGAAGGGAGCAGCGCAGTGACTGATTGGCTGCACCACCTGATGATCCTGCCGATCCTCTTGCCGCTGATGGTCGGCGCGGCGATGATCCCGATCGACGAGCGCAACCGCATGGCCAAGGGCGTGATGGGCTTCGTCTCGACGCTCGCCCTCTTCGTGCTCTCGATGGTGCTGATGCGCGCTAGCGCCTCGACGGAAGGCTTTCTTGCGGGCACAAGCGTCTACCAGCTCGGCAACTGGCCGGCGCCGTTCGGCATCGTACTGGTGCTCGACCGGCTCTCCGCGCTGATGCTCTGCCTGACGAGCGGCCTGGCGCTCGCCGCCCAGGTCTATTCGATCGCCCGCTGGCACACCGCCGGCCATCACTTCCACTCGCTGTTCCAGCTGCTGATCGCCGGGCTCAACGGTGCCTTCCTGACGGGGGATCTGTTCAATCTCTTCGTCTTCTTCGAAATCATGCTCGCGGCCTCCTACGGCCTGCTGCTGCACGGCTCGGGCCCGCTGCGCGTCAAGGCCGGCCTGCATTATGTCGCGATCAACCTTGCCGCCTCGTCGCTGTTCCTGATCGGTGTCAGCCTGATCTATGGCGCGACCGGCACGCTCAACATGGCCGACCTCGCGGTCAAGCTTGCGACCATCTCGCCAGAGAACCGCCAGATGGTCGAAGTTGGCGCCGGCGTGCTCGGCGTCGCCTTTCTGGTCAAGGCCGGCATGTGGCCGTTGAGCTTCTGGTTGCCCACCGCCTATTCGGCGGCAACGCCACCGGTTGCGGCCGTCTTTGCGGTGCTGACCAAAGTCGGCATCTACGTCATCCTGCGGCTGTCGCTGCTCGTCTTTGGCGCCAATGCCGGGGTGTCCGCCGGCTTCGGCCAGACTCTGCTGGTGGTCGGCGGCATGCTGACCATCGCCTTCGGCGCCATCGGCGTACTCGCCTCGCAGGCGATGGCCCGGCTTGCCGCCTATTCGGTGCTCGTCTCTTCGGGCACGCTGATGGCGGCGATCGGCCTCGGGCATTCCAGCATGATTGCCGGTGCACTGTTCTACCTCGTCAGTTCGACGCTGACGATCTCGGCCTTCTTCCTGTTGATCGAACTGGTGGAGCGCGGCCGCGATGCCGGCGCCGACGTTCTGGCGGTGACGATGGAAGCCTATGGCGATGCCGACGAGGACGAGGAAGTCGATGAAGCGGGTGCCGCCATTCCCGGCACCATGGCCGTGCTCGGCCTCTGCTTCTGCCTCTGCGCGCTGCTGCTCGCCGGCCTGCCGCCGCTCTCGGGTTTCGTCGCCAAATTCGCGATCCTGAGCGGCCTCTTCGGCCTTTCCGGCCCCGAGGCCGCGCCGGCGATTTCTGCCGCCGACTGGACTTACGTCACATTGCTGATCCTGTCCGGCCTCTCCGCCATGATCGCCATGAACCGCGTCGGCATCCGCACCTTCTGGGCCTCGATCGAAAACACCGTGCCGCGCGTCTTCGTCATCGAGATTGCCCCCGTCGTCGTGCTGCTCGGCGCCTGCATCTTCCTGAGCCTGCAGGCCGGGCCGACGATGCACTACATGCAGGCAACGGCCGATTCCCTGCTCGACCCGTCGGGCTACACCCAGCGCGTCCTCAGGGCGCCACGTGCGGGAGGGCAGTAACCGATGCGCACCTGGTTCCCCTACCCGCTGCTGTCTGTCGGCCTGCTCATCATCTGGCTGCTTCTCAACCAGTCGGTCGCCCCCGGCACGATCGTCATGGGCACGATATTGAGCGTCGCGCTCGGCTGGGTGACGCTGAAGCTCAATCCCGCCCACTCGCATCCGCGCCGGATCCTGCGCACGCTGCGCTTCGGCGCCAGCGTCGTCGTCGACGTCATCCGCTCCAACATTGCCGTCATGCTAGTGATCCTGCGCGCCGGACGGCGGGCGCCGAACTCGGGCTTCCTGACGGTCGACCTCGATCTCGAAGACGAAAACGCGCTTGCTCTGCTCGCCTGCATCATGACGGCGACGCCGGGCACCGCGTGGCTCGAATACGACCGCCGCCGGAAGTCGCTGCTCTTCCACGTGCTCGACATGGAAAACGAGGAGATCTGGCTGCAGACGGTGAAGCGCTATGAGGCAGGTTTGAAGGAGATGTTCGGATGACTGAGCTTGCAATCATCTGGTCGATCCTGATCGCGCAGATCATGATCGGGCTTGCCATGGCCTTCGCGCTCTACCGCATGGTCAAGGGACCGCGGGCGCAGGATCGCATCCTCGGCCTCGATACGCTCTACATCAACGCCATGCTGATGCTGCTATCCTTCGGCATCCGCACCGCCAACAGCCTTTATTTCGAATCGGCGCTGATCGTCGCGCTGATCGGCTTCGTCTCGTCGATCGCCTTCGGCAAGTTCCTGATGCGCGGGGAGTTGATCGAATGAGCCATCTGACCGACCTTCCGACCTGGGCCGCCATTGTCGTCTGCGGGCTCGTTCTTCTCGGCGCGGCGATTGCGCTGATCGGCTCGCTCGGCCTGCTGAGGTTGCCGGATTTCTACACCCGCCTGCATGCGCCGACCCTTGCCACCAGCGGCGGCGTCATCCTCATCTGCACCGCCTCGATCATCTGTTTTGCCGTGCTGCAGAGCCGCTGGGTGTTCCACGAAGTGCTGATCATCGTCTTCGTCATCATGACCACGCCGGTGACGCTGATGCTGCTCGGCCAGGCAGCACTTTATCGCGACCGCGTCGAGCAACGCCGCGGCGTTCCGTTGAAACAGAAGCCGCTGCCCGAAGAGAGCGCAGAGTAGGCCTACTCGCGCCCGCGGAAGCGGCGCTGATAGGCGGGATCGTAGAGCGAGCTTTCGCGGAAATCCGACGCTTCCAGTCCCAGACCGACGAAGATCAGCGCGGTGCGCTCGATCGGCTCCTCGGCCACCTTGGCGGCGATGGTGCCAAGCGTGCCACGCACCACCCGTTCATCCGGCCACGACGCCTTGACGACGATCGCCACCGGGCATTCGGCGCCATAGAGCGGTGTCAGTTCCGCAACGACCTGGTCGAGTGCATGGATGGCGAGATGGATGGCAAGGGTCGAGCCGGTGGCGCCGAAGCCGGCAAGCGTCTCGGTGTTGGGCATCGGCGAGGCACGACCGGAAACCCGCGTCAGCACCAGGCTCTGGGCGACCGCCGGAATGGTCAGCTCGCGACCGAGCGTCGCGGCCGCGGCGGCAAAGGCCGGCACGCCGGGGGTCATGGTATAGCCGATGCCGTGCTTTTCCAGCCGGCGGATCTGCTCGGCAACCGCGCTCCAGACCGAGAGGTCCCCGGAATGAAGCCGGGCGACATCCTCGCCGACTTCCGCCGCGCGCACATATTCCGCCTCGATCTCGTCGAGCGACATCGGCGCGGTATCGACGATGCGGGCGCCGGGCGGACAATATTGCAGCAGTTCCGGCGAGACGATCGAGCCGGCATAAAGGCAGACCGGGCAGCGCCCGATCAGATCGCGGCCGCGAACCGTGATCAGGTCCGCCGCTCCCGGACCGGCGCCGATGAAGTGTACCGTCATGTGTCTCTCCGAATGTTTTGGAGCGTCCCCTTTGCACACAGCATCGTGGATCCACGCCATCTCATAATTGCGCAAGTCGGACGTAAAACGCTCCGCCCTTTTGCGCGAATGTTCTTTCGCGTGCCGTTGTCGCAAAACCGCGGTACACTTTTGCGCGACATGCTCTAGGCCTTGGTCCAGGACCATTGCGTCACCGGCATCGCCGGGCGCCATCCCGTCATGCCGCCGACCGGCGAGGCGCGGGCGATGTCGATGCGGATCAGCGATCCGCCGAGCCGCGCGTGGCGTTGAAGCAGCACCGCTTCCATTTCCGTCGTAACCGCGTTGGCGACAAGCCGGCCGCCGCTGCCAAGCGCCGCAACGGCTGCGTCCATGACGCCAGGCTCGCTGCCGCCACCGCCGATAAAGATTGCATCGGGACGCGACAGGCCTGAGAGAGCCGCCGGCGCCTTGCCTTCGACGACGGTAAGGCCGGGCACGCCGAATGCCTCGGCATTGCGGCCGACACGCGCCGCGCGCTCCGGCGAGGCCTCGATGGCGATCGCCCGCATGGCCGGATCGGCCAGCATCCATTCGATGCCGATCGAGCCGGAACCGGCGCCGATATCCCAGAGCAGCTCGCCCTTGCGCGGCGCCAGCGCCGAAAGGGTCAGCGCCCGCACCTCCCGCTTGGTGATCTGGCCGTCATGTTCGAACAGCGTGTCGTCGCGCCCGGCCGAAAGCGGCAGCACCCGTCCGCCCTGATCAGCGGCCACCTCGATGGCGCAGACGTTGAGCGGATGGACCAGACCCAGCATGAAGCGCGAGGCAATCTGCGTCGTCACGCGTTCGCCGGCGCCGCCAAGGGCCTCCAGAACCGTAAGCCTGGACTGACCGAAACCGCTTGTTGCGAGCAGCTCGGCGAGCGCCTTCGGTCCCGCCCCATCCGAGGTCAGAGCGAGCACCCTGTTGCCGGGCTGCAGGTGTGGCCGCACTAGATCGATCGGCCGGCCGTGCAGCGAAACGAGCGTTGCCTCCTGCAGTGCCCAGCCGAGACGTGAGGCGGCAAGGCTGAAGGAGGACGGTGCCGGAAGCGTGCGGATCTCAGGCGCGGCGACGCGGCGCGCAAGCGTGGCGCCGACGCCGAAGAAGAAGGGATCACCTGAGGCGAGCACGACCACCGGGCTGCCGCGACGCGCAACGATCTCCTCGACCGAGCGGCCGAACGGGCTTTGCCAGACGCGGCCCTCGCCCTTTATCAGCGAGTGCGTCAGCTCCATGTGGCGGGCACCGCCATAGACGACCGGCGCAGCGGCAATCAGCCGCTTGGCCTCGTCGCCGAGACCGGCTACACCATCCTCGCCTATGCCGATGATGGTCAACCAGGGGGAGACGATGGCCGGATCGCTGTTCGACACCTCAGCCATGGAAAAACCTCGCATTCTCATTCTTGGCGGGACGACCGAGGCCCGCGAACTGGCATCCCGCCTTGCCGGTGACATGCGTTACAACACCATGATCTCGCTTGCCGGCCGTACGGCCGATCCGCGCCCGCAGCCAGTCAAGACCCGCATCGGCGGTTTTGGCGGCGCCGAGGGGCTCGCAGCCTTCCTCAACGCCGAACAGATCGCGCTGGTCGTCGACGCGACACACCCCTTCGCCGCCCGGATTTCCCAAAACGCCGCCGCGGCGGTAAAGGCTGCGCGGGTGCGCCTGCTCGCCCTGCAGCGCCCGCAGTGGCAAGCGGAAGCCGGCGACAACTGGACCGGCGTCGGCACCGTTGCGGAGGCGGTCGTGGCCCTTGGCGACGCCCCGCGCCGTGTCTTTCTCGCCATCGGCCGGCAGGAGGCCTTTCATTTCGAGACTGCGCCGCAGCACAGCTACGTCATCCGCAGCGTCGACCCGGTGACCCCGCCCCTGAAACTGCCGGACGCGACGGCGATCCTTGCCACCGGCCCATTTGCCGAAACGGACGAGATCGATCTGCTTAGGGCTCATCGCATCGACGTCATCGTCGCCAAGAACAGTGGCGGAGCCGCAACTTATGGAAAGATCGCGGCTGCGCGCAGGCTGGGGATCGCGGTGATCATGGTCGAGCGCCGCAAGCCCACCGACGTGCTGTCGGTGAGCGACTGCGATGCCGCGCTCGAACGCATCGATCAATGGCTGTCTCCCGCATAGAAACGCGGCGTATAGACCAGATCCGGCTTGCCTTCGCGCGCAACGATGCGCGTTTCCGACGAACCGATGATGACGCATGTCGCCATGTCGGCGCGGCTGGCGTCGGCCTCGCCGAGCGGCATGACGGCGATGCGCTCATCCGGCCGGCCGGCGGCGCGACCGAAGATCACCGGCACTGTTGCCGGCAGCACGCCGCGCAGGATTTCGAAGGCCTCGCCGAGCTGCCAGGGCCGTGCCTTGCTGATCGGATTGTAGAGCGCGATCACCAGCCCGGCTTCCGCCGTGAGCTTCAGCCGCTTGGTGATGACCTCCCAGGGCTTCAGGTTGTCGGACAGCGAGATGGCGCAGAAATCATGGCCAAGCGGCGCGCCGATGCGCGCGGCAACCGCCAGCATCGCGGTGACGCCGGGCGTCACCACGAGATCGACGGACTTCCATTCCGCCGGTCCCTTGTCAATCGCTTCGCAGACAGCAGCCGCCATGGCAAAGACGCCGGGGTCGCCGCCCGATACCATGCAGACCTTGGCGCCGGCAGCAGCGCGCGTCAGTGCCGCCTGTGCGCGATCAAGCTCCTCGCGATTGTCCGACGCGATGCGCATCTGGTCGGGCCTGAGGTTGAGGCGATCGAGATAGGGGATGTAGCCGAAGAATTCCTGCGCGTTTGAGACCGCCTGCGCCGTCTCCGGCGTCATCTGCTCGGCATTGCCGGGGCCCGTGCCGACGACATAGAGCGTGCCGGTCATGGCCTGTCCTTCCACCCGGGAACGAGCACGAGCGAGAAGTATGGCGCCTCGTCATCGGGCTTTTCGGCAAGTGCCGTCATCGCCGCGTTCTTCATCGTGCCACGCTCGACATAGACGGCCTGGTCGAGCCGGCCGGAGGCGGCAAGCGCCCGGCGGATTTTCGGCAGGTTGCGCCCGACCTTCATGATGACGGCGGCCTCGGTATCGGCAAGGCGTCGTCCAAGCTCACCTTCCGCCATCGTGCCCGGCAGGACCGACAGGACGTCGTCGCCCTGGACCAGCGGCAAGCCGGCAAGCGACCAGCAGCCGGACATGGCGGTGATACCGGGGATGACTTCGACCGGGAAGCGCCCGGCAAGCCGCACATGCAGATGCATGTAGGAACCATAGAACAGCGGATCGCCCTCGCTCAGCACCGCAACGGTCCGCCCGACCTCGAGATGCCTGGCGACTGCGTCAGCAGAAGCGTTGTAGAAATCGGTGATCTGGCTCTTGTAGGCGCCGTCGTCCTTGTCGATCTCGGTGGTCACGGGATAGTAGAGCGGCAATTCGATGAGACCGGGCTTCAACAGCCCCTCGACAACAGCGCGGCCATTGCCGCTGCGGCCTGCCTTGGCGAAATAGGCAAGCACATCCGCCTCGCCCAGCGCCTTGACGGCCTTGACCGTCAGCAGCTCCGGATCGCCGGGGCCTGTGCCGACGCCGATCAACCGGCCCATGCCTGCCCCGCTCACAGGCCCGGCCTCGCTAGCGAATTGAGTGCTGCAGCCGTCATGGCGCTGCCGCCGAGGCGACCGCGCACGATGGCGAAGGGCACGCCATAGGAATTCTCGGCAAGCGCATCCTTCGATTCCGCAGCACCTACGAAACCGACCGGCATGCCGATGATCGCAGCCGGCTTCGGCGCGCCATCGCGCAGCATTTCGAGCAGATAGAAGAGCGCCGTCGGCGCGTTGCCGATCGCGACGACCGCACCAGCCATGTGCTCACCCCAGAGCTTCAGTGCCGCAGCCGACCGGGTATTGCCGATCTCGGCTGCCAGTTCCGCGGTGCGCGGATCGCGAAGCGTACAGATCACCTCGTTGCCTGCAGGCAGGCGCGCCCGCGTTACGCCCCGCGCCACCATCTCGGCGTCGCAGAGGATCGGCGCGCCGTTCTTCAGGGCGCCGCGGGCAGCGGTGACGAAATCGGGAGAGAACACGAATTGCTTCGACGCCTCGACGAGGCCGCAGGCATGAACCATGCGCACCGCGAGATCGGCTTCCTCCTCGGAGAAGGCGGAAAGGTCGGCTTCTGCCCGAATGATGGCGAAGGAACGCTCATAGATGGCGTTGCCATCCCGGATGTAATCATACTCAGGCATTTCTATCCCTGTTCGAACGCAGCCGAGACGCGCGCGGCACCCAGCCGTGTAAGACAGGACCGCGCCGATTCGCCAGCGTCTTTGTTTTCCCGCACCAGGCCAGCCAGCCGTTCCAGCGCGGATTTCATTCCATTTTCATCGGTGTAGGCATTCGCGCCATCCTTCGCCGCCCCATTTACGACAAGCGCATATCCTGATGGCGCACCCACCAGCGTCAACGCCGACGCCTTCGGACGGGCGCAGCCCTTGACGCAACCGGAGAGGTGCACCGTCAGCGAGCCGTCGAGCAGATCCGGCGCCGTTTCCACCCATAGCCGCGCCATCGCCTTGGTGTCCATCCATGCGGAAGCGCAGCCGGTGCTGCCGGCGCAGGTGGCAATGTGGTTTCGCGGGTCATCCGCTGCAATACGAAAGCCCTGCGCCAGCGCCAGCCGCTGGACGATTTCGGCCGCTTCCGGCTCCAGACCCAGCATGAAGAAACTGTGGCCGGGCGCAAGCCGGATTTCTCGCGCCCCAAGCTCCGCGGCTTGCCGCAGAAGGGCGATGAGGCTGATAGCGTCGATTTGGGCGAAGGCGAGCCCAAGGCCAAGGACAGCACCAGTCGAGCCGAGATCGTGGATACCGACGACCGGAGACACCGACATCGGAGCCGGAACGATCTCGACAAAGTCGGCGCCCACCGGACAGAGCATCTGCACCGCATCGATCTCGAGATCCCGGCCACGCGCAGCCGGCCCGATGTCGGTCAGCGCTGCAAGAATCCGGATAACGATCGGCACGACCGCCTCGGTTCGAAGCGCGCAAATGGGCTTCGCCGTTGCAGCGGTTCCCGCAAGCGATAGGTTCCACCAGACGTCCCCGCCGCGCCCGACAGCCTGCAGACGGAGATCGGCAACCGTATCGCCGAGGTGGAACCGGCCGCCGCCATCGACGATGATGGCGAGCTTCGGCGCCAGCCGCAGTGCAGCGCCTCGTGCGGCGATCTCTTTGCGCAGCACGGCAGCGAGGATCCGTGGGTCGATGATCTCTTCCGGATCGATGCCGGCAAGCGGTGGCGTCTCGATGGCAACTCCATCGGGGACCACGATCGCCGCTTCGCCGATCGCTTGGGCAAGGCCGGGAACGGTCGATGCCGTCAGCCTGCGGACCTGCAGATTGCCGCGCGCGGTAATTTCCAGGATGCCATTGCCGAACTGCCGGGCGGCCTCAGCGACATCAGAGAACTGGGAAAGCGTCAGGCTGCCGTCGAGCGGCCGCAGCCGCACCAGCAGGCCATCGCCGGTCGGCATCGGTGCTGCAAGCGACGGGCACGCACCCCGGCGCATAGAGGCGGCGGCATCCATTGTTTGCGATGTCGGCACGGCGCAACTGCTCATAGTCTTGTCTCGGTCGCTCCCAGCGGTCGCCCTCTCGTTGGGCTTTTTTTTCACCAGACGCTATAGCACAGCCACCGACGTTGAGAGAGATCAAAGACGACGGGAAAAGCCTGGAGAAAGCAGGCACAACAGCGGCTATTCCTCGAAATCGGCACCCTTGCGCAAGAGGTAGATATCCATGATCCACCCCATGCGCTGGCGTTCCCTTGCGCGGGTCGCCAGGATCTCGTCCTTGACGTCGGCCAAGCGGCCGGAGATGACGATTTCGTCTGGCGTTCCGAGATAGGCGCCCCAGTAGATCTCGGCGTCCGGATCGTCGATCCGCTGGAATGCCTGCTCGCCATCGAGCATGACGACCGACGTCTGGCTGCGCTTCGGAAAACTTTCGGACAGGCGGCGCCCGGTGGTGATCTCGACCGGTTTGCCGACAAGGTTCAGCGGAATGCGGTGGCTGGCGCAAAGCGCCTGCAGGCTGGTGATGCCGGGAAGAACGTCATAGTCGAACGCGACCTTGCCACGCGCCTTCACCCGTTCGACGATGCGGATGGTGCTGTCATAGAGCATTGGGTCGCCCCAGACGAGAAAGGCGCCGGTTCCGTCTTCGGTCAGTTCGCCATCGATCAGGCGCTCGTAGATTTCGGCGATGCGGGCATGCCAGTCGTCGACGCTGCCATCATAGCTGACGCCCTCGGTGCGGCGGACCGGCACAGCGAATTCGACCGTGCGGCTGTCGGCGCGCGTGACGTAGCGCGCGCAGATCTCGCGGCGCACCTCCGCAAGCTCGGTCTTTTTCTCACCCTTGGTCGGGATGAACAGCACGTCGGCGCGGTTGAGCGCATTGATCGCCTGTACAGTCATATGCTCGGGGTTGCCGGAGCCGATGCCGATGATCAGAAGTTTTCGCACGCGGTCCTCGCCTTTGTTATCTGCAGCAGATCAAAGTGTTGCAGTGTCTTTGGCGGATTGCCGATTGAGACACAAGACCCGCCCGCGACACGCTCCCAGCCGTCGGCGTCATTGCTTGGCGCGCGCGCTTAAGGTGCCTCCGGATTTTCCGGCAGCGTCCAGTCGATCGGCTCAAAGCCTTTCGAGGCGAGGAAGGCATTGGCCTGGGAAAAGTGCCGGCAACCGAGAAAGCCGGAATGCGCCGAGAGCGGCGAGGGATGCGGCGCCCGCAAAACGAGATGGCGCGAGCGGTCGACGAAGGCGGCTTTCTTCTGCGCGTAGGAACCCCACAGCAGAAACACCACCGGGTGATCGGCCTCGTTGACGGCGCGGATGATCGCGTCGGTGAAGCGCTCCCAGCCCCGCCCTTGATGTGAAGCCGCCTGCCCGCGCTCGACCGTCAGCACGCTGTTGAGCAGCAACACGCCTTGTTTCGCCCAACTTTCGAGAAAGCCGTGACGAGCCGGTGGAATACCGAGGTCGGCGTTCAGTTCCTTGTAGATGTTGACGAGCGAAGGTGGCGTTCTGACGCCCGGACGCACGCTGAAGCAGAGCCCGTGCGCCTGGCCGTCACCGTGGTACGGGTCTTGCCCCAGGATGACGACGCGCACCTTGTCGAGCGGCGTCAGATCGAGCGCCCGAAAATATTCAGGTCCCCGCGGAAAGATCTGCCGTCCTTCGCTGCGCGCGCCGACCAGGAACTGCTTGAGTTCGCCCATATACGCGCTGGAAAATTCGGGCTCCAACGCCGCCTTCCAGCTTTCTTCGAGCTTCACTGCCGTTTCCATCACGCCTCCGGTCCGTTTCATCCGCTTGCCGCCCCGGAATTTAGAGCGATCACCCGCAGCCGCAAGCGCTAACCGCGCGACGAGCCGCTTGTTTCACGGCTTTTACTAGCGCTTTCGAGCAGCATTGTATTTCAATGGATACAACGCTAATCAGGATGAGATATCGTTATATCCTGAAAAATATCACGAACTTGATGGAGGCAAGACTGATGATGCAACGCAGACAATGGCTGAAGGGGCTGGTGCTCGCCCTTGGCGTCGCCTGGGCCGGCGCGACCTTCGCGCCAAGCGCCGCCATGGCCGAGGACAAGGTAACCGTTTTTGCTGCCGCGAGCCTGAAGAACGCGCTCGATGCGATCAATGCCGAATGGCAGAAAGAAAGCGGCAAGGAAACGACCGTCTCCTATGCGGCCAGCTCCGCGCTCGCCAAGCAGGTGGAACAGGGCGCACCGGCTGACGTCTTCATCTCCGCCGACCTCGCCTGGATGGACTATCTGGCCGAGAAGAAGCTGATCAAGGACGACACCCGTGCCAACCTGCTCGGCAACAGCATCGTTCTCATCTCGGGCAAGACAGACGCGCAGCCGGTCGACATCAAGCAGGGCTTCGATCTGGCAACGCTACTCGGTGACGGTCGCCTGGCGATGGGTGCAGTCGATTCCGTGCCGGCCGGCAAATACGGCAAGGCAGCGCTTGAAAAGCTCGGCGTCTGGTCGAGCGTCGAACAGAAGGTTGCGGGCGCCGAGAGCGTGCGCGCCGCACTGCTGCTCGTTTCGCGCGGGGAAGCGCCCTATGGCATTGTCTACCAGACCGACGCTGCAGCCGATCCGGGCGTCAAGATCGTCGGAACCTTCCCCGAGGACAGCCATCCGCCGATCATCTATCCGATCGCAGTCACCACGGACAGCAAGAACGCCGACGCGACCGCCTATGTCGACTTCATCAAGTCCGACAAGGCAGCGCCGCTCTTCGAAAAGCAGGGCTTTACTATCCTGAAATAGCGCGTGCGGCGCCTGTCCAGAAACGGGCGAAGCATCTATCTTTCTCCAGCGCCGCGCGGACATCGCGCGGCGCTGGGCATTTCGACCGGGAGTGGGATGACTTTGGATTGGTTGGAGTTGAGCGAGGCGGAATGGACGGCGATCCTGCTGAGCCTGCGCGTGGCGACGGTTGCGATGGTCTGCAGCCTGCCGTTTGCGCTTGGGGTCGCCATGCTGCTTGCCCGCGGACGCTTCTGGGGCAAGACGGCGCTAAACGGCCTCGTTCACATGCCCCTGATCCTGCCCCCCGTCGTCACCGGCTTCCTGCTGCTGCTGCTGTTCGGCCGTCGCGGACCGATCGGCGCCTTTCTCGCCGAGAATTTCGGCCTCGTCTTTTCCTTCCGCTGGACCGGCGCGGCACTCGCCTGCGCCGTCATGGCCTTCCCCTTGATGGTTCGCAGTATCCGGCTGTCGATCGAGGCGGTCGACCGCAAGCTCGAGGATGCCGCAACCACGCTCGGCGCCGGGCCGGTCTGGGTGTTCTTCACCATCACGCTGCCCTTGATCCTGCCAGGCATCATCGCCGGCATGATCCTCGCTTTCGCCAAGGCGATGGGCGAATTCGGCGCGACCATCACCTTCGTCTCCAACATCCCCGGCGAAACGCAGACGCTGTCGTCTGCGATCTACACCTTCACCCAGGTGCCGGGCGGCGATGCCGGCGCCATGCGCCTGACGATCATCTCGGTGATCATCTCCATGGCGGCGCTGATGCTCTCGGAGCTGCTGGCAAACGCCGCCGCCAAGCGAACGGTTGCCGCATGAGCCTTCTCGTTGAAGCCCGCCATCGGCTCGGGGATTTCTCCGTCGACGCCACCTTCACCTCCGACGGCGGCGTCACCGCGCTGTTCGGCCGCTCGGGCTCAGGCAAGACCTCGCTGATCAACATCATCGCCGGACTGATGAAGCCGGAAAGCGGCCGCGTGGTGCTGGACGGCGACATCATCGCCGACAGCGAACGACGGATCTTCACGCCGGTGCATCGCCGCCGCTTCGGCTATGTCTTCCAGGAAGCTCGGCTGTTCCCGCACTTAAGCGTCGGCAGCAACCTTGCCTATGGCCGCTGGTTTGCCGGCAGGTCAGGAAAGGCGGCCGACATGGCGCGTGTCGTCGACATGCTCGGCATCGGCCATCTGCTCGAGCGCAACCCCTCGGCGCTCTCGGGCGGCGAGCGGCAGCGCGTCGCCATCGGCCGCGCTTTGCTTGCCGCCCCCCGCCTGCTGCTCATGGACGAGCCGCTTGCCGCGCTCGACGATGCGCGTAAGGCCGAGATCCTGCCTTATCTCGAGCGATTGCGCGACGATGCGGGCGTGCCGATCGTCTATGTCAGCCACTCCGTGAGTGAGGTCGCGCGCCTGGCGCAACGGGTCGTCGTGCTGGAGAACGGCCGCGTAAAGGCATCGGGCGCCGCCGCCGAAGTGTTGAGCGCGCCGGCGGCGGCACTGGCAACCGGCCGGCGCGAAGCGGGCGTGTTGCTCGAAGGCGTGGTCGAGATGCACGACGCCACCCACGATCTGACAACCGTCCGGGTCGGCGACCGGCTGATCCGGGTGCAAAGGATCGACGTGGCGCCGGGGCACGCGCTGCGCCTGCATATTGCCGCACGCGACGTCATGCTGGCGACGGTTCGTCCTGAAGGCATCAGCGCTCTAAACGTGCTGGAGGGAACGATCGTCGACCTGACAGTGGGCGAAAACGGCAGTGTCGATGTGCGGGTGGACTGCGGAAGCGCGACGATCGCCGCCCGCATCACCACCTTTTCACGCGATGCGCTCCAGCTTTATCAGGGCAAGCCGGTCCACGCGATCATCAAGTCCGTGGCGATCGATCACTGACAGGCGCACTCGCCTGCTCCCGATCGCGGACTGCCTCCAGCCAGGCGAGATCATCGGCGATGGCGGCCTTCGCCTTCGCCTCCATTTCGCGATAACGGCGGATCAGCGTTTCGCCGAACGGTGTCAGCATCGCACCACCACCCTGTTTGCCGCCACGCTGGCTTTCGACCGACGGTTCCCGGAACATCCGGTTCAGCGCATCGACCAAAAGCCACGCCCGGCGGTAGGACATGTCCATAGCGCGGCCGGCAGCCGAGATCGATCCGGTCTCGCGGATGAGTTCCAAAAGCATGATCTTGCCGCGCCCAAGTCGGTCCCCTGGCGGAAAGTCGATGCGCAGAATAGGGCGAAGGTCGTCGGGTCGGTCACTCATGCGCGAAACATAGAAGTTTGCGCGCCAAATCGAAAGTCGGTCTGAAGCCAGGCCCGGCCGATTTCACATCGGCCGAACCGGGCAAAACATCAAGGGTGCAGAAAGGCTAGAATCCGGGCCTTGATCTGGCGATGCCGGCATGTACCGATGGCGCGTCCGCAAAACCCCGCCTGAAAGCTTGCCCTCATGCCCGGTCCCCCTCTCGATGCCGTCGAAACCGATCAGATCCAACCGGCGAAAGCCGATGTCGTCATCGTCGGTGGCGGCATCATCGGTGCCAGCACCGCACTGTTTCTCGCCGAACGCGGCATCGATGTTGTGCTCTGCGAAAAGGGTGTGCCCGGAGCGGAACAGTCGAGCCGCAACTGGGGTTGGGTGCGCGTCATGGGCCGTGACGAACGGGAGATACCGCTGGCGATCGAAGCGCTGAAGATCTGGGATACGCTCGATGCCCGCGTTGCAGGCGAAACCGGCTTTCGCCGCAGCGGCATCCTCTACATCTCCGAAAACGATGCCGATATCGCCAACCGCGATGCGTGGCTTGCCATGGCAAGACCCTATGGCGTCGACAGCCGGCAGATCGGGGCCGAAGAAACACAAGACCTGATGCCGGGCGCAGGCATCCGCTACTGGGGCGCGCTGCACACGCCGAGCGACGGCAGGGCCGAACCGCAAAAGGCGGTACCGGCAATCGTTGCCGGAGCCAGGCGCGCCGGCGCCCGCGTTCTGTCCGGCTGTGCCGTCCGCGGTGTCGAGAGGACGGCCGGCCGGATCAGTGCCGTCGTCACCGAGAAGGGCCGGATCGAAACCGCGACCGTGGTCGTGGCCGGGGGCGCCTGGTCACGCCTCTTCCTCAAGGGGCTCGGCATCCGGCTGCCGCAACTGAAAGTGCGCAACACAGTGCTCCGGACCAGTGCGGTATCGGGCGGCCCCGAGGGCGCGGGCGCGACGGGCAGCTACGCCTATCGCAAACGCCTCGACGGCGGCTACACGATTGCCGACGGTGGCGCCAATCTGCACCCCGTTGTGCCTGATAGTGTCGCCTTTTTCCGCGATTTCCAACCGGCGCGGAAGGCCGAGGGCGATTCCGTCCAGGTCGGCCTCAGTGCCCAGAGCTGGCGCGAACTCTTCGAGATCGGTTCCGTTCCACTCAACCGCCCAGGCGCCTTCGAGCGGCACCGGGTGCTGGATCCGCAACCCGATCAGCATTCCGCGCTGCGCGCATTCGATGAAGCAAAAAAGGCATTGCCGTCCCTCCGCGACGCTCGCGTACAGCAGGTCTGGGCCGGCCTGATCGACGTCACGCCCGACGCCGTGCCGGTGATTTCTACGGTCGAAAGCCTGCCCGGCCTGGTCGTCGCCGCAGGATTTTCCGGCCATGGCTTCGGCATCGGCCCAGGGGCCGGACATCTGGTCGCCGACCTCGTTACCGGTCAAAAACCGATCGTCGACCCCACACCTTTTCGCCTCTCACGTTTCTCCGACGGCACCCCGATCACCATCGCTCCGCCGGTTTGATCATCCGAACGGCAAGTGGTCGCGCAAGAAAATTACGCGTGAGCCGGACCTGGAATCGCAGCCGCATCTGCCGCTGGCATGGCGATGGCAGGAATCTGTCTTTCTTCTGCTGCAAGCAGCCCGGGCGGCCGAAAGGCCTTCATAAGCCCCTGAACTCATGGCAGTCTGTGTGCATTCCCGTCGGGAGAACGGGCTGAGGAGGAAGGCGTGACGATCTGGGGCGGAGGAGCCCGCAGGTGGTCCCGCCCACTTTTGCCATGCGGCGACATCCCGTTTTCCCCGATGCTGACTGGTGCGCGTCGCGCACTCCGGAGGGAGGCCGGAAACCGCATGAGCGATCCCGATCGACTTAGCCTGCATGTCCCCGAACCGGCCGTCCGGCCGGGTGGCGAGCCGGACTTTTCCAACGTCAAGATTCCGAAGGCGGGCTCCGTTCCGAGGCCGGAAATCGATGTCGCCCCGGAAGAGATCCGCGACCTCGCCTATTCGATCATCCGCGTACTCAACCGCGACGGTGAGGCGGTCGGCCCCTGGGCCGGGCTGTTGTCGGACGACGAACTCTTGGCCGGCCTCAAGCACATGATGACGCTGCGCGCCTTCGATGCGCGCATGGTCATGGCGCAGCGGCAGGGCAAGACCTCGTTCTACATGCAGCATCTGGGCGAAGAGGCGGTCAGCTGCGCCTTCCGCAAGGCGCTGAACAAGGGCGACATGAACTTCCCGACCTATCGCCAGGCGGGCCTATTGATCGCCGACGAATACCCGATGGTCGAGATGATGAACCAGATCTTCTCGAACGAGAGCGATCCGTTGCGCGGCCGCCAGTTGCCGATCATGTATTCCTCCAAGGAACATGGCTTCTTCACCATCTCCGGCAACCTCGCCACGCAATATGTCCAGGCTGTCGGCTGGGCCATGGCCTCGGCGATCAAGAACGACACCAAGATCGCGGCCGCTTGGATCGGCGACGGCTCGACGGCGGAATCCGACTTCCACTCAGCGCTCGTCTTCGCCTCCACCTACAAGGCGCCTGTTATCCTCAACATCGTCAACAATCAGTGGGCGATCTCGACCTTCCAGGGCATCGCCCGCGGCGGCTCCGGCACCTTTGCCGCCCGCGGCCTCGGCTTCGGCATCCCGGCACTGCGCGTCGACGGCAACGACTATCTCGCCGTCTATGCGGTCGCCAAATGGGCGGCGGAGCGCGCCCGGCGCAACCTCGGCCCGACGGTGATCGAATATGTCACCTACCGGGTCGGAGCACATTCCACCTCCGACGATCCGAGCGCCTACCGGCCGAAGACGGAATCGGAAGCCTGGCCACTCGGCGACCCGGTCCTCCGGCTGAAAAAGCACCTGATCCTGCGTGGCGCCTGGTCGGAAGAGCGCCACACCCAGGCGGAAGCCGAGATCGTCGACGCGGTGATCCAGGCGCAAAAGCAGGCAGAAGGCCACGGCACCTTGCATGCCGGCGGCAAGCCATCGGTGCGCGACATCTTCGAAGGCGTCTACGCCGAGATGCCGCCACATATTCGCCGCCAGCGCCAGAAGGCAGGATACTGATATGGCCAGAATGACAATGATCGAGGCCGTGCGCAGCGCCATGGACGTCTCCATGGGGCGCGATGACAATGTCGTCGTCTTCGGCGAGGACGTCGGTTACTTCGGCGGCGTCTTCCGCTGCACGCAAGGGCTTCAGGCGAAATATGGCAAGACCCGCTGCTTCGACGCGCCGATCAGCGAAAGCGGCATCGTCGGCACGGCAATCGGCATGGCGGCCTACGGGCTGAAACCCTGCGTCGAGATCCAGTTTGCCGACTACATGTACCCCGCCTACGACCAGATCACCCAGGAAGCAGCCCGCATCCGCTATCGCTCCAACGGCGACTTCACCTGCCCGATCGTGCTGCGCATGCCGACCGGCGGCGGCATCTTCGGCGGCCAGACGCACAGCCAGAGCCCGGAAGCGCTGTTCACCCATGTCTGCGGCCTCAAGGTCGTGGTGCCGTCCAATCCCTATGACGCCAAGGGCCTGCTGATCGCCTCGATCGAAGACCCCGATCCGGTGATGTTCCTGGAGCCGAAGCGGCTCTATAACGGTCCCTTCGACGGCCATCACGACCGGCCCGTCATCCCCTGGTCGAAACACGATCTCGGCGAGGTGCCGGAGGGGCATTACACGATCCCGATCGGCAAGGCGGAAGTGCGTCGCAAGGGCTCGGCCGTCACCGTCGTCGCCTATGGCACCATGGTGCATGTGGCGCTGGCAGCAGTGGAAGAAACCGGCATCGACGCCGAGGTGATCGACCTGCGCAGCCTGCTGCCGCTCGATCTCGACGCCATCGTCCAGTCGGTCGAAAAGACCGGCCGCTGCGTCGTCGTGCATGAGGCGACGCTGACATCGGGCTTCGGCGGCGAAATCGCCTCCCTCGTCCAGGAGTATTGCTTCTACCATCTGGAAGCCCCCGTCGTGCGCGTCGCCGGCTGGGACACACCCTACCCGCATGCCCAGGAGTGGGACTATTTCCCCGGCCCGGCGCGCGTCGGACGCGCGCTCGTCGAAGTGATGGAGGCCTGAGCATGGGCGAATTCGTAATCAAGATGCCGGATGTCGGCGAAGGCGTGGCCGAGGCCGAACTGGTCGAATGGCATGTGAAACCCGGTGATCCCGTGCGCGAGGACATGATCCTCGCCGCCGTCATGACCGACAAGGCGACGGTCGAGATCCCCTCACCGGTCAACGGCACGGTGCTCTGGCTCGGTGCCGAGATCGGCGACACGGTGGCGGTCAAGGCCCCTCTCGTTCGCATCGAAATCGCCGGCGAAGGCACGGAGGCTCTTGCGGCCGAAGAAAAGCCAGCGGCCAAGGCGGAGGAAAAACCGGTGCCGAAGACCGAAGCCCCGGCCGCAACACCGAGCCAACCGGCAAAGGTCGAGGCGAAGACGGCGGCCCCGGCCAAGAACGGCGTGCATGTTTCATCCGAGCGCCTGGAGAAGGCACTGGCCTCCCCCGCCGTGCGCCTGCGCGCCCGCGAAAGCGGAGTCGACCTGCGCCAGGTGACCGGCACCGGGCCTGCCGGGCGCATCACCCATGATGATCTCGACCAGTTTCTTGCCCGTGGCGCGCAGCCGGTGGCAGTCCCTGCCGGGCTCGTGCGCAAGACCGCCATCGACGAGATCAAGGTGACCGGTCTACGCCGCCGCATCGCCGAGAAGATGACGCTGTCGACCTCGCGCATCCCCCACATCACCTATGTGGAGGAGGTCGACATGACAGCACTCGAAGACCTGCGCACCATGATGAACCGCGATCGCAAGCCGGATCAGCCGAAGCTGACGATCCTGCCCTATCTGATGCGCGCGCTTGTGCGGGCGATCGCCGATCTGCCGGGTGTGAACTCCACCTTCGACGATGGCGCCGGCATCATCAACCGTCACCACGCGGTACATATCGGCATCGCCACGCAGACGCCGGCGGGCCTGACCGTGCCGGTCGTGCGCCACGCCGAAGCGCGCGGCATCTGGGATTGCGCCGTCGAGCTCAACCGGCTGGCGGAAGCGGCCCGTACTGGCACCGCGACCCGCGACGAGCTCACCGGCTCGACCATCACCATCTCCTCGCTCGGCGCACTCGGCGGCATCGTCACGACCCCTGTTATCAACCACCCCGAGGTCGCGATCGTTGGCGTCAACAAGCTGGCGGTTCGCCCGGTCTGGGACGGTGCGCAATTCGTACCGCGCAAGATCATGAACCTGTCGTCGAGCTTCGACCATCGCGTCATCGATGGCTGGGATGCGGCCACCTTCGTGCAGCGGCTGAAGGCTCTGCTCGAAACGCCAGCGCTGATTTTCGTGGAGGCATGAGGCGATCATGAAGGAAATTTCCTGCAAGCTGCTCGTCATCGGTGCCGGCCCCGGCGGCTACATCTGCGCCATCCGCGCTGGCCAGCTCGGCGTCGACACCGTCATCGTCGAGAAGGCGAAGGCCGGCGGTACCTGCCTCAATGTCGGCTGCATCCCGTCCAAGGCGCTCATCCACGCCGCCGACGAATTCCATAAGTTGCGCTCGGCTGCCTCCGGCCGCAGTCCGCTCGGCCTGTCGCTCGCCAACCCGACGATCGATCTCGCCCGCACCGTTGCCTGGAAGGACGGCATCGTCGGCCGGCTGAACGGCGGTGTCACCGGCCTTCTGAAGAAGGCAGGCGTTAAGGCCGTCATCGGCGTCGCCCGTTTCGTCGACGGCAAGACGGTCGATGTCGAGACCGAGATCGGCCTGCAGCGCATTCGCGCCGACGCGATCGTGATTGCCACCGGCTCGGCGCCGATCGAGCTTCCCGACATGCCGTTCGGCGGCTCGATCATTTCGTCGACCGAGGCGCTGTCGTTGAAAAGCGTGCCGGCCAGCGTTGCCGTCATCGGTGGCGGTTACATCGGACTGGAACTCGGCACCGCCTTTGCCAAGCTCGGCGCTCACGTCACCGTGCTCGAGGCGCAGACGCGCATCCTGCCGCAATATGACGCCGATCTGTCGAAGCCGATTGCCAAGCGGCTCGGCGAACTCGGCATCGAAGTGTTCACCCAGACAGTTGCCAAGGGGCTCTCCGCCGACGGCAAGAGCCTGCTTGCCGAGCACAATGGTCGGCCGATCGAGGTACCGGCGGAAAAGGTTCTGGTGACGGTCGGCCGCAAACCCGTGACCGAAGGTTTTGGGCTTGAAGAAATCGATCTCGACCGCGCCGGAAAATTCATCCGCATCGACGACCAGTGCCGCACGTCGATGCGCGGCATCTATGCGATCGGCGACGTCACCGGCGAGCCGATGCTGGCCCACCGCGCCATGGCGCAAGGGGAAATGGTCGCGGAGATCGTCGCCGGCAACAAACGCGCCTGGGACAAGCGCTGCATTCCCGCCGTCTGCTTCACCGACCCGGAGATCGTGACATCAGGACTATCGCCGGAAGAAGCCCGTGCCAGCGGCATCGAGATCAAGATCGGCCAGTTTCCCTTCCAGGCGAACGGCCGCGCCATGACGACGCTGTCGGAGGACGGTTTCGTGCGCGTCGTCGCGCGCGCCGACAACCATCTGGTCCTCGGCATCCAGGCCGTTGGCCACGGCGTGTCCGAGCTTTCGGCAAGCTTCGGACTTGCGATTGAGATGGGCGCGCGCCTAGAAGACATCGCCGGCACGATCCATGCTCACCCAACGCAATCGGAAGCGTTCCAGGAGGCGGCCCTCAAGGCTTTGGGCCACGCGCTGCATATCTGAACGGCGAGAGACGATCTCCTCTCACCTCATCCCTGTGCTTGTCACAGGAATCCAGCTACGGCGCGTCGGCGCCGTGAATGAATCGTCATCGCGCATTCAGCTCTTCGGAGGAAAGAAGCCCTTCAGCGCCGCAGACGCGGCGCTGCTGGATTCCTGTGACAAGCACAGGAATGAGGGCGGCGACAATGCCCCCCTTACTGCAACAACTCCAGCCCCACCGCCGTCGCCTCGCCGCCGCCGATGCAGAGGGAGGCGATGCCGCGCCTGACGCCCTTGGCGCGCATCGCGTGCAGAAGCGTCACGATGATCCGGGCGCCGGAAGCGCCGATCGGGTGGCCGAGCGCGCAGGCGCCGCCGTGGATGTTGACGATGTCATCGGAAAGGCCGAGGTCGCGGACCGCAGCCATGGCAACCACGGCGAAGGCTTCGTTGATTTCATAGAGCCCGACGCTGTTCTTTTCCCAATCGAGCTTTGACAGCAGCTTCTCAATGGCTCCGATCGGCGCGGTGGTGAACCAGGCTGGCTCCTGCGCATGACCGGCATGGCCGGCAACGATCGCAAGCGGCGTCAGCCCACGCTTCTCCGCCTCGCTTGCGCGCATCAGGATGAGCGCTGCCGCACCGTCTGAGATCGAGGAGGAGTTGGCGGCCGTCACGCTGCCGTTTTCACGGAACGCCGGCTTCAGCTTCGGGATTTTTGCCGGGTCCGCCTTTCCGGGCTGCTCATCGTGGTCAAGCGTTACGGTCTGTCGCTTGCCGGCGCCGTTGATCGCAACCGTCTCCTCGGCAAACGAACCATCCTCCAATGCCTTCACGGCGCGTTCCAGCGAACGCAGGGCAAAGGCATCCTGATCCTCGCGGGAGAACTGGTAGTGCTCGGCCGTATCTTCGGCATAGGTGCCCATCAGCCGACCGGAATAGGCATCCTCGAGACCGTCGAGGAACATGTGATCCTTGACTTCGCCGTGGCCGAGGCGAAAACCGCCGCGTGCCTTGGGCAGTAGATAGGGCGCATTGGTCATCGACTCCATGCCGCCGACCGCAAGCGCCGTGGCGCCGCCGGAAAGCAGCGTGTCATGGCCGAGCATCAGCGCCTTCATGCCCGAACCGCAAACTTTCGAAATCGTGGTCGACGGCGTTTCCATGCCGAGGCCGGCGCCGAGTGCCGCCTGGCGCGCCGGGTTCTGGCCGACGCCCGCGGGCAGTACATTGCCCATCAGCACTTCGTCGACGGCATCGAGGCCGGCGCGCGCAAGCGCCGCCTTCAGCGCGATGGCGCCGATCTCCGGCGCCGTCAAATCCTTGAGGCCGCCCTGAAAGGCGCCCATCGGTGTGCGTGCCGCCGAAACGATGACGACCGGGTCAAGCTTGTCCATGTCTTCCTCCTGCACCGCCTCTCTCGCGGTTGGAAGCGACTATAGCGCAGCGATTGTGCAGTGCAACGCGACTTGTTGGCGCCAGCGACCGGATCGGATTTTCACGTGTTCCACCGCCGGGACAACGCCCGGCGATGGCAGGTCGGGCTGCCGGCCGGCAATCAGCCCATGCGCTCGGAAGCATAGCTGCCGGGGCTCGCCGGGAAGACGACGACGCGGTTGCCGTTGATGAAGCAGCGATGATGGATATGGGCGTGTACGGCGCGCGCCAGCACCTGACTTTCGACGTCGCGGCCGATCGAGACATAGTCCTCGGCGCTCTGGGCATGGGTGATGCGGGCGATGTCCTGCTCGATGATCGGACCCTCGTCGAGATCCGCGGTGACATAGTGCGCCGTCGCACCGATCAGCTTCACGCCGCGCTCATAGGCCTGCTTGTAGGGGTTCGCGCCCTTGAACGACGGCAGGAAGGAATGGTGGATATTGATGATCCGGCCGGACATCTTCTTGCAGAGTTGGTCGGACAGAACCTGCATGTAGCGGGCGAGCACGACCAGATCGGCGTCCGTCTGCTCGACGATCTCCAGCATGCGTGCTTCGGCCTGCGGCTTGTTCTCCTTGGTCACCTTGATGTGGTGGAAGGGGATGTCGTGGTTGACGACCACCTTCTGGTAATCGAAGTGGTTGGAGATGACGCCGACGATATCGATCGGCAAGGCGCCGATCTTCCAGCGGTAGAGCAGGTCGTTGAGGCAATGGCCGAAACGCGACACCATCAGCAGCACTTTCATGCGCTCTTCGCTGTCGCGGATCTCGCAGGTCATGTCGAACCGCTTGACAACAGGCGCAAAGCCTTCCTTCAGCTCGTCGAGCTTGACGCCGTCCTGGCTGATGAAGGTCAGGCGCATGAAGAACAGGCCCGTCTGCAGGTCGTCGAACTGCGAACTGTCGGTGATATAACAGCCTTTTTCCGCGAGATAACCGGTAATGGCGGCAACGATGCCGCGGGTGGACTTGCAGGTGACGGTCAGCACATAGCTTTTCATCGGTATCTGTCTCTCGCTCCAGAGGTTTTTCCGGCCCCCCTTATACGGCCAGTCACCGCGAAAACTAGCGCGGCCTTCGCCCGGCTGTCGATCCATTCGCGACATCGGCTGGACGGAACCGGCCAGCCGGCACCGGTGCGGCTTTGTGAATGGCGCCTGGATTGGCTAGCGCGGGGTGCGATCGGGATGGGCGCGGGCAAACGCGTCGATCTCGGCGCAGCGCTGGTCGATGGCGACAAGTTTCGGGCAGGCGGAAAGATCGACGTCCCAGCGACGGGCATTGTAGACCTGCGGCACCAGGCAGAAATCGGCCATGCCGGGGCTGTCGCCGTGGCAGAAGCTCCCGGTTGACGGGTGGTCGAGCAGGCGCTCGAACGCCGCCAAGCCCTCGCCGATGAACTTGCGCATCCAGTCGCGGCGCGCGGCCTCGCCGTCTGCAGCATTGGCCATGACGAAGGATACGACGCCGAGATTGCAGACGGGATGGATGTCCATCGCGATCGCGTAGGACAGCGCGCGCACGCGCTGCCGCCCCACCGCATCATCAGGCAGGAAGCCGGCCGCTTCCCGCGTTTCCGCCAGATACTCGATGATGGCGAGCGATTGCGTGAACCGCTCGCCATCGATGTCGAGCACGGGCAAGAGCCCCTGCGGATTGCGGTCGAGATGTTCCGCTTGCCGATGGCCCCTGGCAAGCAGGTCCACCGGCACCGATCGATAGGTCTCGCCGAGACTGTTCAGCGCGATGCGGACACGGTAGCTCGCCGAGGACCGCCAATAGTCATAGAGATCGGTCTCGGCCATGCTGCTATCCTCGTCGCGTGCGCTGCCCACAATCAGGCCTTTTCGTAAGGCCCGACCGACTGCTCGATCGCACCGAAGATCGAATGGCCCGCCTTGTCCTTCATCTCGATGCGCACGATGTCGCCGAAGCGCAGGAAGTGCGTCTTGGGCGCGCCGCCAACGATGGTCTCGATCATGCGCAGCTCGGCAATGCAGGAGTAGCCGGCGCCACCTTCGGAGACCGGTTTTCCGGGACCACGGTCGAGCTTGTTGGAGACGGTGCCCGAACCGATGATCGTGCCCGATGCAAGCGGCCGCGTCTTGGCCGCGTGCGCAATCAGTTGGCCGAAATCGAAGGTCATGTCGACGCCGGCGTCCGCGCGGCCGAAAGGCTTGCCGTTGAGGTCGACATGAAGCGGCAGATGCAGCTTGCCGCCATCCCAGGCGTCGCCCAATTCATCCGGCGTGACGGCGACCGGCGAGAAGGCAGACGACGGCTTCGACTGATAGAAACCGAAACCCTTGGCGAGTTCGGCCGGGATAAGACCGCGCAGCGACACGTCGTTGACCAGCATCACCAGCCGAATGGCGGCGCGCGCCTCTTCGATCGAGGCACCCATCGCCACGTCGTCGACGACGACGGCGATCTCGCCTTCCATGTCGACGCCCCAGCTTTCATCCGCCATCAGGATCGGATCGCGCGGCGCAATGAAGCTGTCCGAGCCGCCCTGGTAGATCAGCGGATCGGTCCAGAAGCTCGCCGGCATCTCGGCGTTGCGGGCTTTTCGCACCAGCTCGACGTGATTGACGTAGGCTGAACCGTCCGCCCACTGATAGGCGCGCGGCAACGGCGAAAGCGCATCGTGCTCGTGGAAGCGGACCGTTGGCTGCGCACCGGTTTCGATGCCTTCGGCAACGCGCTCGAGCCGCGGCCCTGTATGTGCCCAGTCGTCGAGTGCGGCCTGCAGCGTGCGGGCAATGTGCCCGACCTCCGAGCAGCGGGTGAGATCGCGGGAGACGACCGCGAGTTTTCCGTCACGCGAGCCATCCTTGAGTGTCGCCAGTTTCATGCAATCCTCCCTCTACGCAGACGATTCGTCCGCAAGTTCCACAACAAGGCCGTCAGACGCGATCGTCAAGGCACCGGTCCAGCTTTTGCGCGTGGCAGCCGTCCAATGAGCGTGCGTGATTTCAGGATCGTCGGCCGGGATGAGATGATGCAGCACCAACCGCCCGACGCCGGCCGCCGTGGCAATCGCACCGGCCTCTCCGGCAAAACTGTGGCTTGCCAGCAGGTGCTCCTTCAGCCGCGCGCCGTTGCCGGTGCGCGCCACCAGCCGATCGACGCCCTCTGTCAGCATTGCCTCATGCACCAGAATGTCGGCACGATCAGCGAAATCGGCGAGCGGCGGGAAATAGGCCGTGTCGGCCGAAAATACCACGCTCGCCTCCGCATGGTCGAACCGCAGCGCGAAGCAATCGGTCACCGGCGGATGATCGACGCGCAGCGCCGACACCGCCAGGTCGCCTTCGGCCAGGACCGGGCCCTCGGCAAATTCGACGATGTCGACGAGTTGGCGCAGATCGGGCCGGCCCTCGTCGATGACGCGGATAACGATGTCGAATTTCATCGCCTGCAGAAAGCCGTGCCAGTAGTCGCGGGTTCCCGGCGGGCCGAAGACGCGCACGGTCGTTGCGAGACCGGCGGTCCAAGCGGTGTGGATCAAGGGCCCGAGCTCGAGCACGTGATCGGAATGCAGATGGGTGATGAAGATCAAATCCAGCGCTTTGAGGCTGACGCCGGCATCGGTGAGGCCGCGGGTGACGCCGAGGCCGCAGTCGACAACCACAGTGCGGCCGCCGATTTCAAGCAAGGACGAGGTCGGCGAAGGGCCGCCCGGACGGATTGCCGGGCCACCCTTGCTGCCGAGCAGAACCAGGCGTGCTCTCAAGACCAGTCGCCTTCCGGCGTGCCGTTGAAGCGCTTTTTCAGATCGGTCCAGCAATCGATGTAGTTGTCCTGCAACGTCTCCAGTTCGGCGGCGAAGCGGGTCAATTGCTGCGGAAAGCGGGTTTCGAACATGAAGGCCATCGTATGATCGAGCTTCACCGGTTTCAACTCGCTGTTTGTCGCCTTGTCGTAACCTGATGCGTCCGGCCCGTGGGCCAGCATCATGTTGTGCAGGCTCATGCCGCCGGGCACGAAGCCCTCCTCCTTGGCATCATAGCGACCATAGATCAGGCCCATGAACTCGCTCATGATGTTGCGGTGATACCAGGGCGGCCGGAAGGTGTGTTCGGCCACCAGCCAGCGCGGCGGGAAGATGACGAAATCGACATTCGCCGTTCCCTCCTCGCCCGACGGCGCGGTGAGCACGGTGAAGATCGACGGATCAGGATGATCGAACAGGATCGCTCCAACAGGCGAAAAGGTCCTGAGATCGTATTTATAGGGCGCGTAATTGCCATGCCAGGCGATGACGTCGAGTGGCGAATGGCCGATCTCGGTGACGTGGAAGGCGCCGCACCACTTCACATGCACGCGGCAGGGCGTTTCCTTTTCTTCATATGCAGCTACCGGCGTCTTGAAGTCGCGCGGATTGGCAAGGCAGTTGGCGCCGATCGGACCGCGATCCGGCAGTGTGAACTTGGCGCCGTAGTTTTCGCAGATGTAACCGCGCCAGACCTTTTCGTCGCCAAGCCTGGTCACCTTGAACATGGTGCCGCGCGGCACCAGGCAGATCTCCGAAGGCTCGACATCCATCTTGCCGAGTTCGGTGAACACCTGGATGGCGCCGCATTCCGGCACGATCAAAAGCTCGCCGTCGGCGTTGAAGAAATAGTCGTCGACCATATCGGCGTTGAAGGCATAGGCGTGGGCTGCCATGCCGCCCTGCGTCAGCGCGTCGCCGGCCGTCGTCATGGTGCGGATGCCTTCGAGGAAGTTCAATTTTTCCGACGGCGCCGGCAGCGGCCCCCAGCGCAACTGGCCAAGAGCCAGCGAATGATCGGCCACATGCGGCCCGGTCTTCCAGTACGGATAGTCGATTTTCTGGAACCGCCCGGTGTGACGCACGCTCGGGCGAATACGGTAGAGCCAGGAGCGCTCATTGGTGCCGCGCGGCGCGGTGAAGGGCGAACCGGAGAGCTGTTCGGCATAAAGACCGTAGGCGCATTTCTGCGGACTGTTCTGGCCCTGCGGCAAGGCGCCCGGCAGGCTTTCGGTCTCGAAATCGTTGCCGAACCCCGGCATGTAATCAAGCGACTGATCAGCAGTCGACCCGGCGCCCGCCTGCTTCTGTGCCTTGTCCAACATGACCTCAACCTCCTCCTCTGGTGCCTGCCCATCGAGGATCACGGCTGATCCCGGAAGTCCACGGCACGTTCTATACATATGGGCGCCGCCCCAAATCCGAATGGACGGTGGCGCGCTGCCGCCCTATTAGTTGCAATCGTAACTATCGATTTTGTAACTATCAAGGATGCCACAGATGGCGGCCGATGGCTTCGAGCTCAACGCATTCCTGCCCTACCGACTGAACCGCGCCGCCGAGTTCGTCGCCGTGCGCTTCGCAGCCGAATACAAGGCGCGCTATCAGTTGACGCGCCCCGAGTGGCGCACGCTGGCGGCGCTTGGAAGCTCGGCCCGTGCGATGACGGCGACGGAAGTCGGCACCCATTCGGCCATGCACAAGACCAAGGTCAGCCGCGCCGTCTCGGCGCTTGAGGAGCGGCGCTGGCTGAAGCGCAGCGAGGACGAAGACGACCGCCGGTTGGAACATCTGGAACTGACCAGGGCCGGCCGGCTGGCCTATGGCGAACTCACAGGACTTGCGAGCGTCTACCAGGCGCACCTCAACGAACTGATCGGCGCCGGCGGCTTGAAGGCGCTATGCGCCGGCCTTGAAGCGATCGAACGGGCGATCGACAGGGCCGAGAAGCGCCCTTCCCGCAAATGAGCCTTGTACCAGCCGGCGCTGATATCAGCCTTTCATGCGTTCCGGGATCGGCACGCCCTGGAAACTCTTCAAGGTGTCGAGCACGATCGACGTCTTGACGTGCTGCACGCTGTCATGCGGCAGCAGCACATCGTTGACGAAGCGCGAGAGGCCGGCGAGGTCCGGCGTCACCACCCGCAGGTGATAATCCATTTCGCCGGTCAGCGCGTAAGCCTCCAGAACCTCGGGCAGAGCCGAGATCAGCTTGCCGAAGCGCTTGGCGTTGTCGCGGTTGTGGGTGGCGAGCGTCACCGAAATCACCACCATCAGATCGAGTCCGAGCTTCTGCCGGTCGATCTGCGCCTGATAGCCCGTGATGAAGCCTTCCGCCTCCAGGCGGGTGCGGCGGCGCGAGCATTGCGAGGGCGAAAGGGCGATGCGCTCCGATAGCTCGTTGTTGGTGAGATGTCCGTCGCGCTGCAGTTCGCTGAGGATCTTGAGATCGAACCCGTCAAGCTGCTCCATTCATGCATCCTTATACAGTATTTCGCACGTTTTGTGCGGCATCCTGCTCAAAACGCACAAGAATACAAGCATCATGCATCGAATTTGCGTCATACTCCAGCAAAGTTTGGAGGCCAGAGAAATCTGGAGAACTTAAAGAGGAGACTTCCGATGGGCCCGTTCCCGCATGACGCCCCGCCCGCAACGATTACCGCGGAGAACCCGGCTGGTACGGATGGCTTCGAATTCGTCGAATTCGCCCATCCGGAGCCGGAGAAGCTCGCCGAGCTCTTTACCCGCATGGGCTACAGCCCTGTCGCGAGACACAAGAGCAAGAACATTACCGTCTGGCGACAGGGCGATATCAATTACATCCTGAATGCCGAGCCGGGCTCGCATGCCATGCGCTTCGTCGACGAGCACGGCCCCTGCGCCCCGTCGATGGCCTGGCGCGTCGTCGACGCCAAGCACACCTTCGACCACGCGGTCTCCAAGGGAGCCATCCCCTACGAAGGCACCGACAAATGTCTCGATGTTCCTGCGATCGTCGGCATCGGCGGGTCGCTGCTCTATTTCGTCGATACCTACGGCGCCAAGGGCTCGGCCTATGAGGCCGAATTCGAATGGACCGGCGAGCGCAATCCGAAGCCGGAAGGCGTCGGCTTCTATTATCTCGACCACCTGACGCACAACGTCTATCGCGGCAACATGGACAAGTGGTGGGCCTTCTACCGCGAGCTGTTCAACTTCACCCAGATCCATTTCTTCGACATCGACGGCCGCATCACCGGCCTCGTCAGCCGGGCGATCACCTCGCCCTGCGGCAAGATCCGCATTCCGCTGAACGAGTCCAAGGACGATACCAGCCAGATCGAGGAATATCTGCGCAAATACAAGGGCGAAGGCATCCAGCACATCGCCGTCGGCACCGAAGGCATCTACGACGCCACCGACAAGCTGGCGGACAATGGCCTGAATTTCATGCCAGGCCCGCCGGAAACCTACTACGACATGTCGCATGACCGTGTACACGGCCATGACGAACCGATCGACCGGATGAAGAAGCACGGTATCCTGATCGATGGCGAAGGCGTGGTGAACGGCGGCATGACGAAGATCCTGCTGCAGATCTTCTCGAAGACCGTCATCGGACCGATCTTCTTCGAGTTCATCCAGCGTAAGGGTGACGAAGGTTTCGGCGAGGGCAATTTCCGTGCCCTGTTCGAATCGATCGAGGCCGACCAGATCCGCCGTGGCGAACTCGGGCCGCAGGCGGCCGAGTAGCACGGACAGCGCCTCCATTCTCTTGTGGTGGCGCTATTCTCGAGTCTTACAAAAGCCTCTCGCCCGCTGGCGAGGGGCTTTTTTGGTTCCGGCACTGTCGCCGCACTCAGTTCGTGGCGTCGTTGACCACGCGCCAGTTCGGCCGACCGAGTTCATGCGGCCATTCATGCACGTCCCGATCGTTGAAATAGACGACCTCGGCTAGGTTTGGGAAATCCGGGTCGGGCTGTGTGGCGGTGTCGATCCAGGACTGCATGTAGGGCGCGCCGCCCTGCCAACCGAGCTCGGCGACCCAGATCGGCTTGTTGTATTTGGCGACAAGACCGTAGCCGGGTTTCAGCGCCTGCTTGAAGGTGTGAGGCCCGCCGTATTCGATCGCGTCGAACTGTTCGAGACCGAACACCGAAAGACCGACGAGATCGACATAGTCGTCGCCCGGATAGTACTCGCCGAGGTTCGGCATGCCCTTGGGCGACCACATCAGCTGGACATTGGGTACTCGTTTGCGCACGATATCCATCGCGTGCTTGTAGGCTTTGACGTAGTCCTGCGGCGCCCATCCGGCCCAGGAGAACCGTCCCGATGTGTCCTCCATCTCCTGCCCCCAGCGCACGATGACCGGGCTCTTCAGCTCGGCAAGCATGCTGGCGATCGCTTCCATGTTGGCGTCGTAGTCGCCCCTGAGTGTCCGGTCGCGCAACTGGTCAGGCGTCAGCTTCCAGTCGAGCGACCATGACCACGGCTCGATGGTAACCAGCAGCTTGCGCTTGCGCTGAAGCGCGTAGGCGTCAGCCAGGCGCAACGATTCCAGATCCACGTCTTCCCATGGCAGGAACAGATGCTCTGTCGAGACATCGGTCTGGTCGCCGAAATCGCCATGCGGATCATAGGCACCGAGCCGCGTTCCGCCGGGGTGGATGACGGGGCGCTTGTCGGCCATTGTCTGTGTCTGACCTGCATTACCATTGGCGGCAAGATCGGCCTTCTCCTGTGCCAACGCTGATACCAGGCCCGCGCCGGACCCCAGATTGAAGGCGAGCGCAGTGCATAGGGCGAATGCCAATTTGCGTTTCATGTCATCCTCCTGTGGCGGTTCGACCGCTCTTCTTGACCAGGTATTGGTCCTTCAGGCGTAACGCCTTTTCCGTGATTGCGTCGGAAGCAACGAGTTTCCTGTATTCGTCGCCGGGCTTGGGCTTGGCATGTTTGAAGACGTACCACTCGCCATTCGGCACGCGCCGCTGATAAATCGTGTCGCCAATCTTGCTGTGCCCGAAACAGGTGCGGGCCGGACCGGAGCCATCGAGCGCCGTCCATTTCGCCTGCATGCACATCATACCGAGATCACTGACGTACCAGTTGCCTTCCGCAAACGAGCGTTTGCCCTTGTCGTTCACGAAGGCGACCAGCTTCCTGTCATGCGCGGTGAAGCGGGCGCCGCCCGTCGGCCATTGCCAGGTCTTGTTCCGGTAGAGAGAATAGACCTCGTAGGCGCTCAAGGGGATCGGCTTGATCTCCGTCTTCGCCCTGGCGGGTTGCGCGCCGGTATAGACCGCAAAGGCTGCGAGAGGCAGCAGAAGCGGCAAAAGCAATACATTCATGGACCGTTTCATCATTTTTTCTCCTCGCTTGAGGGCCTTTTGCGGTGCGAGAGGCCTGCGGCACGCTGCGCTACAGCGATGCCTGAAGCCGCCCGACCTTGCCTGTCACCCTCGTCTCACGCACCTCCGGCAAGCCGGAGCCTTTCCGCAGCCCGTCTGTCGCGGACGACGAAAACCCTTTCCATTTCAGGCGAAAACGAACGACCCTGAGGTCCGATCCACCCTGCCCGGCACCGGCGACCGAAAACTTCGCTTCGGTGAGCCCGACGAAACCGAGTCCCTGCGAGAGCGCCTCGGTGGCCTCCGCGCCATGGCGGATGGCCGACTGTCCCGACAGCACCGAAATGACCACGAGACAGCCAGCGGTCAGCGCCGTCATGGCCGTACGGGGAACGAGGGCAAGGCGGTTCTCCCGCGCATGCTGGACGTGGATGGTGGCAGCCAGCCCGGCGTAAACAAGGGCATTGATGCCGGTAAAGATGTAGAAGCCGCGCGCCGTGCCGGCGTCGGAGACGAGCCAAAGCGCAAGCGCTGAGCCGAGCGATAGCAGGAGGTAGGGCATCATGACGCGCAGCGGCAGGGGGGCTGCCGGTCCTGCGCCCTTGGGCGTGATGCGGAAATCGACAAAGGAGCCGCTGACGTGATCGCGCACAGCCGCGGCGCAGCCGAGCAGCGACCAAGGCCAGCGGGCAAAGAGAAACAGCATGCCTTCCCAGCTGAGAACCCGCGCATCAAAAGGACGGAACGTGCCGGTCGAGCGCCAGAAATAGGCAAGCCCGATCAGAACCAGCGACAGCGGCGCGAAGTGCAGCAGGAAGTCGGGATAGGTGGCGGCGACGAAGCTCCGCCCCATGACCAGCGCCATGATCGGCATGACGAACATCAACGCCATGAACAGGGAAAACAGCGGGTACCAGAGCTGCGAGAAGACGAACTGGAACTTCAGCCGCATCGGCAGCCTGGGCACATAGACCGGCGAATATTTGAGCAGGATCGTTACCAGGCTGCGCGACCACTGGAATTCCTGGATAACGAGATCGGCAAAGGTCGCGGGCCCATCCCCATGGGCGATCGCATGCAGGGCATGCACGCCCTTCCAGCCGCCGGCGTTCATCAGGAGCGTGGTCGAATGATCTTCGGCAAGCTCTGGCCCGAGACCGCCGACCTCTCTCAGCGCCTTGGTGCGAACGGCATAATGCGAGCCGATGCAAAGCGGCGCCCAGCCGTTGTTGTAGCCCGCCTGCAACGAGCCGTGCAGGCTCGCTTCGGCGTGAAGGCGACCGCGCGCCGACCAGCTGCGCGCCGCATTGGCATCGCAGATGCTTGGCGCCGAGACGTAGCCGACCTTCGGGTCGTTGAACGGGCGCAGCACCTCGACGAGATAGGTCGGCTCCGGCACGTGATCGGCATCGAACTGGGCGACGAAATCATAGCGTTCATAGCCATAATGATCGTAGAAATAGGCGAGGTTTCCCTCCTTGCAGCGGGTGCGCCGCGGCCAGGTGGCGCGGTGGTAGTCAGCAACCCCCTTGCGCGTCGAAACGAGCACACCCTGCCGCGCGCACCAATCGATCGTCTCAGGCGACGGATCCTCGTCCGCCAGCCATACGTCGTAATCGCAGCCGATCTGATCGAGCATTGCCAGCAGCGTCTTGCGGACAACAGTGAAAGGTTCTGACGGCGCCTTGGTCACGACCATGGCGATCCGGCCGTTCGGGACGGCCCGGCCGTTCTTTCCCGCGACCTTGGCGCCTGCGAAGATGAAGATGAAATAGGCAGGCAGTAGTGTGATCCAGCCGACCACGATCGTAATCATGACGTAGGATGGCCAATGGGTGACATGGGCGGGATCAAGCCACCACGCCCAGAAGAACAGGAATGCGACAATCCAGGCTGCGATGCCGAAGCCGTTCGCAATCCGCATGCGTGTCGAAAAAAGCGCCACGAGCATCGCCGAAGCATCGCCGGCCGGCGCCGCCGTCAAGGCAGCGGACCTGGCGGATGGGGCGAATGACATCTTGCCTGTCATGACCGTACCTCCAGCCCGAAACCGGGGGCAGCCGTTCGGATGATGGTTTCGATATTGGACAGCGACGGCCGGAAGCCGAGCGTCCGGCGTGCCCAGGTGGTGTCGGCATACAGCACCGGCGGGTCGCCGGCGCGACGCGCCAGAAGCTGCACGGGAACCCGTCTGCGGGTCACCTGATGGATGGCGTCGATCACCTGCCGGACCGATGTGCCGTGGCCCGAACCGAGATTGGCCTTGAGCGGCTCGCCGCCGTTGCGCAGGTAGTCAACGGCGGCAACATGCGCCTCGGCCAGGTCCATGACGTGAATGTAGTCGCGGATGCAGGTGCCGTCGGGCGTATCGTAGTCGTCGCCGAAGACATCGAGCCTATCGAGGCGGCCGGCTGCGGCCATCAATGCCCGCGGGATCAGGTGGGTCTCGGGATCGTGCCGCTCGGTCAGCTGCCCATCGGGATCGGCGCCGGCGGCATTGAAATAACGCAATGCAACCGACCGGAACCCGTAGGCCCGGGCATAGTCGCCGAGCATCAATTCGATCATCAGCTTCGTGCGACCGTAAGGATTGACCGGAAGCTGGATCGTGTCCTCGGTGATCGGCAAACGCGGCGGCACGCCATAGGTCGCGCAGGTGCTGGAAAAGACGACGCGCGCCAGCCCCGCTTGACGGCAGGCCTCGAGCAGCGAAACGCTGCCGGCGACATTGTTGCGATAATACTTTCCGGGATCCTCGACCGATTCTCCGACGTAGGCGGAGGCCGCGAAGTGGATCAGGCATTCGGGTTTGAAGGTCCGTATAGCCTCGACGATCCGATCCGTGTCTTCGAGCCCTCCTTCGACCAATGGTCCCCAGCGGACATTGGTCCGGTGCCCCGTCGACAGATTGTCGTAGACAACAGGCAGGAAGCCGGCCTCATCGAGGCGTTTGCAGGTATGGCTGCCTATGAAGCCGGCTCCGCCGGTGACAAGAACGACGCGCGACATATCATACCGCCTCTCCCGCCACGGCGAGATCTGACGCGCCCAGGCGGCGATCGAAATAGGCAATGGCGCGTTGAAGCCCTTCGCGTAGCGCGACCTTGGGCTCCCAGCCGAGCTCCGCCATGGCCTGGGAAATATCCGGCCGGCGCTGACGCGGATCGTCGACGGCTGCCGCACGGTGCACGATGCGCGAGCGTGAGCCGGTCATCGTGCGGATCATCTCGGCAAGTTCGAGAACCGTGAACTCGCCTGGGTTTCCAAGGTTGATCGGGCCGATGCAGCCGTCATCCGAGATCGATAACCGTATGAAGCCCTCGATGAGATCGTCGACATAGCAGAACGACCGCGTCTGATGGCCATCGCCATAGATTGTGAGGTCCTTGCCGAGCAGCGCCTGCACCACGAAATTCGAGATGACGCGTCCATCGTCGGGGCGCATCCGCGGCCCATAGGTGTTGAAGATCCGCGCGACCTTCGTCTTTACTCCGTAGGTGCGGTGATAGTCGAAGAACAATGTCTCGGCCGATCGCTTGCCCTCATCATAGCAGGCGCGCGGCCCGATCGGGTTGACGTTGCCGAAGTAGCTTTCGCGCTGCGGGCTGTGCAGCGGATCGCCGTAGACCTCCGATGTGGAGGATTGCACGACCGTGGCCCCGGTGGCGCGGGCGTTTTCCAGCGCATTCATGGCGCCGAGCACGTTGGTCATCAACGTTCCCACCGGGTCGGCCTGATAGTCCGGCGGAGATGCCGGTGAAGCAAAGTTGAAGATGACGTCCACGTCAAAAAGGAAAGGTTTGCGGACGTCGTGCTCGACGATCTGGAAGCGGCTTGTCTCGCTGAGATGAGAGAGGTTTTCTCGCCGACCGGTCGAGAAGTTGTCGAGGCAGACAACGCTGTGCCCCAGACAAAGAAGTCTTTCGCAAAGATGAGACCCGAGAAATCCGCCGCCTCCGGTCACCAGTATTCGCTTGGGTATGCCTGCTACCTTCTTCAGAAAATCCTGCCCGCCGACAACCGGCAGCTGACCACGACCGACCTGACGCATTACACACCTCCAATTATTATACACACCATTGCACCTGGTGATTGGAGACGAGACGTGACTGAAAGCTACAATAAGGAAATATTCTTTATCAAGAATTCAAAACACGACCCGACAATATAAAAATAATATCCAGAAGGACCACGAATCCTTCTTCAGTAATTTATTATGTTAGATGATTAGCAAATAATTAATACATAGTCAACACGGAACTAAAATAACAATATATGATGCCATACACAATAAAGTTACAATCACAAAACATGTACCTAATTTGAACAAAAAATCAGCAGACATCACAAATTATAAACAGATAGCGAGAAGATATAATTACATCCATCGAAATATCTTCGTATAACTACATAACTGAAGAATAATTACTCAACCATCCGGCATCAACGACATATCGGATCTACGCCATACGGCCACGCTTCCTCGCACCTCTGTCTGCGACACGCGATACTCGCCGCCACGACAAAGCATGCGATGCCCGCCTGGGCCACCGCAACAAACATCACAGACGACGTGAGAGTACTTGGGTTAAACCGCGCCCAACGCAAACCGTCCCTCAAAGTCGCCAATTGGCGATGAGCAACGGAAGCATCATCCCCGACGTCTCACGGCGTCAGTTCTTCCAGCGCGAAGAAAACGGTCCCGCCGCGTGCTCGGAATCCGCATCGGTGGTAAAATAGCGCGATGCTGCTTCCGTCCGGTTTCGCACATTCATCTTCTTGTAGATGTTGCGGACGTGAACCTTCACGGTGTTTTCCGACAACCCAAGGCGATCGGCGATAATCTTGTTCTGGGTTCCCATGCAGATCAAATCGAGAATCTGCACTTCGCGGGTTGTTAACCCACCCAGACTTGCCTCCCGCCGCCGCTTTCCGGCATTCGCATAGACAGCAGCATCGGACGCTTCCGCCTGCCGACCATAGAGCTTGGCCGAGTTAAAGGGGTCTACCGACAGCCGCCGCAACAGTGCAGCCGGGAAATGCTCGCCCCCCTTCATCAGCAGATCGATCGCCGCAAGGCAGACATCAAGGTGCAGGTTGAGAGGAAGGACACCATGGATCAACCGCTCTTCAACAAAACCGGCGATCGACGGATCGAGTTCTTCGGCATTGTCCACCACCAGTCCGATCGAGGCCTTGGGATGGAACTCGTGAATGGTCCGCAGGATTGTCGGAAATGTCTTGGCAGACATGCGGTATAGCATGATCAAAGAAACATCGACGAGATTGCCGTCGAGCAAATTGTCGGGGTCGGAAAGACTAACGACGTCATGTCCAGAAAACCGGGAGCCGACCGCCTGCATCAAGCACTCGGCAAACAGGTCGATCTTGGCAAGCATGACAATCTTTTTCTTTTGCGACAAAGCCTTGTTGTTATCTTCAAAATCGCCCACGTTATGGCCTTCAGGATGCATTACGCCCTCCTCGGGTTTTCCCATTTATTCTTATGGGTGCGCCAGCCTGACTCGGAGTTACGCCCATCTCAGCAAATTGATTCGTGACCAGTGGATAGCGCGAACCCTCTCCACAGACGGAAAATTCGCACTAGCTAATGTATCGTAAAGGTAGGAGGGGTGAAACAACCCAAAAGGATTAGATGCCCTCCAGAAAGCCCCTTAAATCGTTCTAATTAGAACCATCTTTGGGCTAATTCTTAACCAAAAGTATAACAAGATCGTATCCGAAGCGTCTGAATGGGCTTTCAGCCTAGGCTACTCAGCCATCCATATCATCCATTTCCATCCGCAGCGTCGGCCGCACACCGTCCGTGCGCCGGCTCTCGCCACCAGAAATAGCTTCTCTCCAGAGAGAACCTTAGGCATATACCTAATAATACTTCCTAGGAGCTATCTCTCGGGGTGAGCATTGCACTCCCCGTGATGGCTGACAAGACCTCTCTGCGCTCTAAAGCGCAACTTGCCCGCGAGCACCAGAGGTTGCGCCAGGTCGATTTTTGCAAAGATTAACAAACCCTTGCGATCCCTAAAACCCCAAAAAATCCCGAAAAAACGCCGATAATTCGCCCAAAAATGGCATGCTAGCTCCAATTGATGTCTATCGTCCCGTCGTATTCAGAGCCACACTCCTCTCATCGCACTTGAGTTTCGTGTGATCCGAGCCCGGTACCTGTGTGTGCGTTCTGGCTCGCGGCCCGTGTGAATGTGTAAGCGTAGTGAAGCGTAAATCAGTATTAAACCAAAGACATAATCACACGTAATGATTGAGTGCAGGAACTAACCTGCCGCAATTCGATACTTAAAACAACATTGAAATATATTGAGACCCCACAGATGAATATCCCGCGGGAGCATCATCTGAAATTCAAAAAAGAGCCAGCTCCGGATAAAAACCTCATAAAGATGTAGGGGTTTCGGTGCTGGCTCCTTCTCAGGAGGAGAACCACATGTCCGCACTTCTCGACGATAGCATCAAGGCCGATGATGATCTGAAAGTCGGCGCTCTCGCCGATGGACTGGCAACCAGTGCTGCCAATGATCTGAACGTTGACGACGGGTCAACGAGCAACGTTGGCATCGCCAACGGCAATGACCGCAATAACTACAGCGACAGTTCGCAGGACAACGACACCCACATCAAGACGGATGTCGACACCGACATCAAGACCGAGGCCAATGAAAACGGCGACAACCGCAACAACTACTCCGACAGCTCGACCGACTACAATTACGACTACGATTACAAGGACAACAGCAGGGTCGAAACAGATATCGACCAGAAGGCCAACGGTGACAACCGCGACAATTCCTATGAATGGGATTATGACAGCAAGGTTACCACCAAGACAGACATCGATACCGACATCAAGACGGAAGCCAACGACAACGGCGACAATCGCAACAACTACTCGTCATCCGACAACGACATCATCACCAAATCGGACGACGACTTTGCAACGCTGAAGGACGTCAAGGACTTCGACAATCTCGGCATCGCCGGTGGGGACCTCACCTTCAATCTCGGCGACGACTTCTCGTTTAATCTGAACGTCGACCACATCCTCAACAACTCGCTCGAAGGCGCCGGCAACGATACCGGTTTCAGCGTGGTACAGGCCAACAACCTTGCCGATCAGGACCAGGCCTACGACGTCAGGATGAACAACTCGGACGCCAACAACGACCTGCGCGCCGACGGCGGGCACTCGGATGGCGGCGATGGTCTGAACTTCGACACCAAGTCGGATTGGGACCTCAAGGCCGGTGACGGCATCAACGGCAGCACGACCTCCGACTCGTCGGCGATCCTGGCAAATTCCGGCTTCCATCAGGAAATCGTCCAGGGCGCGAACCTTGTCAGCAACACCGTCGACTCCAGCGTCATCGGTGGCAATTCGCAAACTACGGATGTCGGTCACGACACCGACAGCTGATCGATCCGTTTCACAAGAGAAGACTGCACCGGCCCCCCGCGCGGCCGGTGCAGTCGCGCAGATTTGATTTCGGATCGGTTCGTTTCTTTTTTACCGGGGCATTCCTGTCTAGGCCCACCGAAGTCTCCCTTTGATGCGGAAAAAAGGGAAGGATCGGGACAATGCATACGGAAAGAGTGAATGAAATCATTGCACATTTCATCGGCCTGTTCGAAGCCGATACCGATGAAGCACGGCTGAGGCAGAAGCAGCTCGAAGGCGGTGATCTGAAGGAAGTTGCGCAGCAGCTCGAAGACGGCGAAGCAAAGCCGTCCGACTTTACATCCTCATACCAGCTGGTCGACTATGATCCTGAAGTGCTTTATCGAGCGCCCTCCCATGACATTGCCGATGTGGACCTGTTCGGCCGGATCCGCGGCTTCGGCGATCATTTTGCCGATGCTGTCGCCCAATACGGCAATACCGTACCGGTGAAGCTGTTCGCCAACCTCGGCCAACCCGACGGGGCACCTGTCGAAGACAAGTTGATTGTCCACGACGGCCCCGGCTCGGTCATCGCCCATGTGGTCCAGGCCAATATGGTGCGCGACGACGACGCCCTGAACATGACGGATTCCGAGGTCGCCCCGCGCGACACGACCTACGTCAGCTACAAACTTGCCGAATTCAGCGCCGAGGCAGCCGAAGCCACTCCATTCGCGCACTACACCCGCGTCGACACCTTTGAAGGTCTCTCGAAAATCGCCGACGATCTGTCGGACTACGCCGCGGCAAACCGACTGCCGGAACCGCCAGCCTCAAGCAGCGAGCCCGCCCTCAACGCAGGCGCCGATGCTGGCACAACCATTGTACTCACCGAGCAACCCGCCACTACGGATCCGCTCGACGACGAAATCGACCTTCCCACGACCGTCTCTCCGGACGAATTGCCAAGGGATGACAACGGCAATTTCGCCTTGGCCGCCGACAGCATCGAGGGCGTCTACGTCAACGGCTGCCGCGTCGACGAAGCCCCGGTTCTTGCGGACTTCATGCCTGATCGTGGACTGGCGCAACCGGTTGCCGATCCGGAAGGCACCGACGGCCCGCTGCAGGAGGAAGACGACAAGAGCGGCAATTCCGTTTACGTCGAAGCCGGCGCCAACATCGTCGCCAATATCGTCAGCATCGTCGAGACCGGCGTCATCGCCCCCGTAACGGCGGTGATGGGCGGATACCATCAGATCGACATCATCTCGCAATCCTACGCCTATGCCGACAGTGACAGGCTGGATAGGGTTCTGAGTGAAAACTCGGCCGAATCTACGTCACGCACGGTTGCGATGAACATCGCCAATTTCGGCCGTGATGCCTATCATTCATCGTCTTCCGAGCAGGACGGCGATACGGCTCAATCGTCGATCTTCCCGAACGCCTGGCGCGTCAGCATGGTGGAGGGCGACGTTTCCTTCGTCCATTGGGTCGAGCAGTACAACTTCGTAAACGACAACGACACGGTGACCGTGACCACCACCGGCGTCCAGACAACGGCCCTGACCGGTGGCAACGTGGCGGTCAACCTCGCTTCCTTCCTCGGTTTGGGCGACCAGTACGACCTGGTGATCGTCGGCGGCAAGGTCCTGGACCTCAACATGATCACCCAGGTCGCCGTCTTCTACGACAACGACCACATCAGTGGCATTGCCGCCGGCAACGGCATGACCGTAAACGAGAGCGGCAACCTGATCTGGAACCAGGCGTCGATCCAGAACATCGGCGCGAATGACCGCTTCGAAGCGATCCCGGACTATATCCAGAAGGCCGTCGACAACATCAACGACCGCATTGACGAACTGCCCTCAGGCTTTTCGCATGACCTCAATTTCCAGGGCTATGAAGGCCTGAACATTCTTTACATCACCGGCAACCTGTATGACGTCAATGTCATCAAGCAGATCAGCATTCTCGGCGACGCCGATTCCGTCAGTTACGTCGCCAGCAAGATCCTCAGCGACAATCCGGATGCTGACATTACCATCCACACTGGTGCAAACGCCGTCGTCAACAGCGCTCAGATCATCGACTACGACAGTTTCGGCCACACGACCTATGTCGGCGGCCAGGTCTATTCCGATGCGATCCTGATCCAGGCCGGCCTTGTCGACCACGACACCGATACCCATGACGTGACGCCCAAGGGCGACCGGCTCGCCAACGAAGTCATCGCCTTCATCGGCGACGACGACGCACCGTCACATCCGACCGAAACAGTGATCGACGCCGGCAATGACTTGTCCTGGTCCAACGGCCAATGGAACGACGTCATGCACACGGTGCTGACCTAACAAGAACACGAACGGGGGAAGGCATGAACGATCTTTCTAAGTGGCGTGGCAGCGGCAGCAAGGCGCCTGCACGGGAAGAGCCGGCTCCGGAGGTCGTCGACGAACTCGAAGCAGCGTTGACCAACCGATGCATCGCCGCGATCAACGAGGCCGTTGAAGGCCTGCGAAAGGTCGGCCTGGATATCCGCACGACACGGAAAGGGCACGCGCCGGCACCGAAAGCGATGTCGGAACCCGCGAAACTCGCCGATGCCCCCGCCCCCCGCGACCAAGACGATTCCGACGCAGAGTTTCTCGCCCTCGCCCGCTCGATGGCAAACCCCATCCGCCATACCGAGAAGAAGCAGGCCAGTTATCACTTCGGCCCAAGGCGCGACGGCGCCCGGTGGCAAGACCGCGAAAGCGCACCGCTGGAGGAAGTTGAGCGTCAGGCAGCGCCGGTCGTCGCGGCAATCGCCGAGATGCCGATCGCAAAGGCGGCGCCGGCGGAACTGCCGGAAAACAGCTCGACTGCGCAGCAGCAAGCACATCGTCGTGGCAACGACAGCGACCCGGCCGATGAATTGAAGGGCCGACCGGGTCGCGCTCTCCCGCAGACGATCGACAACGATCCAGGCCCGCTGAAAGAGAATGACCGCCGTCCGGCCGTCCGCGACGGCGGCGGCGCCCCGACCGATGGCGGCGGTGGTGGTGGTGGCGACAAGCACACCTTCCACAAGCGCATGGGACCGGTCAATTTTGCCGCCAGCCTGCGCAACGGTATGGCCGTCGTCCGCCGCAACATGATGATCGTCATCGCGTTTACCATCGCGATCAACGTTCTGGTCCTTGCCATTCCGATCTACCTCTTCCAGATCTCCGATCGGGTGCTGACCAGCCGCTCGCAGGATACGCTGGTGATGCTGACGATCGCCGTGCTCGGTGCCATCGTCCTGCAGGTCATCCTCGATTCCATCCGCCGCTTCATCCTGATGCGCACTGCCGTCGAAATGGAGGTCCAGCTCGGCGCGCCTATCTTGAGTGCGGCCGCGAGAGCGTCACTGCACGGCAACGGTCGCGACTATCAGGTGTTGAGCGACCTCCAGCAACTGCGCTCCTTCATCGTCTCCGGCACCCTGATCTCGTTCCTCGACGCGCCGCTGATGCCGTTCTTCGTGGTGGTCGTCTATATGATCCAGCCGCAGCTCGGGTTGATCGTCATCATGTGCTGCGTGGTGCTGTTCGTGATCGCGTATCTCAATCAGAAGGCGACGTCGCAGCCCTTCAGCGAGGCCAACGCCTTCCTCAGCCGCGCCAATTTCCACCTGGATTCGATGTCGCGCAACTCACAGATCATCAACGCACTGGCGATGATCCCGGAAGCAGTAAAGATGTGGGGCCGCGAGACTGCCGGTTCGCTGAAATCGCAAGTCTATGCCCAGGACCGCAGCATCATCTTTACCGGGGCATCAAAGGCGGTGCGCATGTTCACCCAGGTCGCCCTGCTTGGCTGGGGCGCGCATCTGTCGATGGACGGGCACCTCACCGGCGGCATGGTCATTGCTGCCTCGATCATCTCGGGGCGGGCGCTTGCGCCGGTCGAAGGGGCAATCGAGGGTTGGAACCAGCTCAATCATTCACGTGCCGCCTATGGCCGGATCAAGCAGTTGCTGGTCAACTCGCCCTTGAACTTTCCGCGCCTGCGACTGCCGAACCCGGAGGGCCGGCTCGATGTTGAACGCATCCTCTTCGTGCCGCCGCCGCAGAAGCGCGTGATCCTCAACGGCATCTCCTTCTCGCTCAACAAGGGGGAGTCGCTTGCGGTTATCGGTAATTCCGGCTCCGGCAAGACGACGCTCGGCAAGATGCTCGTCGGTTCGATCGTGCCGACCTCAGGCAATGTCCGCCTCGATCTCATGGATTTGAGAAACTGGGACCAGCGGCAGTTCGGCGAAAGCATCGGCTATCTGCCGCAGGACGTGCAGCTGTTTCCCGGCACGATCAAGGCCAACATCTCGCGCATGCGCGACGATGTCGAAGACAGCGCGATCTTCGAAGCGGCCGTACTCGCCGACGTGCACGAGTTGATCGCGTCGTTCCCGCAGGGCTACGAGACGATCGTCGCTGCGGACGGTGCGCCGCTCTCGGGGGGCCAGAAGCAACGCATTGCGCTGGCACGCGCCTTCTTCGGCAACCCAAAATTCGTGGTGCTGGACGAGCCCAATTCCAATCTCGACACCAATGGTGAGGCAGCGCTTGCCCGCGCACTGGTGCATGCCAAGAAGCAGGGCATCACCACCGTGACCATCACCCAGCGTCCCTCCTTGCTGCAATGCGTCGACAAGATCATGCTTCTGAACGAGGGAACCGTTGCCATGTTCGGTGCGCGCAATGACGTGCTTGCAGCCATCGGCGCCAAGCCGAAGGACGAAAAGTCCGCACCCCGTATCGCCGGAGAATGACCATGAGCCGCGAGAAGAAGAATGCCGCCGAAGAACATGCCGTCGAGTGGTACTCGGAGGTGCCGCGATCGATCAAGCTGCACAGCATGGTCGGCCTCGCGTTGATCGTCGCTTCATTCGGCGGCTTCGGCTACTGGGCCTTCGCAGCCCCTCTGGCAGCGGCAATTATCGCCCAGGGCAGTTTCGTCGCCAACGGCAACAACAAGATCATTCAGCACCTCGAAGGCGGCATCATCGAGCAGATGCTGGTGGCCGAAGGCGACAAGGTCAAGACCGGCGATATCCTGGTCAAGCTCGACCAGACGCCGTCGCGCGCCAACGAGCGCGCCCTCAACCTCAAACGCCTGCGTCTCGAGGCGGTGGTCGCACGGCTGCGTGCCGAAGCCATGGGCAGCGATACATTCAAGATCCCCGACATCGTCAAGAACGAGGCCAGCGATCCGGATATCCACGCGATCATCGAGAGCCAGAACGTCAATTTTCACAGCAAGAAGATCAAGCTCGACGACCAGCTGAACCTCATCGACCAGAACATCAGGTCGCTGGAGTTCCGAGCCCAGGGCTACCAGCGCCAGCAGGAATCGTTCAACAAGCAGCTGGATATCCTCAACGAGGAGCGGGACGCCAAGAGCAAGCTTGTCCAAGGTGGACTGACCAAGAAATCCGAACTGATGGCGCTCGACCGCGCCGCGGCCGATGCGATGGGCGAGATCGGCAGGCTCGACGCCGAGGTCAAGGAGAGCCTGTCGCAGATCGACCGCTATCGCCAGGAGGCGGTCATTGCCGTCAACGCCAACAAGCAGGCGGCGCTCGATGGGCTTGAGGCCGCAGAAGCCGATCTCGATGGCGTGCGCGAGCAGTTGCGCGAGGCAAGCGAAGTTCTCGGCCGCGCCACCATCCGTTCGCCCGTCGACGGCACAGTGGTGCGCAGCTATTTCCATACCGCCGGAGGGGTGATCGCGACCGGCAAGCCGATCATGGAAATCCTGCCGGCCAATGTGCCGCTGATCATCGAAGCGCAGGTGCTGCGAACCTCGATCGATCAGTTGCGGGTGGGCGAGGATGCGACCATCCGTCTCTCGGCGCTCAACCGCCGCACGACTCCGGTGCTGAGCGGCAAGGTCTTCTACGTCTCGGCGGACTCGGTTGAAGAAGTGAGCGGCGGCCAGCAGCGCGATGTCTATATCGTCCGCGTCGAGGTTCCCGTCAGCGAGATCCACCGCATCCACGGCTTCCATCCGGTGCCGGGCATGCCGGCGGAAGTGTTGATCACGACGTCGGAGCGCACGTTCTTCGAGTATCTGACAAAGCCGATCACCGACAGCATGTCACGCGCCTTCAAGGAAACCTGAGGCGAAGTACGGGGGGTGGGGATGACGAAGGGGCTAAGCAGAATGGGGCGGCAGCTTTCGCTGTTTCACCAGCAATCTGCCAACGCCTTGAAGGCTCGGTCATTTCCGTCAAAATGGTTTGCGCCGGCAATGGCAGCGCGTCATCGATGGCGCACAGAGGAGACGTTCGATGGCAGCGATACACGAGGTGCTTCTGCTTGTCGGCCGCCTCAACTATGTCTGGACCAATACCGAAAGCCTGCTGATCTATATCATCGCCCACCTGTTGAATGTCGACAAGGAGCGGGCGATCGTGGTCTTTCTGACCTTGAACACGACGCGCGCCCGCATCGATCTGACCGAGCGCCTGGCCAAGCTGCCGGTCACGCCGGTCGACACGCGCGACAGCGTTCTTTCGATCATGGACCGGCTGAAACAGCAGTCGAAGATGCGCAACAAATACAATCACTGCATCTATTCCTTCGACGAGCAGGGCGAGATCTCCAGTACACAGCTGATGCGCCTGGTCGAGGGCGACAAGGACATTCGCTACGGCAAGGTCGAGCAACTGGACGCCCGGGAACTGGAGCGGCTCGAAGCCGCCATCCAGGAGATCACCGAAATCAGCAAGAGCCTCTGGGCCTTCATTCGCTCACGGCCGAACTTCGACGAGCGTTCGATCTAGACGAGATTGCCACAGCCGGCAGGCGACATCCTGCATTCGGATAATATCCTTGGTATATAATGGCTAAATATTGACTATAAGCTAAAGTTGTTTCGAAGAAATTCTGGCTTGAAATACGCTAAACTAAAAATACTTCTCAGTTGCGTAAGAGGGCGTTATGAAAATAGATATTATTGATACTTTAGAATATTTTGAGAAAGTTCGCGAAGATTGGGATCTGATCTACCTAGAAGACCCGGAAGCTCATCTATTTCTTTCCTGGGAGTGGCTGCAGAAATATCTGTCGCACCGACACCGCTGGTTCATTCTTGCCCTCAAGCAGGAAGACGATGGGCGGTATTGCGCCTTCCTGCCATTGAAAGTGTCGACCTACCAGGACGACACGACCAAGCTTTTCTGCGACGAGATCCGGATGGCCGGCAACTATGGCGCCGACTATACCGGCTTCCTGTGCCGGCCCGGCCTGGAGGATGCTGCGGCCGATACCTTTTCTGCCCACATCGGCAAGGAGAACTGGACGACCCTCACGTTCGATTATTTCTCTACGGCCTCTTCGCGGCTCGATCGTCTGCTCGGCGCCTTTCCCGAAGACCAGTTCGTCCAGACCAGCAACGAGCGCAGCAATCCCGACAATATCGACAATACGATCTGCCCCTATGTGAACCTGCCCGAAAGCTGGGAGGACTATCTCGCCACGCATATGAGCGCCCAGACGCGGCAGAAGCTGCGTCGCTTCATGCGGATGGTCGAGGCATCACCCGATTACCGCATTACCCACGCGACAAAAGACACGATCGAAAGAGACCTCGACACGCTGTTCCGGCTGTGGCGCATCAAATGGGCAGAGCGCAAAGGCAGCAAGGTCGATCGGCTAATCACGTTCACACGTGAGATGCTGCTGGACGCCTTTAACCAGGGCGCGCTCGATGTTCCCGTTCTGTGGTATCAGGACCAGCCGCTCGGCGTGCTTGCCAATCTGCTCGACCGGCAGAAGAAGACCGTCCTGTTCTACATCACCGGCCGCGACGAGACGTGGACGACCCCTTCCCCGGGGCTTCTGCTGCACGGCTTTGCCATTCGCAATGCGATCGCCTGGGGATATCGGGTCTACGATTTCCTGCGCGGCAACGAAGCCTACAAATATTCCTTCGGGGTTGAAGAGCGCCGCATTCGCAGCATGCGTGTCAAAACGCGATCAGGCCGCAATCTGCGCAACTGCCTCAACCCGCGCAGCATCGAACATGTCTACGAGCGCGCGGTGGAACTGCACAGCCAGGGGCGACTGGACAAGGCGGAACCCGGCTACCGGCAGGTCATCCACACCGTGCCGACACACACCCGGGCTCGCTACGGCCTCGCCCAGCTTTTCGACGACAAGGGCGAGCACGACGAGGCCGAATATCTTTACAGAAGCCTGCTTGCAACGATGCCGGGCGCTGGCAAGATCCAGCATCGGCTCGGCGACAGCCAGATGGCGCAAGGGCACTACGCTGAAGCGGCCGAGACCTTCGAGGCCCTGCTGGCCCGCCATCCGCTCGTAAGCCTCGTGCGCTACAAGCTCGGCGTCGCCCTCTGCGCGACGGGCCGAGGCGAAGAGGCCCTCAGCATCTTCAGCAGCTTCGAGGATATCCTTTCCGACGATCCGGATCATGTGCGCTGCAAGCTCAAGGCGCAGGAAGCCGTCATACGTCTGAAGGCAGCCCTGCAAACGCCGCAGCAGGACGAGGTTCCCGAACCGGAGCAAACGCCGGTATCGATCCCGCCGCCGCAGAGAGTGTTGGTGTCGCCGAAACGAGCGCTTGATGCATCCGTGCGCCTGCCGACCGCGCCACCCCTGCTTCAGCCGTCCCTGCCATCAGGCATATCGGCGCACCTGCAGTCGCGATCGAACAGGCCGGGCGAAACAGGTTCACGGATCAAGCATTAAATATATCGATTGCGAGGTGGCCGACCGCTCACTCGGCGGTGTCGGACCAGTCGAGCGACGTCAGCTCCTCGCGAAATGCGAAGCGGATGATGTGGCGTTCGATGACGTCCTTACATTCCGCCAGCGCCTCGGCATCCGGTGATTCCGCGACGAAAGATAGCTGATCGCCGCGCGCCGTCATGCGCGCGGTGCTCGCCCCTATCGTCGCCACAGAATCCGTCTCGGTATATTCGACCGTCGTCTTGTGGGCGAAATGCTTGGACAGCTGCTGCAGGTATTGCGACGCGCGCGCGGTGGTAATACCGCTCGTGGCTTTCAACATGTTCTTCTCCACACTGCATGGGGTCGGTGGGCAGGCCAATGAAAGAGAAAAGGCGCCATGATTGCTCCTACCGCCCTTATCGGAACCTCAAGCCTACTTCTTGCTCAGTGCTTCGGTGAGCTGATCGACGATATCCTGCTCGGACTTCAGGCCCGAACTCGTCAGGTAGAGCTTGGCGGAATCGAGATAGACGACCCGCTCGTTCTTCCAGGCCTTGGTCTGGCGCACCAGCTCGTTGTCGAGCAGCGCTGCGGCCGGCTGGCCTTCCTGGCCGATCGCCGCGTCGCGGTCGACGACGAAGATCCAGTCCGGATTGGTCTCGAGGATATATTCGTAGGAAACGGCCTGGCCATGCGTCGCGACCTGCAGCTTCGGATCAGCCGGTTCCACACCGAAGATGTCGTGGATTTCGCCGAACCGCGAACCCTTGCCATAGGCGCTGATCTTGCCGCCGGTCGTCAGCAGCACGAGGCCGGTGCCGGCACCCTTGGCAACACCCTGCAGCTTTTCGATCGAGGCGTCGAGTTTCTCCGAAGCTGCCTTGATCTCCGCTTCCTTGCCGAAGATGAGGCCGAGAATAGCGGCGTTCTTCTTGACGCTGCCGATCAGATCCTTGTCGTCGGAGGTGAGGTCGATGGTCGGCGCGAGCTTGGCAAGCTCGGCATATTTCGACTGCGAACGACCACCGACGATGATCAAATCCGGTTCGGCGGCATTGACCGCCTCGTAGTCGGGCTCGAACAGCGTGCCGATCTTCGGATAGGTGTCGGACTTGTATTTTTCGAGTGACGGCGGGATCGCAGAGCCGGGAACGCCCGCCACGGGAATGCCGAGCATGTCTAGCGTTTCCAGCATTCCGAAGTCATAAACCAGCACGGTCTTCGGATTCTTTTCGACATCCGTCGTACCGCTGCTGTGCTCGATCTTCAACGTTTCAGCGCTTGCGGCAGGCGCCAGAGCCAGGACGGCAGCGACTGCAACACTACGAAGACCATTAGAAAACAGAGATATATTCATGACTTTTTCCCTCATCTTTTCGATCGTCCTAGCGCGATTTTCCAAAGAGGGCAACAAGGCCGTTTGCCGTCCTTGCAAATGCCGTGCGCCAAACCGCGGCCCATGAACGTGTGCGAGCGCCACCAAAAATGTCCTGGACCGATCCACAGGCCAGCCTGCGCTGGCATCGGCGACGTCGAGCGAACTGCCGCAGCGGATGCGACGAAACTTGACTAGCCATGTCATATATATGAATGAAGCTCAGCTCCAATCCGGCGCTGGGCGGGGCAAGCTTTTAGCGGTGCCGGGAAAGACGCAAACAAAACCTGTCCCAAGCTGCTTGGAGGCGACGGAAGAATGAACGGCAACAAGTCGACAAAGAAGAGCCAATCACCAAAACGCCGGCGCGCCTAAAGACCGATCGATGAAACCACTTCTGATTGCCGTTCCCGTCATCTTTGTGCTTGCCGTCATCAGCGTCATTACCGGCGTCGGCAGCCTCGCTTCAGGACTTGAGAGCGATGGTCGCGGCTGGCTGTTAATCGTCGAAAGCCGGGTGCCGCGCACACTCGCACTGATGCTCGCCGGAACCGGTCTCGCCGTCGCCGGCACCATCATGCAGATGCTCGCCCGCAACCGCTTCGTCGAACCATCGACCGCAGGCACCGCCGAATCCGCCGCCCTTGGCATGCTGCTGACGATGATCTTTGCGCCCACTCTGCCGGTCGCCGCCAAGATGGGCGTCGCGGCGCTCACCGCGCTCGCCGGTACGGCGTTGTTTCTAAAAATCCTGCGCCAGATCCCGTTGCGCTCGGCGCTGATGGTGCCACTGGTCGGCATCATGCTCGGCGGCGTCATCAGCGCCGTCACCACCTTCGTTGCCTATCGCTACGACATGATGCAGTCGATGGGGGCGTGGATGTCAGGCGATTTCTCCGGCGTACTGCGCGGTCGTTACGAGTTGCTGTGGATCGCACTTGTTCTGACGTTGATCGCCTATGTCACCGCTGCCCGTTTTACCGTCATCGGCATGGGCGAGGAGATCGCCCGCAATGTCGGCCTCGACTTCAACAAGGTGGTGACGCTCGGCCTTGGCATCGTTTCGATGGTGACGGCCACGGTCGTTGCCACCGTCGGCATGGTGCCGTTCCTCGGACTGATTGTGCCGAACATCATCAGCCTCTTGGTCGGCGACAATCTCAGGCGCACCCTGCCGTTGATCGCCGCAACCGGGGCCGGGCTGGTGCTCGCCTGCGACATCGTCGGCCGCATCGTGATTGCGCCCTACGAGATCCCGGTCGGAACGGTCATGGGCGTCGTCGGCAGCGTCGTCTTCCTCTATCTGCTGCTTTCGAGGCGCGCCCATGCAGGCTGACATTAAAAGGGTTTCACCCTCCGGCATGCTGCTCGTCACAGCTATGCTCGCGCTCCTGTCGATGCTGGCCTTCATGACACTCGGTGCCAGGGGAAGCTGGGCCTTCATCCTCTCCTTCCGCGGCACCAAACTTGCGGGCATGGTTCTCGTCGCCTATGCGATCGCCGTCTCGACCATCCTGTTCCAGACGATCTCCGGCAACCGCATCCTGACGCCATCGATCATCGGCTTCGATGCGATGTATGCGCTGCTGCAGACGGTCATGGTGTTCTTCCTCGGAGCCGCCGGCGCCACCGCCGTCGACCCGCGGTTTCAGTTCATCATCGAAGCCGCGGCGATGGTCGGTTTTTCCGTACTCCTGTTCCGGGCGCTGTTTTCCGGAGGCACCCGCAGCCTGCATCTCCTGATGCTGGTCGGCATCATCCTCGGCGGGCTGTTTCGCAGCCTTTCGTCCTTCCTGCAGCGGATCCTCGATCCCAACGAATTCGTGGTGCTACAGGACCGGCTGTTTGCCAGCTTCAACACGGTCAACGCCGACCTTCTCGGCATTTCCGCCGTCGCCGTCGCAGCAGTTACCTTCGTTCTCTGGCGGCTGTTCCCAACCTTCGACGTGCTGTCACTCGGCCGCGAAAGCGCCATCGGGCTCGGTGTCGACCATCACCGCACCCTTACCATCCTGCTCGTGCTCATCGCCGTTCTCGTTTCCGTCTCCACCGCGCTTGTCGGCCCGGTGACGTTCTTCGGTCTTCTGGTCGCCAGCCTCGCCTGGCAGATCACCCCGACGGCCAGCCATCGCTTCGTGCTGCCGATTGCCGTGTGCCTGGCCATCGTCACGCTCGTCGGCGGCCAGGTGATCCTGGAGCGGCTGTTCGCTTTCAACACCGCGCTCAGCATCGTCATCGAATTTGTCGGTGGTCTTGTCTTCATCTTCCTGCTTGTTCGAGGCTCCGCCCGATGATCGAAATCCGCGACGTGACCAAATCCTATGGCAGCAATGCGGTCGTCGACCGGGTCTCGATGACCTTGCCGGCCGGCGGCCTCACTTCGATCATCGGCCCGAACGGCGCCGGCAAATCGACGCTGCTGTCGATCGTCAGCCGGCTGATACCAATGGATGAGGGACAGGTTCTGGTCGACGGGCTCGATGTCAGCAGGACCGCCGGCGACGTGCTCGCCCGGCGCCTGTCGATCATGCGCCAGGACAACCACATCACCGCGCGCCTCAGTGTGCGCGATCTCGTCGCCTTCGGCCGCTATCCCTATTCGAAGGGTCGCCTGACGGCGGTTGACGTCGAGCATATCGAGCGCTCGATCGCCTATGTTGGCCTGCACTTCCTGGAACACCGGTTCCTCGACGAGCTATCGGGCGGCCAGCGCCAGCGCGCCTTCATCGCCATGGTGCTCTGCCAGGATACCGATTACATGCTGTTCGACGAGCCGCTCAACAATCTCGACATGAAACATGCCGTCGAGACGATGAAGCTGCTGCGGCGCCTGGCCGACGATTTCGCCAAGACCGTTGTCGTCGTGCTGCACGACATCAACTTCGCCTCCGCCTATTCGGATCGCATCGTCGCCATGCGCGACGGCAAGCTCGCCTTCGAGGGCGCACCGAAGGAGATGATCGAGCCGTCGCGCCTGCAGGCGATCTTCAACGTCGACTGCCGCGTTCACGCCGTCGGCGAAACGCGGCTCGTCAACTATTTCGAATAGGCCGGTCGGCTCAATGGGAAGAGCCAGATGCGAGCGGGCGGCCTTTGCGCGCGGCATCAGCGATCTTGTCCTCATCTGTTACCGATGACAGCCGCTTCAGCCGGCGCCCCAGGCGAACGCTGACATCATCCATCACCGTGAACATCACCGGCACGAAGACGAGGCTCAGCATCGTCGATGTGATCAAGCCGCCGATCACGGCGATCGCCATCGGCGCGCGGAAGGCTGCATCCGCACCAACGCCGATCGCCGCCGGCACCATGCCGGCGACCATGGCGATCGTCGTCATGATGATCGGCCGTGCACGGGTCGTGCCCGCCGTCAGCAAGGCCGTTCGCCGGTCCGCCCCTTCCTTGCGGCAGACGATCGCATGGTCGACCAGCAGGATCGAGTTCTTGCAGACGATGCCCATCAGCATCAGGATACCGATGGTCGAGGACAGATCGAGCGCCGCCCCAAACAGGATGAGTGCCAGCGCAGCGCCGCCGATCGACAACGGCAGGGCAATCAGGATGGTGATCGGCTGCAGGAAGTCCTTGAATAGGAGCACGAGCACCGCGGTGACCATCAGGATGCCGGCAAGCAGAGCAAGCGCGAAATTGCGAAACATTTCCGACATGTATTCGGCTTCGCCGTAACTGGCCTGCGAAACCCCCGCCGGCATCTTGGTCATGGCCGGCAGGGCTGAAACTGCCTCGAATGCCGTGCCAAGCGTGATGCCGTTCAGATTGGCCTCCACCGCCATCAGGCGTTTGCGGTTGAGGCGTTCGACGCTGCCCTCCTCCGCGCCAAAGGAAATGTCAGCCACCGATGTCAGCGGCACCAGCTTGCCGGAGTTGGTGCCGACGCGCAAATTTCGCAACGTGTCGAAATCCGCCCGCGCGGTTTCGTCGAGCATCACCCGGATTGGCACCTGCCGGTTGCCGAGATTGAACCGTGCCGAATTGCTTTCGCTATCGCCCATCGTGGCAATGCGCGCGACCGTGCCGATCGACGTTACCGAGACGCCAAGCCGGGCAGCCTCGTCGAGGCGAGGCTTCACCAACAGCTCAGGCGACAGCAAGGGCTCGGTCGACTGGACGTTGACAAGGCCCGGCATCGCCCGCATCTCGTTTTCGAGCTGGCGCACGGCCTGGGTCAATGCCTCCGCGTCATCACTGGTCAGATAGATCGACAGATCCTTGGCGCCCTGGTCGGACGCAAAGGTCGCCTGGATATCCGGCGTCTCCGCAAGCAGCGGCCGCAAAGAAAGCTCGAACGCCTTGCGGCCGAGCGCACGCTCCTTGCGCGGACGAAGCTTGATCAGCAGGTCGACCCGGTTGAGGCTGTCGGCAGTCGCAAGCGCGCTGTCGACCTCCGGCCGCGCTTTGATCTTGCGCGTCAGCTCATCCGAAACACGCGCCGTTTCCTCGAGCCGCGTGCCCGGCGGCAGAGTGACCTTCAAGGTCGAGAGGTTGCTGTCGCTCCCCGGTATGAAGCCGGTCGGCAACATGGTCAGGAGCGCGATCGAACCGACGAAGATCAGGGCAACGATGGAAAGCGCCGTCTTGCGATGATCGAGCGTCCAGCCGAGCATCCGGACATAGGTATCGGCGATGCGCGAGCGCTTGACCTCATGGCCATGCCCCGCCTTCGGACGAAGCAGATAGGCCGCCATCAGCGGCGTCAGCAGGCGGGCGGCCGCCAGCGAGAACAGGACAGCGATGGCGACCGTCAGGCCGAACTGCTTGAAATATTGTCCGACGGCGCCGCCGATGAAGCTGACGGGCGCAAACACCGCCACGATCGTCAGCGTCGTCGCCACGATCGCCAGCCCGATCGCATCAGCGGCATCGATCGCGGCAAGGAACGGCCGTTTGCCCATGTCCACATGCCGCTCGATATTCTCGATCTCGACGATGGCGTCATCGACCAGAATGCCGATGACGAGCGTCAGCGCCAGCAGACTGATGCTGTTCAAGGTGAAGCCGAGCAGATCCATGACCATGAAGGTCGGCAGGATCGATAGCGGCATGGCCAGCGCCGAGATCAGTGTTGCCCGCCAATTGCGCAGGAACGCGAACACGACCACGACGGTCAGCGCCGCCCCTTCGAGCAGCGCCGTCACCGCCGCGTCGTAGCTGTCCTTGGTGTACTCGACCAGCGAGATCAACTCCTTGATCTCGACGCCGGGTGTACGCGCCTGGATTTCCACAAGCCGCGTGGCAACGCGATCGGCAACCACCGTGTCGCTCGCGCCCTTGCTGCGCGACACCGAGAAGCTGACGACCGGCTCGCCGTCGAGCCGGGCAAAATTGCGTGGTTCGGACGAGGTGTCCTCGATTTTCGCCACATCCGAAAGCTGGACCCAACGGCCGCCCGAAATCGGTATCGACAGGCGCGAAAGCTCCTCGACGGAGGTGGCGCTGCCAATCGTTCGGATCGACTGCTCGCGCCCGCCGATCTCGCCACGCCCGCTCGGGACATTGGTATTGAGCTCGCGCATCGCGGTGTTGACCTGGTCGGCCGTCACGCCAAGCGCCAGCAGGCGCTCCGGATCCAAGGAAACGCGAACTTCGCGGCTGACGCCACCGAGACGCTGAACCTTCTGGACGCCCGGAAGCGTCAGAAGCTCGCTGTTCAAGGTATCGTCCACGAACCACGACAGCTCGACCGCGGACATGTTGGGTGCGCGCACGGTGTAGTAAATGATGGCGCTGCCATCAACGTCGAGGCGCGAGACCACCGGTTCCTGGATCGACTGCGGCAGATCGGAGCGGATCTGGGCGACCGCTTCGCGCACGTCGTTGGCGGCACGGTCAGGGTCCGTGCCGATCTTGAACTCGACCGTCGTTGTCGAGACACCGTTGGTAACCGTCGAGCGAATGTGGTTGACGCCGACCAAGCCGGCGGCCACCCCCTCGACGCGCCGCGTGACCTGCGTCTCCATTTCCGCCGGCTGGGCGCTCGGCTGGGTGATTGTCACGGTGACGACGGGAAACGACACGCTCGGATTGGCGTTGACGGGCAGACGCAGGAACGAGGCGATGCCGACAAGGGTCAGAACAACGAACAGGACGAGCGTCGGTACGGGCTTTCGGATCGCCCAGGCGGATATATTGCTGGTCATTTCTGCGCGCCTGCCTGAGCGGGTTCAATGTCTTTGGTGGCAACGGCCTCACCCTCACGAAGAGAGACGCCGGCCTTGGCAACAACGCGTTCGCCGGTATTTAGCCCCGACACGATCTCCACCTTGCCGTTCTGGCGCATCCCGGCCTGGACGGTCTTGCGCTTGACCTTGCCGTCCTCGACAATGAACACTGAGGGCATTCCGTCCGGCGTGCCGTAAAGCAGCGCGGAATCGTCGACCATGATGGCCGGACGTTCCGCAACAACGATTTCCGCGCGGCCGAACGTTCCGGCATAGGGCGGCTTGTCGGTCATGAGCGCAATCTTGGCCGTGCCAAGTCGTGTCTCGCTATCGATCTTCGGATTGATCACCCGGACATGACCCTCGATCGTGTCCGTGCGTCCGGAAAGCTTGACCTTCACCTGCTGACCGACAGCAAGCAGGGGTAGCTCGCTTTCCGGTATTTCAGCGGCAAGCTCGATCTCGCCGTCACGGATCAGCCGCATCAGCGGTTCCGTTCCGGCCAATGCACCGGCGCGGGCAAGGCGCTCGGAAACGATGCCGGTGGAAGGGGCGACGATCACGGCGCGTTCGAGCTTGCGCCGCGCCTCCGCCTGGAGCGCCTGAGCCTGTGCGTCCTCGGCGCGGGCGACTTTGACCGCCTCGTGCGCGATGGCCACTGCCGAAACACGCTCTTCAAGGAAAGTCTCGGCTTTCAGGTGCCGCAGTTGGCGTGCACGGTCGAGCTTCTTTTCTTCCTGTCGAACGGTCTCTTCCTGTTGAGCAACCGCCGCACTGGTGCGGGCGACGCGCCCTTCGGCTTCCCGCAGGAGGTTTTCCAGCATCTCGGTTTCCAGTCGGGCAAGAACCTGGCCGGCGACCACTCGATCGCCGACCTCGACCTCGACCTTGGCGATCCGCTGCTCGGTCAACGTCGTGCCGACGGCGATTTCTTCGCGTGCGACGAAGATGCCGGCAAAGGACCGCATCCATTTCTGTGGCTGCCTGTCGGCCACAAGCGTCGAGACGGTGCGGGTTGCGGCTGCGACATCGGCGCCCACCGATGCGGCAGCCTCGTTGGCAAGCAGCTCGCCTGCAGTGGCAGCAAGCAGGAACGTGGCAATTGCTGCGCTCAGAACTGGGGAACGTCTCATTCTGGTTGGCTTTCGCTGACGGGAATGGATGTCGACCAATCCTCTTGAGGATCGCATCGCGTCGACAGGTCCCTGATTATCGCGTTCAGAAGGAATTATTTCTTCGATTAGTCAATCTATTAATTCCATCAGCTGAACACGTCAATAGTAAGGCGATCGCATGCAAGCATTGCGGGAACATGGCGCTCTTGGCACCAGACCGCTTCTATTGACTCTGCAAGACCCGCATCGCATATGAGATCGATCAGTCTATTAAAGAATGATGGCCACTGGGAGCAGGCACGATGCGCAAGATCGACCCGGAAAAACATGCCGCAAGGCGGCAAGTCATCCTCGACGCCGCAATCGTCTGTTTTGCCCGTAAGGGATTCCACGGCACTTCGACTGCGGAAATCTGCGCCGAGGCAGGCATGAGCCCGGGCAATCTCTTCCATTACTTTCCGACCAAACACGCCATCATCGCCGCGATCGTGGAGGTCGAACGTCAAGAAACGGCGGAGTTTTTCCGTGAACTCCATGAAGCGTCGGATCTTTTTGCCGCCCTTCTGGGTTTTATGGACGTTGTCCTGCGGCTGGCGGCCGATCCGGTCTTTTCCAGCCTGGCGCTGGAGATCGCCGCCGAGGCCACGCGCGACGAACGCATCGGCGAACTGGTGGCGGCGAATGACGCTGACCTGCGCACCGCCCTTGCCACTGTGATCAAAGCGGCGCATGAACGCGGACAGATCGATGCCGCCATCGATCCCGAGGGCGGCGCACGCTGGATTGCAGCGATCATCGACGGCATCTTCGGGCGCATCGCCGTCGATCCGGGTTTTAAGCCGCTGGAAGAGGCGCCGATGCTGCACCTGCTGCTGACGCGTTTTCTCTGTCCAACAGGCTGAGCGGTGCAAGATTTTACAGTGAGTTGATTTGTGCGGCCGCCGGTGCGTGGCCGCCGACGCCTTCAAGGCCGGGTCGCATCCTGGCTCATCAGAGCGACATCCCAGGGGGCTTCCGATTTAGACGGAACCGCACAAACGCTCTATCTCTTTGTTTTTACGCATTTCCTCACGGAAACCGCTTCGCACTTTTCCTAGAAATGCTCTATGCCGGATCCTCGCCATGTTACGGCGCCTGATGCGACCGTCAAAACCGTCAGAACCGACGCCCTCTTCCAAGACGATGCTGGTTCGAGCCTTTGCCGTTGACGCACGTGTATGCGGTTTACGCGTCTCGCATTCATTTGCCCTTGAAGGTCCGTGTTTTCCTGGACTTTGTTCTGGGCGCGCTTGGCGGTTAGCCGGTTTTGTTTTCTTTGCCCCTGAACGCCAAAAAGCCCGCGGACCTTTCGGTCTCGCGGGCTTTTTGTTTGATTTGGTTGCGGGGGCAGGATTTGAACCTGCGGCCTTCAGGTTATGAGCCTGACGAGCTACCGGGCTGCTCCACCCCGCGCCATCTCGGTAAACCGCTATGCGGTTTATCCGGTGCGTAAACCGCTGTGCGGTTTATCGCGGTTGCGTAACCGCTTTAGCGGTTATGCTTTAATCCGGTTCGGGTTTTGCGAAGCAAAATCCCGTTTGTTACTGCGAGTTTAACCAAGCAAAAAGGCCGCTTGTAGGCGGCCCTTGCGTTTCGGCTTGGCCGAGCGTTTGTTCAGAGAAGATTTTCGGTTTGTTTTCGCCGCTGCCTTGTCCTTCTCGGCTATGCCTCGAAGGGGAGCGGCGGTTTTTTTATCTTGCGTTTTGCAGACCTGGCAGCGACCTACTCTCCCGCGTCTTAAGACGAAGTACCATCGGCGCTGGGGCGTTTCACGGCCGTGTTCGGAATGGGAACGGGTGCAGCCACCCCGCCAGAACCACCAGGTCGGCAAAGCGCAAGATTTGCCCTTAGCTGGGGCAAACCGAATGAGAAGCTGGTGAGGAGGATAAACCGCCTCGTTTTGTTTTGAACACGTCGCTCATCAATGATGAGCATGAGCAATGGGAACGATCAAGCCAATCGAACGATTAGTACTGGTAAGCTTCATGCGTTGCCGCACTTCCACACCCAGCCTATCAACGTGGTAGTCTTCCACGGTTCTCAAGGGAATACTCGTTTTCAGGTTGGTTTCCCGCTTAGATGCCTTCAGCGGTTATCCATTCCATATATAGCTACCCTGCTATGCCCTTGGCAGGACAACAGGTCCACCAGAGATATGTCCATCCCGGTCCTCTCGTACTAGGGACAGATCCTGTCAATATTCCTACACCCACGGCAGATAGGGACCGAACTGTCTCACGACGTTCTGAACCCAGCTCACGTACCGCTTTAATTGGCGAACAGCCAAACCCTTGGGACCTGCTCCAGCCCCAGGATGCGATGAGCCGACATCGAGGTGCCAAACAACCCCGTCGATATGGACTCTTGGGGGTCATCAGCCTGTTATCCCCGGCGTACCTTTTATCCGTTGAGCGATGGCCCTTCCACGCGGGACCACCGGATCACTATGACCGACTTTCGTCTCTGCTCGACTTGTCAGTCTCGCAGTCAGGCGGGCTTATGCCATTGCACTCGACGACCGATTTCCGACCGGTCTGAGCCCACCATCGCGCGCCTCCGTTACTCTTTCGGAGGCGACCGCCCCAGTCAAACTACCCACCATACACTGTCCCGGATCCGGATAACGGACCGCGGTTAGACATCCATGACGATAAGGGTGGTATTTCAAGGATGGCTCCACAAGAACTGGCGTCCCTGCTTCAAAGCCTACCACCTATCCTACACATGCCGACACGAATGCCAGTGTAAAGCTATAGTAAAGGTGCACGGGGTCTTTCCGTCTGACCGCAGGAACCCCGCATCTTCACGGGGAATTCAATTTCACTGAGTCTATGCTGGAGACAGCGGGGAAGTCGTTACGCCATTCGTGCAGGTCGGAACTTACCCGACAAGGAATTTCGCTACCTTAGGACCGTTATAGTTACGGCCGCCGTTTACTGGGGCTTCGATTCAGAGCTTGCACCCCTCCTCTTAACCTTCCAGCACCGGGCAGGCGTCAGACCCTATACGTCGTCTTGCGACTTCGCAGAGCCCTGTGTTTTTGATAAACAGTCGCTACCCCCTGGTCTGTGCCACCCTTTCTGACTTGCGTCAAAAAGGGTCACGCTTCTTCCGAAGTTACGCGTGCAATTTGCCGAGTTCCTTCAGCATAGTTCTCTCAAGCGCCTTGGTATACTCTACCTGACCACCTGTGTCGGTTTCGGGTACGGTCTATACGGTGGAGCTATTTCCTGGAACCGCGTCCCTGCACACCCAATCCAATAAGAATGTACAAGTTAAGCAATCCGTCACTACCACCAGGCCCACGAATATTAACGTGGTTCCCATCGACTACGCGTGTCCGCCTCGTCTTAGGGGCCGGCTAACCCTGCTCAGATTAACTTTAAGCAGGAACCCTTGGTCTTTCGGCGAGAGGGTCTCTCACCCTCTTTATCGTTACTCATGTCAACATTCGCACTTCCGATACCTCCAGGACCCCTCACAGGTATCCCTTCACAGGCTTACGGAACGCTCCGCTACCACACGTCTTGCGACGTATCCTCAGCTTCGGTGCATGGCTTTAGCCCCGTTACATTTTCGGCGCAAAGACCCTTAATTAGACCAGTGAGCTGTTACGCTTTCTTTAAATGATGGCTGCTTCTAAGCCAACATCCTGGTTGTTTTGGGATCCTCACATCCTTTCCCACTTAGCCATGACTTGGGGACCTTAGCTGGAGGTCAGGGTTGTTGCCCTCTTCACGACGGACGTTAGCACCCGCCGTGTGTCTGCCGACTAGTACTCCTCGGTATTCGGAGTTTGGTTAGGATCAGTAAGACGGTGAGTCCCCATAGCCCATCCAGTGCTCTACCCCCGAGGGTATTCGGTCGACGCACTACCTAAATAGTTTTCGCGGAGAACCAGCTATTTCCGAGTTTGATTGGCCTTTCACCCCTAGCCACAAGTCATCCCAATCTATTGCAACAGATGCGGGTTCGGTCCTCCAGTTGGTGTTACCCAACCTTCAACCTGCTCATGGCTAGATCACTCGGTTTCGGGTCTAATGCGACGAACTGAACGCCCTGTTCAGACTCGCTTTCGCTGCGCCTTCACCTATCGGCTTAAGCTTGCTCGTCACACTAAGTCGTTGACCCATTATACAAAAGGTACGCCGTCACCCTTGCGGGCTCCGACTGTTTGTAGGCATCCGGTTTCAGGTTCTATTTCACTCCCCTTGTCGGGGTGCTTTTCACCTTTCCCTCACGGTACTTGTTCGCTATCGGTCATGCACGAGTACTTAGGCTTGGAGAGTGGTCTCCCCATGTTCAGACAGGATTTCACGTGTCCCGCCTTACTCAAGGACACTGAGTGTTCTACGTGTAAGGGGCTATCACCCTCTACGGCCGACCTTTCCATGTCGTTCCACTTTATTCCTCAGTGCCACTGGCCTGGTCCGCGTTCGCTCGCCACTACTTGCGGAGTCTCGGTTGATGTCCTTTCCTGCAGGTACTTAGATGTTTCAGTTCCCTGCGTTCGCTTCTTACCCCTATGTATTCAGAGCAAGATACCTTTAAACAATACTTGGAAACCTAAGCCGTACCTAAGCACGACTTAAATTTTCCAAGTATTTAAGGTGGGTTTCCCCATTCGGAGATCCATGGATCAAAGCTTATTCGCAGCTCCCCACGGCTTATCGCAGCGTATCACGTCCTTCATCGCCTGTGCATGCCAAGGCATCCACCAAATGCCCTTCTTTCACTTGATCGTTCTCATTGCCAATGCTCATCCTTATTTGGATCCAGCAAACCTATCCTCCTCGCTTGCGCTCGAAGGGGTGCTGTATCTGGCAATCCGGACAACCCTCAGGTCGCCTGAATGTCAAACTCCAAAAACCCGGTTACCTTTTACAACCGAGCCAATCAGATGCCATCGACGTGTTCGACAGGCCTGCTTTATTGGAACCACGCCGAGCGGTTCGCTTGCAGCCTGTCTTAAGACCAGCTTCTCGAGATCTGTCCGGTGATGCGCGGTCAGGCAACACCAATCAGGCACGAACACCAGAAGGGCGTTCCGAAGAACACCCAAACAATGATCATGCCCATAAGACAAGCTTCCTTCCTACCTCCAGCCCCTCTTCCATATCCGGTCGGCTAGACCTTCCATGGTTTCATAAGGACTGGGCTCGGACATCTCCAACGATCTTTCGACCATCTTCAACACCTGGAAGCTTCCAGACATATCTTCTCTTCACAATGTAATCAGAACAGGCATCAGGCCCTAAAGCCGATGCAAACTTTTATTTCTCCAAGGATACCTTTCCGCCAGTTCAACACCAATCGAATGGTGGAGCTGAGCGGGATC
>NZ_CP083370.1:3587500-3750000 GCF_017488845.2 Ensifer canadensis
TCCCAACCCATCCATACGCCTTCCGCCTCGTTGAAGAGGCGGCGGCGGTGCAGCAGGAAGAAACGCGTCCTGCCGTCATAGGCATAACGCGCCGAAAGCTCGGCAACCTCGCGCCGGGCATAGTCGAGAACATCGGTATCGGCCGGGGTTTCCTCGAACTTGCTGTCGATCCAGTCGCTGAGCAGCGCGAAAGAGATCTCGCCGCGCGGATTGGCGAGGTAGTGAACCTCGAGATTGCGCACGAGTTCGTCGACATGGTCGCGCTTGGAGATCAGGCAGGGCACGACGACGAGCGTGCGGGCATATTCCGGAACGCCATCGAGGAACTCATAGCCGACCAGGCGCGACGGTTTGACGAACAGCGTGACGAGCGTGTTGAACAGACCCATCGCACCTTCGGACGCCGGCAGCGCAAACAGCAGAAGCATGATCAGCTTCGCGCCGTTCGGAATATCCATCGGGCTGACGAAGGCATAGACGGCGACCATCGCCAGGATCGTCAGGAGAATGTTCGGTCCGGCGATCGCAAACCAGTCGAGCTTGCGGCTGAGGCGAATGATGCTCTGCAGCACCGACGGCCGGTAGCCGATCTTCTGCTCGAGCGCCTTGCGCTGCTTGCCGACAAGGAAGGAGCCAACGTTCGGCTCATGAAGCTCCGGCTCGACTGCAGCCACCGCTTCCGCTTCCTTCACCATCTCGATGGCGATCTGGGTGACTTCGTATTCGCTGTGGCCGGAGCGGCGCGCCAGCTTTTCGATCGTATCGCGGTATTTGTTGCGCGAGCCGAATTCGAGCGCGGCGTAATCGGAACCATCGCGCAGCGCCGCATCGATCTTGCTGACGCTTTCGAACCAGACGGCCCAGTCGGTATCGTCGATCTCGCGCAGGCTGCGGATGATGTTGCTCATCGTCGCATTGCCTGACGACAGGCGGTTCTGCTCGGCGACCAGCGCGTCCTCGACGTCGCTGCCGCGCTTCTCGAGCTGTTCCTCGATCCAGGCGATCACCGAGCCGGAGGTCTGCGAGCCATCGCGCATGCGGTAGAGCAGCTGGGCGACGAAGGTATTGTCCGCCGCAAGCGCCTCGGATTCGGCCAGCAGCGCTCGCAACTTTTCCGGGTCGTTGTGACGGATGATCTGGTCGGCGATGTCGTTGGCCTTGCGCCGCATGCCGCGCGAACGCTCGACGCGGATGGCGATGCGCCGCAGGTTCTCGATGAGAACGAAGCGCAGGATCGAGGGCAAGGCCCACAATTCGCCGATCTTGAACGTGTCGTGCTTCTGGAAGCCCTCGACCATCGCGGTAATGCTTTCCCGCGAGACCGTGCTGTGCGTATGGGCGACATAGAGCCAGGCGAGCGCCATCGTGCGCGGAATGACTGTTCCGGAGACGGACAGCGTGGGCAGCTGGCGATAGAACTTGCGCGGGAAGTCGCGGCGGACTTCCTGGATCGCTTCCTCGACCACGTGGTGGTTGTCGAGCAGCCATTCGGCGGCCGGCGTGATCGACGCCCCCGCTTCGACATCAGCCGCTGTTGCCCGATACACCCTCAGGATTTCGTTTTCATTCTCGCGGTGGCGCGGGCGGAATTCGAACGGGAAGAAGCCCGGCAGGGACGGTGCGCCCTTGAGCGCAAGGGTCTCGCCGCTTTGCCGCAGATCCTCCATCGAGAAAAAGGTCGAGCGGATCGAATCGTTGTAATCGATCTGTTTCGCTTCCGGTTCGCGAGAAGAGGAGGTCGGCGTGTTGTGAAGGGGCATGGGTGCTGGTTCTGAATCCAACCGGGGTTGATCGGCCCGGCTCTCGTTGTTCTGCCGGGTTGGCTGCGGTCCTGAAGTTCCAGGCTTGGCCGGCACGTTGCTAGACACGGTCATGTGTCCTCCCATCCGCCGTCATTTTCCGGCAAACCGGAAACTGGCGGAAACTGGCGCCGCCCTTGAACTGGGCATCAGAGAAAGCAAAGCCGGCGGCGCATTGGTTTTCAAGGCCGCGTGATGCATGAAAGTGGCATTTTTTAGCCGTGGTGCCAACAGCTTGCAAGGATCGGCGGCGCAAGTTTGGACGAATTGCGCACACTCTCATCGGGCGAAAACGCAATAGTCCGCGCTCGCCTATGGCAACCTCAAATCTATGTATCAATTTTGCCCCTTCCCGGCGCATCTCTGGGTAGCAGTCCGTCGCGAAACGCCGACGGCGTCAGGAAGGTTCCGGCCATCGGTCGAAACATGTTCGAGGATGGGAAACCTACCCGACCTGTTCAGTGATCCATTCGCGGAAGGCGAGACTGATCGGGTTTTCGAGTTTGCCTTCCGGAACCGCGAGATAATAACTGTTCTCCGTCTGCATCGGCCGGTCGAGAACGATGCGCAATGTTCCCGCTGCCAGCTCCTGTTCGATCAGATAGCGGGGCAGCAAGGCGAAACCGAGACCGGCCGTGGCCGCCTCGATCACCATCGAGAACTGATCGAAGCGGTTACCGCGATAGGCACCCCTTCCATCCATGCCGTTGGCCTCGAACCATTGCGCCCAGAGTTTGGGTCGCGTCGCCAGGTGCAGCAGCGGACCGCCGACGATATCCTCCAGCGTCGCCACCGGATTGGCCGCAAGCAGGGTCGGGCTTGCCGCCGGCACGATGATCTCGCTGCAGAGATAGCTGCAGGTGGCATGCGCCCAAACCGGCTGGCCGTAGTGGATGGCGATGTCGAAGTTCTGCTCGTCGAAATCGAAGGGTGCCGACCGCGACGCGATATTGACCACGGTATCGGGGTGCTGGCGAAGAAAATCCGGCAGCCGCGGCACCAGCCAACGGCTGCCGAAGGTCGGCAGCGACGCGATCGACAATGTCGAGTCGGCGCGCGCCGAGGCCATTGCCCGCACCATCAGCTCTTCGGTCTGGTTGAGCAGGCGGCGAACCTCGGGCAGGAACTTCTGCCCGGCCTCGGAGAGAATGACGCGCTGGCGCACCCGCTCAAACAGGAGAACGCCGAGCTGGTTCTCCAGATCCTTGATCTGACGGCTGACGGCACTCTGGGTCAGATTGAGTTCGGCGGCTGCCTGCGTGAAGCTGCCGTGCCGTGCCGCGCATTCGAAAGCCTGCAGCGTCGTAACATCAGGAACCAGTCTGCGGCTTAACTTCATTCCAGCCTCGCATCAACATAGTCACAAGCAGCGCGATCAATGGCCGCTTCCTTTGGATATGATCCGAAATGAGAATGACCTTGTCCTTCACCCATAGCGCGAGGCGAGCCCCAGTGAAAGAGAATAGTTTCGTATCCGCCGATGATATCCGTTCGGCCTTTTCCGCAGCCATGTCGGTCATGTACCGCGAGGAAGTGCCTGCTTACGGCACGCTGATGGAACTGGTTGCCAAGGTCAACGACGATACGCTCAATGCCGACCCGGCGCTGAAAGAGCGCCTCGATGCGACGGATTCGCTTGATCGCATTTCCGAGGAGCGCCACGGCGCAATCCGTCTCGGCACGCCTGCTGAACTCTCGATGATGCGTCGCGTCTTTGCTGTCATGGGCATGTACCCGGTCGGCTACTACGATCTTTCGACCGCCGGCGTACCGGTGCACTCGACCGCCTTCCGCCCGGTTGGCGAAACCGCTCTGAAGCGCAATCCCTTCCGTGTCTTCACCTCGCTTCTTCGCCTTGACCTGATTGCGGACGAGAGTCTGCGCGCCGCATCCGAGGCGATCCTGGCCGAGCGTCGGATCTTTACGCCTGTTGCCATCGAACTCGCCGAAAAGGCCGAGCGTGATGGCGGCCTCGACAAGGCCGACGCCGAGCGTTTCGTCTCCGAAGTGCTGGAGACCTTCCGCTGGCACGACAGGGCCAATGTCAGCGCCGACATGTACAAGCGCCTGCATGACGCCCACCGGCTGATCGCCGACGTCGTGTCGTTCAAGGGCCCGCATATCAACCACCTGACGCCGCGCACGCTGGATATCGACCAGGTCCAGGCGCTGATGCCCGAATTCGGCATCGCGCCGAAGGCCGTCGTCGAAGGTCCGCCGACCCGCAAATGCCCAATCCTGCTTCGCCAGACCTCGTTCAAGGCGCTGGAAGAGGCCGTTTCCTTCCGTGATGGCGGCGGCGACTGGAAAGCCGGCTCGCACACCGCCCGCTTCGGCGAGATCGAGCAGCGCGGCATTGCGCTCACTCCCAAGGGCCGTGCGCTCTACGACGAGCTTCTGGAAGCCTCGCGCAAGATCGTGCGCCCGGCAGCCGACGGCTCCAACGCCCGCGACTATGAAGCCGCGCTTGCCAAAGCCTTCGAAAGCTTCCCCGACACCTGGGCAGGCATTCGCGAAGCCGGCCTTGGCTATTTCAGCTATTCACTGACCGAGAAGGGCTTGAAGACCCGGATTTCCGACCGCCGCGATATCAACACGCTGATCGCCGACGGCCTCGTGCAGTTCGACGCCATCGTCTACGAAGACTTCCTGCCGGTCAGCGCCGCAGGCATCTTCCAGTCCAATCTCGGCGACGGCGCGCAGCAGGCTTTTGTCGCAAGCCCGAACCAGAAGCGCTTCGAGATTGACCTCGGCGCCACAGTGCTCAACGAGTTCGATCACTATGCCGGCATCGAAGAGGCATCGATCGAAAGCTGCCTGCGGGCCTTGACCGCAGCCATGGCTGCGGAATGATGCGTTCACGATGATTGAACAGGTACACATAGACGCGCTGACCGGCATCCTTGGCGACAAGGGTGTGGTCACGCGTGCTGAAGACATGGAAGCCTACGAGACCGGCGCGCGCTACGATCGTGGCCGGGCTTCGGTCGTTCTGCGGCCGGCGACAACAGTGGAAACCTCGGCAACCGTTGCCTATTGCGTGCGTCATGGCATCGCCCTGATCCCGCAATCGGGCAATACCGGACTGGTCTCGGGCTCGACCCCTGATAGTTCCGGCAACGAAGCGATCCTCAGCCTCGACCGCCTCACCAAAGCGTTCGAACTCGATCTCGACAATCGTTCGGTGCGCGTCGATGCCGGGTTCAGGCTTTCCGATCTCAACCGCCGGCTGGAAGAACATGGCCTGTTTTTCCCGATCGATCTCGGCGCCGATCCGCGCATCGGCGGCATGATCGCCACCAACACCGGCGGCTCGCGTTTCCTGAAATACGGCGACGTGCGCCGCAACACGCTGGGCCTCACCGTGGTTCTCGCCGATGAAGACGGCACCGTGCTCGATCTTCAATGCGACCTGCGCAAGAACAACACCGGCGTCGACTGGAAGCAGGTCTTCGTCGGCACGTCGGGCGCCTTCGGCATCATCACGGAATGCGTGCTCAATCTGGAGCGCCTGCCGCAGCAGACGGCGACCGCATTGCTGGTGCCGGCAAGCGGCGCCCATGTGCTGCCGCTGCTGCGCGCCATGGAAGAGCGGCTCGGCGCCTACCTCTCGGCCTTCGAGGGCATGTCGAGCAACGCCGTCAAGGCGGCGTTCGCGCATGTGCCTTCGCTGAAGAACCCGTTCCAGGGCGGACACGTCCCTGAATACGTCATTCTCGCGGAAATCAGCCGCACCTGGGCCCCACGCGAAGGCGAGCAATCGCTCGACGCCGTGCTTGAAACGGTGCTGGCCGAGATCTGGGAGATGGAGACGGCACCGCTCGCCGACGCGTTCGTCGGCCCGCCGCATGAGGTCTGGGCGCTGCGCCACGCACTTTCGGAAGGTGTGAAACACCTGGGCAAGCTGATCGCCTTCGACGTCTCCTTCCGCAGGGGTGACATCATGGCCTTCTGCGACCATATGAAGGCCGAAATGCCGACGAGGTTTCCTGATGTCACCGTCTGCGACTTCGGCCATATCGGCGATGGTGGTGTACACTTCAATCTCGTGGTGCCGAAGGACAGCGCGCTGCTCAGCGATCCGACATTCGAGCAGCGTTTGAGAGAATGGGTTTTCGCCGTGGCGGTCGAGGAGTATCACGGCAGTTTCAGCGCGGAACATGCGATAGGCCGCCGCAACCAGGCCTACTACGACGTTTATACAACCGACAAACTCAAGGACATGGCCGCGGGCCTGAAGACGCTCACCTCGCCGGGGAAACTCGGCAGCGTGCGCTTCGGATAGGCCAGGGCAGGAAAACGGGAGTCAGACCAGATGAACATTGCAACGAAGAAGATCGACGTCACCAAGGAGGCAGCAGCCCTCCTCGAGAAGATGGGCGTCGCCAAGGAACTCTACACCGGCGGCGACATGCCGTCGTTCAGCCCGGTCACGGGCGAACAGATCGCCAGCCTGAAGACGGTTTCGGCCACGGAGGCTGCCGCCAAGATCGACAAGGCGCATGAAGCCTTCAAGGCCTGGCGCCTCGTTCCGGCACCGAAGCGCGGCGAATTGATCCGCCTGCTCGGCGAAGAGCTACGCGCCTTCAAGGCCGACCTCGGCCGCCTCGTTTCGATCGAAGCCGGCAAGATCACCTCCGAGGGCCTCGGCGAAGTTCAGGAAATGATCGACATCTGCGATTTCGCAGTCGGCCTTTCCCGCCAGCTCTACGGTCTGACGATCGCCACGGAGCGTCCCGGCCACCGCATGATGGAAACCTGGCATCCGCTCGGCGTCGTCGGCGTCATCTCCGCCTTCAACTTCCCGGTCGCCGTCTGGTCGTGGAACACGGCGCTGGCGCTCGTCTGCGGCAACTCCGTCGTCTGGAAGCCGTCGGAAAAGACCCCGCTCACGGCGCTTGCATCGCAGGCTATCTTCGAACGCGCGCTTGCCCGCTTCGGCGACGCCCCGGAAGGCCTGTCGCAGGTTCTGATCGGCGACCGCGCCGTCGGTGAAGTCCTCGTCGACAACCCGAAGGTTCCGTTGGTCTCGGCCACCGGCTCGACCCGCATGGGCCGCGACGTCGGCCCGCGTCTTGCCAAGCGCTTCGCCCGCGCCATCCTCGAACTCGGCGGCAACAATGCCGGTATCGTCTGCCCATCGGCCGATCTCGACATGGCGCTGCGCGCCATCGCCTTCGGCGCCATGGGCACCGCCGGCCAGCGCTGCACGACCATGCGCCGCCTGTTCGTGCATGAAAGCGTCTACGACCAGCTCGTTCCCCGCCTGAAGAAGGCCTATGGCTCGGTCTCGGTCGGCAATCCGCTGGAAACCACCGCACTCGTCGGCCCGCTGGTCGACAAGGCCGCTTTCGACGGCATGCAGAAGGCAATCGACGAAGCCAAGGCCCATGGCGGCGCCGTCACCGGCGGCGAACGCGTCGAGCTCGGTTATGCCAACGGCTACTACGCCAAGCCCGCCCTGGTCGAAATGCCTGAGCAGGCAGGCCCGGTCCTCGAAGAAACCTTCGCGCCGATCCTCTACGTCATGAAGTACAGCGACTTCGACGCAGTCGTTGCCGACCACAATGCGGTTGCAGCCGGCCTGTCCTCGTCGATCTTCACCCGCGACATGCAGGAATCCGAACGGTTCCTGGCCGTCGACGGCTCGGATTGCGGCATCGCCAACGTCAACATCGGCACCTCAGGTGCGGAAATCGGCGGCGCCTTCGGCGGTGAAAAGGAAACCGGCGGCGGCCGCGAATCGGGCTCCGATTCGTGGAAGGCCTACATGCGTCGCGCCACCAACACGGTGAACTACTCGAAGGCCCTGCCACTGGCACAGGGCGTCTCCTTCGATATCGAGTAGGACCAAGCGATGACCATCAACGCAACGGTCAAGGAGGCGGGCTTCAAGCCCGCCTCGCGGATCTCTTCGATCGGAGTATCCGAAATCCTCAAGATCGGCGCGCGCGCGCAAGCGATGAAGCGCGAGGGCAAGCCGGTCATTATTCTCGGCGCAGGCGAGCCGGATTTCGACACGCCTGACTACGTCAAGCAGGCCGCCTGCGAGGCGATCCAGCGCGGCGAAACCAAATACACCGCACTCGACGGCACGCCGGAACTGAAGAAGGCGATCCGTGAAAAGTTCCAGCGCGAGAACGGCCTCGCCTACGAACAGGACGAGATCACCATTGCCACCGGCGCCAAGCAGATCCTGTTCAACGCCATGATGGCGACGATCGACGCCGGCGACGAAGTTGTCATTCCGACGCCGTACTGGACCTCCTATTCGGATATCGTCCAGATCTGCGAAGGCAAGCCGGTGCTGATCCCCTGCGACGCGGCCTCCGGTTTCCGGCTCACCGCCGACAAGCTCGAAGCGGCGATCACGCCGAAGACGCGCTGGGTGCTTCTCAACTCACCCTCCAACCCTTCGGGTGCCGCCTACAGCGCTGACGACTACCGGCCGCTGCTCGACGTGCTCTTGAGGCATCCGCATGTGTGGCTGCTGGTCGACGACATGTACGAGCACATCGTCTATGACGGCTTCCGCTTCGTCACCCCGGCCCAACTGGAGCCTCGGCTCAAGGACCGCACCCTGACGGTCAACGGTGTCTCCAAGGCCTATGCCATGACCGGCTGGCGCATCGGCTATGCCGGTGGTCCGCGCGAGCTGATCAAGGCGATGGCTGTCGTCCAGAGCCAGGCGACCTCCTGCCCGTCTTCGGTCAGCCAGGCCGCTTCGGTGGCAGCCCTGACCGGCCCGCAGGATTTCCTGAAGGAACGCACGGCCAGCTTCCAGCACCGCCGCAATCTCGTCGTCAACGGCCTCAACGCCATCGACGGTCTCGACTGCCGCGTTCCGGAAGGCGCCTTCTACACCTTCTCCGGCTGCGCCGGCATGCTCGGCAAGGTGACGCCTTCGGGCAAGACGATCGAGACGGACACGGACTTCTGCGCCTACCTGCTCGACGACGCCCATGTCGCCGTTGTCCCCGGCTCGGCCTTCGGCCTGTCGCCGTTCTTCCGCATCTCCTATGCGACGTCGGAAGCGGAACTGAAGGAAGCGCTCATGCGCATCGCCGACGCCTGCGCTCGGCTTTCGTAACTCGGAAGTAGCCCCTCACCCTAGCCCTCTCCCCGCTTGCGGGGAGAGGGGACGGTCGCGCAAACAGCTGCCTCTCTACTCCTGTTCGCAAAGAGAGTATGAGGCGCTGGCGGCATATCCCTTCTCCCCGCAGGCGGGGAGAAGGTCGCGGCAGCGGGATGAGGGGCGCCCGCTCCCTTCCTTCAAAACGTCGGCGGCGTGCAGGCGCTGATCACCTCGCAAGGTACCGGCCCGACGCAACGAAATCGGTGCGGTCGCCGGCTTTCGAAATAGTACGCATCCCCAGGCCCGAGAATCCGCCGCTCGTCGTCGACGGTGACCTCAATGCGCCCCGACAGCACGATGCCGCCCTCCTCGCCTTCATGCACCAGCGGCACTTTTCCAGTGTCCGCGCCCGGCTGATAACATTCCTTCAGGATCTGCAGGCTGCGGCCAAAGAGATTGTCGCCGATCTGGCGATAGGAGATCGGCCCTTTGCCGATCTCGACCAGTTCCTCTGCGGCGTAGAATGCCTTGCGCGGCCGTTCAGGCTCGAACGAAAAGAACTCCGCAAGTCCGATCGGTATGCCGTCGAGGATGCGCTTCAGTGCGCCGACCGACGGATTGGACGCATTCGACTCGATCAGCGAGATCGTCGAGTTGGTCACGCCCGCTCGCTTGGCAAGTTCGCGCTGCGAAAGATTGTGCATCAGCCGGAGGTGGCGAAGCCGGTTTCCAATGTCGACGCTCATGGGTGTCCATCTCGGTGTTCAGGTTGTTCGAAATATCGCAATTTCGCAAACCTCGTTGTATAAAATTCAATGGCTTGAACGACAACAGAAAAGGACTTGTTTGGCAATTCAAATCATGGCGTCAATCCCCTGATCTTCAGGAGGATGCCATGAACCAGCACACCAAACCCAACGCCCCCGTACTCGACAGCTACTGGATGCCCTTTACCGCCAACCGGCAGTTCAAGGCGGCACCGCGCTTGCTCGCCTCCGCCGAGGGCATGCACTACACCAGCACCGATGGCCGCACGATCCTCGACGGCACCGCCGGTCTCTGGTGCGTCAACGCCGGCCACGGCCGCCGCCAGATCGCGTCAGCCGTCGAACGCCAGCTGTCGACGATGGATTTCGCCCCCTCCTTCCAGATGGGCCACCCGATCGCCTTCGATTTTGCCGAACGCCTTGCCGAAATCGCGCCGGGGCCGGAAGGCCAGAAGCTCGACCGCGTGTTCTTCACCGGCTCGGGCTCGGAATCGGTTGACACGGCGCTGAAGATGGCCATCGCCTATCAGCGCGCGATCGGCCAGGGCACTCGCACGCGGCTGATCGGGCGCGAGCGCGGCTACCACGGCGTCGGCTTCGGCGGCATTTCGGTGGGCGGCATCCTCAACAACCGCCGCGTCTTCCCGCAGCTTCCCGGTTCCGACCATCTGCGCCACACCCACGACCTTGCCAAGAATGCCTTCGTCAAGGGCCAGCCCGAGCACGGCGCCGAACTTGCCGACGATCTCGAACGGCTGGTGGCGCTACACGGCGCCGAAACCATCGCCGCCTGCATCGTCGAGCCGGTTGCCGGTTCGACGGGCGTGCTCATCCCGCCGAAGGGCTATCTCGAGCGGCTGCGCGCGATCTGCGACAAACACGGCATCCTGTTGATCTTCGACGAAGTCATCACCGGCTTCGGTCGCCTTGGCGCTGCGTTCGCCACCGACTTCTTCGGCGTCACCCCGGACCTGGTGACGGCGGCGAAGGGGCTCACCAACGGCGCCATCCCAATGGGCGCGGTCTTTGCCAGCCGCAAGGTGCACGACGCATTGATGCACGGCCCGGAAAACCAGATCGAGCTCTTCCACGGCTACACCTATTCCGGCCACCCGGCCGCCTGCGCCGCGGGTATCGCCACGCTCGACATCTATCGCGATGAGGGCCTGATGACCCGCGCCACCGAGCTGCAGGACGCCTGGCATGATGCCATGCATTCGCTGAACGGCCTGCCGCATGTCATCGACATCCGCACCATCGGCCTCATCGCCGGCATCGAGCTGCAGTCACGCGAGGGTGCTGTCGGCGCCCGCGCCTATGAGGTCTTCGTCGATTGCTTCGAAAAGGGGCTGCTGATCCGCGTGACCGGCGACATCATCGCCTTCTCGCCGCCGCTGATCGCCGACGAAAATCACTTCGGCGAAATCGTCTCGATCCTCGGCGATGCCTTGAAGCGCGCCAAGTAAAAACAAGAGATCATGGTCGCCGCCGAAACGTTTGGCGGCGACCATGACACGCAGATTTTCTGTTCTGCCTTGAGCCGGAGAATCCGGCTAACGGATTAGCATCGCCCTGAAGTCATTGACATTGGTTCCAGTCGGACCGGGCGCGAAAAGATCGCCACTCACTGAGAATGCCGACCAGGCATCGTGGCGCGCCAGATGCGCCCGCGGATCAGCACCGGCAGTACGCATGCGACTGACGCTGCCGCCATCGGCAAAGGCGCCGGCATTGTCCTCAGACCCGTCGATGCCGTCCGTATCCGCCGCCAGGGCATCGATCCCGTCGAGCCCCTCGATGTCGAGCGCCAGCGACAGCAACAGCTCGCTGTTGCGGCCGCCTTTGCCGTAATCCTTGCCCGATATCGTCACAGTCGTTTCGCCGCCGGAAAGCAGCACGACCGGCTTTTCGAAAGGTTGATTGCGCTGGGCGACTTCACGCGCCAGCGCCGCATGCATGCGGCCGATATCGCGCGCCTCGCCTTCAATCGCATCAGAAAGAATGCGCGCCTCTACACCCAATTCCTGCGCCGTCCTTGCTGCAGCCTCCAGCGAGACACGCGCCGACGCAATCACGTGGCATTCGTGCCGACGGAAAACCGGTTCGGACGGATCAGGTGCCCGCGCGGCACCGGATCGCAAGTGGGCCACCACGCCATCGGGAAGAGCCATGCGATAGCGGCCGACGATCTCCAGCGCCTCCTCCACCGTCGACCCGTCAGGCACTGTCGGGCCCGAGGCAACGAAAGCGGGGTTGTCGCCGGGAACGTCGGAAACGACGAGGCTGACGACACGCGCCGGCCCAGCGGCCGCCGCAAGACGGCCTCCCTTGATGCGCGACACATGTTTGCGCACGACGTTCATCGCGGAAATCGGTGCGCCGGAGGCAAGCAGCGCCCGGTTGACGGCGATCTCGTCGGCAAGCATCAAACCCTCCGGCGGCGCCGGCAGCAAGGACGATCCACCACCCGAAATCAGAGCGACAACCAGATCGTCAGCGGTCAGGCCTTCCACCAGCTTCAGCAGCTCTTCCGACGCCCGAAGGCCAGCCTCATCCGGCACCGGATGGGCGGATTGCAACACGCGAATGCGCTCGCAGCGTTCAATCGGCCCGTGGCGCGCAACGACGGCGCCGGTCAGCGGGTGATCCCACAGCTTTTCGAAAGCTGCGGCCATCTGGCTTGCGGCCTTGCCCGCGCCGACAACGATCGTTCGTCCCTTCGGCTTTTCCGGCAGATGCGCGCGGATCGCCTCATAGGGATCGGCGGCGCGGACGGCCGCGTCGAAAAGGGCGGTGAGAAAGGGACGCGCTTCGAAGGCCGCCATCGTCTTCAGCCCGCGATTTCGAGATCGTAGACGAAAATGCCGTCGATGCCGCCTTGCGCCGCCGCGACGATCTTTGCACCGGTCTGCCGATGCTCCGGATCGTCGAGATAGGCGTCACGCGCGGCTGCGTCGGAGAAATCGACGATGAAACCCTCGGCATACCCTTTGTCCATGCCCACTTCCGGGCTGACATTGGCGCCGGCATAGGTCGCGAGAAGGCCGGGAAGCCGGCTTTTTAGCGCCGCGATCTCGGCGAAGATCGACGCTTTCTCATCCGCCGAAACGTCTGGACGAAAGCGAATGAAGACACAGTGGCGGATCATGGTTTTCCTCAACGGATATCGGCGCGGGCACGTGGCCGGGCATCGTTTCGTTCATGGGCGAAGATCTCCGGCGGCAAGGGCTGGCGCTCGCGAATGATGTCGGCGCCCTTTTCGCCCATCATGATCGTCGGCCCGTTGGTGTTGCAAGAGGGAACGCGCGGCATGACCGAACTGTCGCAGACGCGAAGGCCCTCCAGCCCACGCACTTTCAGATCGAGTCCGACCACGGCCATGGCGTCGGTGCCCATCTTGCAGGTGCCGACCGGGTGGTGGTCGGTCTTGGCATTGGCGCAGCCATAGTCGAAGAACTGCTCGTCGGAGACGACAGTGTTGCCCGGCAAACGTTCCGCCAGCACGAAAGGCTTGAGGGCGGCCTGCTGCATGATCTCGCGGGCTATCTTCAGCCCCTCGATCGACATCTTGCGGTCGTGCGGATCTTCCCAGTAATTCGGATCGATCAGCGGCGCTGCGGCCGGATCAGCGTCGGAAAGCCTGACGGTGCCGCGTGAGCGCGGATGCAGATAGGCGGAATTGAGCGTCACGCCGGCGTTCTTCAGTCGCGCGACGCCAGCCTCGATGCCGGAGCCGAGGCCGAGGTGGAACTGGATATCCGGCGAGCGGGCATCCGGGTCGGCGTACCAGAAGCCGCCGGTCTCAAACAGGCTCGATGCCACCGGGCCGGAGCGGAAAAGCACGTATTGCAGGCCGGCCCAGAGCGTCCGGTGCAGCTTCGCGACGTTGTCATAGGTGTGATCGCCGGTGCATTCGGAAATGACGAACAGATCGAGGTGGTCCTGCAGATTGCCACCGACGCCGGGTAGGTCGTGCTTTACCGGCACGCCCACCGACTTCAGGTGATCCGCCGGGCCGATACCGGATTGAAGGAGCAGCTTCGGCGAACCGATGGCGCCCGACGTGACCAGAACTTCCCGCTCCGCCCGGATCGTCTCGCTTCCCTTCGCCGTCACCACCTCGACGCCGACGGCGCGCGTACCCTCGAGCACGATCCGGGCGACGCGCGTTCCGGTGCGAACGGTAAGGTTCCGGCGGTCCTTGATCGGTGAGAGATAGGCAAGCGACGCGCTCGAACGCCGGCGATTGCGCTGCGTCAGTTGGTAGAAGCCGACGCCGGCCTGCTGACGGCCGTTGAAATCGTGATTGTAGGGAATGCCGAGTTCCTGGCCGGCGCGGATGTAGGCATCGCAGATCGGCAAGGTAGAAACCGGCATCGAGACGCCGAGCGGACCGCCATAGGCATGATAGTCGTCGGCGAAGCGCTGGTTGTCTTCGGCGCGCTTGAAATAGGGAAGAACGCTGCGATAGTCCCAGCCGGCACAGCCGTCCTCGGACGCCCAGAGGTCATAGTCGGCCGCATTGCCGCGGGTGTAGAGCTGGGCATTGATCGACGAACCGCCGCCGATGACCTTGGCCTGGGTGTAGCGCAGCACCCTGCCCTTCATGTGTTTCTGTGGCACGGTCTCCCAGCCCCAACTTGCAACTCCCTTGGTCATCTTGGCAAAACCGGCCGGCATGTGAAACAGCGGGTTCCAGTCGCCGCCACCCGCCTCCAGCAACAGGACGCGGACCGACGGATCCTCAGAGAGACGGTTGGCGAGAACGCAGCCGGCAGGGCCGGCACCGGTGATGATATAGTCGTATGTCATTGCCTGTCTTCCTCCACGGCACGGCATTTGGAACGTTCCAAATTTCCGACGTGTTAAACTCGAAACCTGCTCGCCGTTGCGAGCCCCGGACTGCCCTGCACTATTTTCTAGAGTCGACCGATCGACAGGCCGCCATCGGCCTGGATGACTGAGCCGGTCGCAAAGCCGAATTTGCCGCTGGCAAGCCCTGCGGCGATGTTGCCGATGTCTTCTGGCTCGCCCCAGCGTTTCATCGGCACCAGTCCGCCGTCGATCAGGGCGTCGTATTTCGCCGAGACGCCAGCGGTCATGTCAGACCGGATGACCCCGGGCCGGATTTCGAAGACGGAGATGCCTGTGTCGGCCAGCCGCAAGGCGAGCCCCTGGCTGAAGGCGGCAAGGCCGGCCTTGGTCATGCAATAGTCGAGCCGCTCGGGCGAACTCATGGTCGCGGAAACCGATGTGATGTTGATGATTGAACGTGGTGCCGCACCTGGCGGCTCGGTGAGCATCGAGAGCAACACGGCCTGGGTGAAGAACACTGTGCCGCGCAAGTTGGTGGCGACGATCGTGTCGAAATTCTCCGGCAGAAGGTCGAGAAAGTCGCCGCGCACGACGGAGGCGATGCCGGCGTTGTTGACGAGGCAGCGGATCGGGCCCAGTTCCTGGCGGATGCAGGCGACGGTGGCGGCATGCGCGCCGATATCGGCGAGATTGGCCTCGAGGTAGATGGCGCGACCGCCTTGCGCCGATAGCTCGGAGAGCGTGGCTTGCGTCGCTTGATCCGCCGCACCGAGCCCCGTCAGCGCTATGTCGAAGCCGTCGCGCGCCAGTGCCCGGGCCACGCCGAGTCCGATTCCGCGCCGGCCACCGGTGACAACAGCCACGGGACGCGTCGATGTCGTCATGCTCTCAGCTCCTTCGCAACGATATGGTCGGCAACGCGCAGCGCCTGTGCCGCCACCGTCAGCGCCGGGTTGACCGCAGCGGACGTTGGCAGGAAGCCGGCATCGACGACAAAGAGGTTCGGATGATCGAAGGCGCGGCAATAAACGTCGAGCGGCGCCTGACCGGGATCGGTGCCCATCCGGATCGTGCCGCACTGGTGCGACGGCGTGCGCTTGTCGAAGGCCTGGGAGAGCACGATCGGATAGCCTGCAGCTTTGAAGTGGGCGCGCATCTTCGCTTCGAGCCCGGAAAGCGCCTCCATGTTCGAGCGCCGCCACTGCATGATGATGCCCTTGCCGTCGACCATGATGCGGCTTTCCGGGTTCGGCAGGTCCTCCGTCATCATGTACCAGTCGACCGCATGACCGGCCATGAAATCCAATGCGAAGCGCGGCGCCCAGACCGGCGCATTGGCCTTGAGGATGTCACCGTTGATCTTGCCGAGCAGCTGGACATTGCCGAGTGGCAAACCGTCCCTGCCGCCGGTCAGGTAATAATCGTTCAGCATCAGCGTCTTCTGGTAGATGCTGTCATTGCGCCTGAACGGATTGATCGCCAGCATGGCGCTGCAATTGTGGTTCATGAAGTTGCGGCCGACCTGGCCGGAGGCGTTGGCGAGCCCCTTGCCATCGCCGGAGCGCAGCAAGATGGCGGCCGAGTTGATCGCGCCCGCCGACAGGATCACCAACTTGGGCGACAGGCGCTTCTTCTCGCCCCTATGGGTGTAATGGACCGCCTCGATCCGGCCGCCCCGACCTTTCTCCAGCGTGTCGACATGCGCGGAGGTGATCAGCTCGATGTTGGGGTCATTCAGCGCGGAGGCGAGCGATGCGGTCTCGGCATCCTTCTTGCCCTTGCCGGTGTTGGGAAACCCGTCCCATGGCGTGCGCCCGCCTGCCAGCCACGTCTCGATGTCGACGCCAAGCGGCAGCGTCGCCGGATTGAGCCCCTGCGCCTTCAACTCGGCGCGCGCGCGAGCAATTGCCGGCTCGTCCGGTACCGGGCCATAAGGGTAGGGCGAGGCGTGGAACGGCTCCGTAGGGTCCTGACCCAATTCGCCACGCACCTCGAACAGTTGCTCGGCTTTGCCGTACCACGGCTCCAGCTCTTCATAGAGAAAGGGCCATGCCGGCGAAACGCCGCCAAGATGCTGCATCTCGGTGAAATCCTCTGCACGGTAGCGCAAGAGCACCGCACCGAAGAGTTTGGAATTGCCGCCAACGAAATAGAAATTGCCCGGATTGAACTCCGTGCCGTCGGCTTCGCGCCACATCTCCTTGGGCCGGAAATGGCCCTTGACGAAGATCGAACTATAGCTGCGCGCTTCCGGTGTGTCGGGCAGGCGCTCGCCGCGCTCGAGTATGGCTATGCGCGCCCCGGAGCCGGCAAGCCCCGCCGCAACGGTGGAGCCGCCGATGCCCGACCCGATGATGACGATATCCGGCTGCTGCTCCATCGGCCGTTACGCGATCCGTTGCTGCGTCTGAGGATCGAAGAACACCGCCTTGTCGAGATTGAAGGCGAGCTGCGACGTCTGGCCGGGTGCGATGCGCGCATCGGCACGCAGGCGGGCGACGACCTCCTTGCCGCCAAGGCGGGTCACCGCAAAGGTGTCCGAACCGGCGGGCTCGACCACCTCGATCAGGCATTCGCCTTCGACGATCGCCTTGGCATTGCGGTCGGCACCGTCAGGGTCGGTCAGTGCTTCCGGGCGGATGCCGAAGACGACGTCCTTGCCGGCATAGGTAGAGAGTGCGCCGCTGGCATGCGGAACGGTGAGCTTCATCGGCTCGGCGTTCGGGCGCGCGAGCGTGACGGCAACATCGGCGCCGTTCCTTTCGATCCGGGCCGTCAGCAGGTTCATGGCCGGCGAACCCATGAAGTCGGCGACGAACATGTTGGCCGGATTGTTGTAGATTTCGGCCGGCGTCCCGAATTGCTGCAGCACGCCATCCTTCAATACCGCGATCTTGGTCGCCAGCGTCATCGCCTCGATCTGGTCGTGGGTGACGTAGACGATGGTTGTCTTCATCCGGTGGTGGAGACGCTTGATCTCGGTGCGCATGTCGACGCGCAGCTTGGCGTCCAGGTTCGACAGCGGTTCGTCGAAGAGAAAGACCTGCGGCTTGCGCACAAGGGCGCGGCCCATGGCGACACGCTGGCGCTGGCCGCCGGAAAGCTGGCTCGGCTTGCGATCGAGCAGATGGCCGATCTGCAGCATGTCGGCGACCTGCTTGATCGCCTTCTCGCGTTCGTCCTTCGGCACGCCGCGGATTTCCATGCCGAAGGCGATGTTGCCCGCAACCGTCATGTTCGGATAGAGCGCGTAGGACTGGAACACCATGGCGATGTCGCGCTTGGACGGGTGCAGATCGGCGACCGACCGGCCGTTGATGGCGATCTCGCCCGAGGTGATTGGCTCCAGCCCGGCAATGGTGTTGAGCAGGGTGGACTTGCCGCAGCCGGACGGGCCGACGAGCACGAGGAAGCCGCCTTCGTCGATCTCCAGATTGATGTCCTTCAGGATCTCGAGCGAGCCGTAGGATTTGCGCAGGTTGCTGATTTTGAGGAACGACATGAGCTTATCCTTTCACGGCGCCGGACATCAGCCCGCGCACGAAGTAGCGGCCGGACACGATGTAGACGATGAGCGTTGGCAGGGCGGCGAGGATCGCGCCCGCGAAATGAACGTTGTATTCCTTGACCCCGGTCGACGAGCTGACGAGGTTGTTGAGCGCCACCGTCATCGGCGTCGAAGAGGCGCCGGAGAAGGATGCCCCGAACAGGAAGTCGTTCCAGATATTGGTGAACTGCCAGATGACCGAGACGACGATGATCGGACCGGACGACGGCAGCAGGATCCGCCAGAAGATCTGGAAGAAGCTGGCGCCATCGATCTGCGCCGCACGCACGAGTTCCGTCGGGAAGGCTTCGTAGTAGTTGCGGAAATAGAGCGTGGTGAAGCCGAGGCCGTAGATCACGTGGACGAAGATCAGGCCCCAGATCGATCCGGCAAGGCCGATGATGCCAAGCACGCGCGCCATCGGGATCAGCACGATCTGGAACGGGATGAAGCACGACAGGAGCAGCATGCCGAAGAAGATGTTGGCACCGGGAAAGCGCCACTTGGTCAGGACGTAGCCATTGAGCGCGCCGATCATCGTCGAGATCGCGACGGCCGGCACCACCATCAGGATCGAGTTGATGAAGAACGGCTTCAGGCCTGTCGGCTGAACTCCGATCTGCGCCGTCGACCAGGCCGAAAGCCAGGGTTCCAGTGTCAGGGTCTGCGGTAGGTTGAGCATGCCGCCCTGGCGGATCTCGTCGAGCGGTTTCAGCGAGTTGACCAGCATGACATAGAGCGGCAGCAGCGAATAGAGCGCAAAGACGATGAGTACCGTGTAGATCAGGGCACGCGTCAGGCGGTTGTGCGAGATGACATTGTCTGGGCTGGGGGCGCTCATGGGCGTTTTCCTCCGCGGATTTCGGAGTAGAGATAGGGAACGATGATCGAGAAGATCATCACCAGCATGATGATGGCCGACGAGGCGCCGATGCCCATCTGGTTGCGGGTGAAGGTGTAGGAATACATGAAAGTCGCCGGCAATTCGGTCGCCTGGCCCGGCCCGCCGCCGGTGAGCGCGATGATCAGGTCGTAGGCCTTGATCGCCAGATGGGCGAGAACGACGAAGGCGGAGAGGAAGACCGGCCGCATCAAGGGAATGATGATCCGCCGGTAGATCGTCGATGTCGGTGCGCCATCGATCTGCGCCGCCTTGATGATCTCGTTGTCGACGCCGCGCAGACCGGCAAGGAACATCGCCATGATGAAGCCGGTCGATTGCCAGACGGCGGCGATCACCACGCAATAGATCGCGTAGTTGCGGTCCTTGATCCAGTTGAACGAAAAGCTCTCCCAGCCCCAGAGGTGCATGGTGTTTTCAAGCCCGATGCCGGGATCGAGGAACCACTTCCAGGCCGTGCCGGTCACGATGAACGACAGCGCCATCGGATAGAGGTAGATCGGCCGTAGGAAGCCTTCCGCCCGGATCTTCTGGTCGAGCAGGATCGCAAGTCCAAGCCCCAGCACCGAGCAGATGGCGATATAGAGCGAAGCGAAGATCGCCAGATTGCTCACCGCCCGCCACCAGTGCGGCAGGGCCCAGAGCTTCTGATAATTGCTGAAACCGACGAAATTGTAGGACGGCAGCATCTTGCTGTCCGTCATCGACAGGAAGCCGGTATAGGCGATGAAGCCATAAACAAAGATCAGGACGATAACGAAGCTCGGGGCAAGGACCAGCTTCGGTATCAGGTCCTGCAGTCGACTGCGGTTATCCATGAACGTTCACCACTTCTGGCGCTCTGCCGTCGGGAAACTCCCTGGTATCGGCATCCGCGCAGGTTCTTTGTATCAAACCGCTCCCCTGCGTCCGCGATGGACGCGACGCTTCGAAGACGCTTGCATGTCAGAATGAGTGTCCGGGACGCTTGCTCGCGTCCCGGACCGGGCCTCGCCCGTTACTTCGCAGCCGCGACGGCGGCGACGAGTTCCTTGACCGCCTCATCGGAGGTCAATTCACCGTTGAACTCGCGCGTCACGACGTCGTAGATCGCGTTCTTGACGGCAGCTGGGTTGGCATGGCCATGGGCCATGGAACCGAACAGCGTGCCGTTGGTGTTGGCTTCGGCGAGATCCTTGATGCCCTTCTTGCCGCAAGCGTCGAAGTCCGTATCCGGAACGTCGGTGCGTGCAGGAACCGAACCCTTGACGACGTTGAAGGCCGACTGGAAGGTCGGGCTTTCGATCGCCGAGGCCATCTGCAGCTGTGCCGGGATCTTGTCGTCAGCAACCTTGAACATCGCGAACTGGTCGGAGTTGAAGGTGACGGACCCTTGCGTACCCGGGAAGCGCATGCAGACGAAATCGGTGCCTGGCACCTTCTTCGCCTTCAGGAACTCGCCCTTGGCCCAGTCGCCCATGAACTGCAGGCCGGCCTTGTTCTCGATCACCATTGCCGAAGCGAGGTTCCAGTCGCGGCCGGAGAAGTTGTCGTCGACATAGGAGCGCAGCTTCGTCATGCGGTCGAAGGCTTCCTTCATCTTGTCGCCACCGAGCGCTGCCGGATCGAGATCGATGAAGGCCTGCTTGTAGAAATCATTGCCGAGCGAGAGCACGACGGCGTCGAAGATCGTCGCGTCCTGCCACGGCTGGCCGCCATGGGCGATCGGCGTGATGCCCTGAGCCTTGAAGTTGTCGAGAAGGACGATGAGCTCGTCCCAGTTCGCCGGCTCCTTGCCGCCGGCCTTGTCGAGGGCAGCCTTGTTGATCCAGACCCAGTTGGTCGAGTGGACGTTGACCGGAGCGGCGATCCAGTGGCCGTCATACTTCGAGAACTGCTGCAGGGCCGTCGGGATGACCTTGTCCCAGCCTTCCTTGGAAGCGGTATCGTCAAGGTTGCCGAGTGCGCCTTCCTTGGCCCAGTCGAGAATATCGAAACCGAGCATCTGCACTGCGGTCGGAGCGTTGCCCGAGGTGACGCGGGCGCGAAGCACGGTCATGGCTTCCGTGCCGCCGCCGCCGGCGACCGGCATATCGGTCCAGGAAATACCCTTGCTTTCGAGGTCCTTCTTCAGAACGTCGAGCGCAGCAGCCTCACCGCCGGAAGTCCACCAGTGCAGCACTTCCACGTTTTCTGCTGCGCGCGCGGCGGTGGCCGCCATCATCAGCGCCACAACAGCCGTCGTCGTCATCAACTTGCGCATCGTTATCCTCCCGTTTGCAAGTTATCGAAGCGGAACCTCCTCCCGCCTCGGATATCGCACCGCCTAAGGCAGCGGCTGGCCAATTTAAAACGTTATAAATTCAGCAAGTCAAGCATTCCGCACGCGTGCACTTCCTCACCTCACGAAGCAATTGAATTTGCTGAATTATATACAACAGTTTGCGTTTCGCAGTGCAGCAATTCATGCCGCGTCGCGAGATTTAAAACGTTTTCATGATTCGATTGCCTAAGCGTTCGTGCCACGTTACAAAAGCCGCTCTTGACCGCCTTGAGGATGACTAGCATTGGCCGATTCCCCCAAGCCCGCCCGTTCCGAAGACATTGGTTCGCCCGCCAGACGGGGCAAGCCGACCCTTCGCACGATCGCCGAGATCACCGGGCTTGCGGTCACCACCGTTTCGCGCGCCCTCGCCGAAGCGCCGCAAATCTCCGCCGACACCCGCAAGCGGGTTCGCGAGGTGGCGATCGAAATCGGCTATTCGCCCGATCGCGCCGCCCAGCGCCTGAAGACCGGCCGCACCAACGTCATCGCCGTCCTGCTCGACCCACACGAGGAAATCCTCGGCTATGGCACCTCGATCATGAGCGGCATCGCCAAGGCGCTGCAGGGCACGTCCTATCACCTGATCGTCATGCCGAACTTCCTCAACACGACCAATGTCGAGGCGGTGAACTACATCACCCGCAACAGCATGGCTGATGGTCTGATCTTCTCGCGCACCGAACCGCTCGATCCGCGCGTCATGTTGCTTTCGGAGATCGGCTTTCCGTTCGTCACCCACGGACGCACCGAGCTTTCGACCCCGCACGCCTATGTCGACTACGACAACTTCACCTTCTCCTACCAGGCCACCCGCCGGCTGATCGCCAAGGGGCGCCGCAAGCCGGCACTGATCAGCGGCCCAACCGACTTCACCTTCGGCGGCCACCTGCAGCACGGCTTCATGACCGCCGTGCGCGAGGCGGGCTGCGCCTACGAAATTCTCTCCGGTATCGATCTCGACAGCCCGGCCGGCGACATCCGCGACCGTGTTCGCCAGCGTTACGCCGAGCCCGACCCGCCTGATAGTTTCATGTGCGGTGGCGAAGTCTGTGCTCTCGCCACCATTACCGGCATGAGCGATTGCGGCCTGACGCTCGGCAACGAATACGACATTGTCGCCAAGCAGACGTCGCACCTCCTGGGCGCGATCCAGCCCCAGGTGGAAACGATCTATGAGGATCTGACGGCTACGGGCGAGGACATGGGCCGCGTGCTGCTCCAGCGCATCGGCGGCGAAACCGACGTCAACAAACTGCAGCTTCTGCTCTCTCCGCAGATCCCCGCCAACTGGTCGGCATCGAACTGAACCGCGCGACAACGACAGGCCGGCGGCGTGCCATGACGCCCCTGCCCGTTTCGTTGCTGCGATCCCTGCCGACATCATCCGTCTCCCCTTGTCCCCTAGAGCGTTTCCGGTTTAAACGGAGTCACGGCGACGCTCTATCTCTTTGTTTTTACGTATTTCCTGACGGAAAACCGCTTCGCACTTTTCCTGGAAATGCTCTAAGTTAGCGCGGCATCCACCAGCCGGTGCGGGCGCCGATATGCATGTTGAGCGTTTTGGTTTCGGTATAATCCTCGACCGCATGCCGACCGAGTTCGCGGCCGAGGCCGGACTGGCGATAACCGCCGAACGGCAGCTCGGAAGCCCCATCCATGAAGGTGTTCATCCAGACCGTGCCGGCGCGCACGCGGCGGCCGATCGTCAGGCAGGTGTCGAAATCGCGGCTCCAGACACCGGCCGACAGACCGTAGTCGATGGAGTTGGCGATGCGGATTGCCTCGTCGGTGGTCTCGAAGGTCAGCACCGACAGCACCGGCCCGAAAACCTCCTCGCGGGCAACAGCCATGTCGGGTCGCACCTGTGAAAGAATGGTTGGCGCCATGAACTGTCCCATGCCGAGATCGAGTGCAGCGCCGCCATGAGCGACAGCGGCACCATCCTTCGATGCGGCAGAAACATAGCCGGCAATCTTTTCCAGATGCTGCGGCGTGATGATCGCGCCGACCTGGGTTTCCGGATCGAGCGGATCGCCGACCTTGACCTTGGCCGCGAGTGCGGCGATGCGCGCCGTCACCTCCTCGGCAATGTCGCGGTGAAGGATCAGCCGCGAGCCGGCATTGCAGCATTCGCCGGCGTTGAAGTAGGCGCCGAACACGGCCGCATCGATGAACTCGTCGAGGTTGGCGTCGGGGAAGACAATCTGCGGGTTCTTGCCGCCGAGTTCGAGCGATACCTTCTTCAACGTCTGCGCCGCATTGGCCATCGTCAGACGGCCGACGCCGGTGGAGCCGGTGAAGGAGATCATGTCGACATCCGCGTGCGTCGTCATCGGCGCGCCGACCTCGGGACCCGTGCCGGTGAGAATGTTGACGACACCGGCCGGTACGCCGGCCGCTTCGAGAATTTCGCCAAGCACGAGCGTCGAGGCTGAGGTCAGTTCGGAAGGCTTGACCACTGTCGTGCAGCCGGCGGCAAGCGCAAAAGGCAGCTTCTGGCTGACGATCAGGAACGGGAAGTTCCACGGCGTGATGATCGAAACGACGCCGATCGCTTCGCGCAGAACCACACCGAGCGTGCCGTCTCCCAGCGTATTGTAGCTTTCGCCGTGAAGATCACGGGCAAGAGCAGCAGCATAACGCCAGATATCGGCAGCGCCACCCAGTTCGCCCTTGGCCTGGCTGATCGGCTTTCCCGATTCGATGGCGTCGAGGAAAGCAAGCTCGTCGGCGCGCGCGGCAATCATGTCGGCCGCCTTGAGCAGGATCAGAGACCGCTCGGACGCCGTCATGCGCGGCCAGGGGCCATCGTCGAAGGCGCGACGGGCAGCAGAGATCGCCCGCTCGGCATCGCCGCTCGCTGCTGCCTGATAGCGGCTGACGACGACGCCGTGGCCGGGGGCGACGCGCTCGATCGTGCGTCCGTCGGCGCTGTCGACCCATTTGCCGTCGATCAGCATCTGGAACGTGCGCACCTTGTGATCGCTAAGTGCCTTGGGCCTCACCAGAACCGTCATTACCATTCTCCCTTGAACTGGGCTTCGCGCTTTTCGGAAAAGGCAGCGACCCCTTCCCTGAGGTCGCCTGTCTTGGCGACGAGGATGGACCCCAGCGCTTCGACCGCGGCACCATTGTCCTCGCCGTTCGCCGAGGCGATCATCAGTTTTGAAATCTCGAGCGCGGCCGGGCCGCGCTTTGCCACGCGGGCTGCGTAGTCGCGCGCCGCCTGCATCACTGTTCCGGTCTCGACGACCCCATCGACAAGGCCTTCGGCCTTCGCCGTCTCTGCCGTAAACATCTCACCGCCGAGTACCATGCGCCGCACGATCTGCGCGCCGAAACGGACGACGAGACGTTGCGTGCCCGACCAGCCGGGAACCATGCCGAGGCTCGTTTCCGGCAGGCCGATCTTGATCTGGCTTTCGGCGATCCGGATGTCAGCCGCCGCGGCTAGTTCCAGGCCGCCGCCGAGGGCATGGCCGTTGAGCGCTGCGATGACGGGCATTCTCAACGTCGCCAGCCGCTCGAAGACGCGATGGCCAAAGCGCACCCAATCATGACCGAAGGCTGCGGCATCCATGCCGCCCCAGGCCTTGATGTCGCCACCGGCGGAGAAGGCCTTGCCCTCACCCGTCAGGATCAGCACGCGCACGTCGCGCATCACTTCCACCGTATCGCAGGCGGCAGCGAGCGCCTTCAGCATGTCGATGTCGAAGGCATTGAGCTTGTCCGGACGCGCGACAGTCATCGTCGCGATCGGGCCGTCGACTGCGATCTGGATGCGCTCCTCAGACACGGGCGCCTCCCGCAAGCGTACGGGCAGCCTTGACCGGCAGTTTCAGGCCGATCGGCGCCTCGTGGAAAAGTGCCGCATCCATGGTCTTCAATCGATCGGATACAAGGAGCGGAAATTCGGACTGGTCGAGAATATGTGCCTGCAGGTCGACACCCGGCGCGATCTCGGTCAGCATCACGCCTTCGGGCGTCAGCTTCATCACGCAGCGCTCGGTGACATAGGTGATGTCCTGCCCCTGCTCGACGCCGCGGCGGCCCGAGAAGGTGACGTGTTCGACCTCGTTGACGAGCTTCTTCAGCTTGCCTTCCTTCTCGATCACCAGCTTGCCATCGGCGACGGCAAGCTTCGCGCCGGCGTTGAACATGCCGGAAAAGACGATCTTCTTGGCTCGAGCAGTAATGTCGACGAAGCCGCCGGCGCCGGCCGTCACATGCGGCCGGAAGGAGAGCTTCGAGACATTAACCGAACCGTTGCGGTCGATTTCGAGGAAGGAGAGCAGCGAGGCATCGAAGCCCGCGCCCTGGAAATAGGTGAACTGGTAGGGCGAAGGCATGAAGGCGTCAGCGTTCGACGCGCAGCCGAAGGCGAAATCCAGGAGCGGTACGCCGCCGACAGCCCCCTGTTCGATCACCCAGGTGACGGCGCCATGCAGGCCCTCCTCGAGCAGGATGCGCGGCACGTTGGCCGAAATGCCGAAGCCGAGGTTGACGGCGCTGCCCGTTTGCAACTCCTGCGCCACCCGGCGGGCAATCACCTTCTGGATGTTGAATTCCGGCACGCGGAAACTGTCGAGCGGACGGAAGATCTCGCCGGAGATGGCCGGATCGTAGAGCGTCTGCGTCGTCTGCTTCTGGTCGGGATCGACGACGACATAGTCGACGAGCACGCCCGGCACACGCACGTCGTGCGGCTTCAACGAGCCTTCCTTGGTGATGCGCTTGACCTGGGCAATGACGATGCCGCCATTGTTGCGGGCGGCCAGCGCCTGATCGAGACCACCGAGATAGGCACCCTCGTGCTCATAGGTAAGATTGCCGCGCTCGTCCGCAGTCGTCGCGCGAATAATCGCCACCTGCGGTGCGATCGCCTTGAAATAGAGCCAGTCCTCGCCCTCAAAGGCGACCTTTTTGACCACCGGCTCGACTGACGCCGAGGCATTCATGGCGCAGCCTTCGCGCGACGGATCGACGAAGGTGTCGAGCCCGACCTTGGTCATAACGCCAGGGCGCTTGGCGGCGGCCTCGCGGTGCATGTCGAAGAGAACGCCGGAGGGGATATTGTAGGCTGCAACCTCGTCGGCGCCGATCATCTGCCAGATCAGGGGCGGTTCGGCACTCGACGGACCCGAGGGATAGGAGCCGCCGATGATCCTCTTCAAAAGTCCCTTCTTGGCGATGTAATCGACACCCTTGATGCCGCTCATGTCGCCGGCGGCGATCGGGTGCAGCGTCGTCAGGTCGCGAGGATGGCCGGTTGCGTCAAAACGCTCGCCGATCGCCTTTAGCATCAGATCGGGGCAGCCAAGACCACTCGACGACGAGACCGAAACGACGGCACCATCCGGGATCAGCGCGGCGGCCTCAGTGGGTGAAATATGCTTGTTCATCGACATCAACTCAAAGTCCCGTTTCGATCGCAGCCGCCTGACCGGTCGCTGCCGCCTTGACGACCGCAAGGCCGGTTGCCAGCGACCAGACACCGTCCTCGCCGGTTGCCGAGGGCTGGCCATGGCCTTCGATCGCTGAATGAAACGCCGCAAGGGCGGTTTCATAGAGATTGGCCGGATCGAGCGGCAGTTGGCTTTCGCCCTCGGCATTACGCAAGGTGACGGTGCCGACCGGCTTCTGCGTCATGACGTTGCGGCCAATCAGCGACCCCTCCGTGCCGTGGACTTCGAACCCGGTCTCGGCAAACTTGGTGGTGAAAGCATCGTGGAACTGGGCGATGACGCCCGACTGGAAGCGCAGCACCCCCATGACGCCGTCCTCCACCCCCTCCTTGCCCATGCCGGCGCTATGGCTGATGGCAACGGCTTCGGCCGGATCGTCGTTAAGGACGAAGCGCAAGGTGTCGGCATCGTGCACGGTAATGTCGAGAATGACGCCGCCACCGGCTTCCGGCCGCTCCAGCCGCCAGCCCTGCAGATGCGGCGGCAGATAGACCGCATGGAAGACCCGTGCCGCGATCGGCCGGCCGATCCGCCCTTCGGCGATGGCATCCCGCATCGCCCGGTGGGCAGCGGCGTTGCGCAGGTGATGGTTGGTGCCAAGCACCACGCCGGCTTCGCGTGCGGCGACAACCATTTCGCGCGCATCCTCCAGCGTCATCGCCAAGGGCTTTTCACATAGCACGTGCTTGCCGGCCCGAATTGCCGCCAGCGTCTGCTCGCGGTGCAGCTCGTTGGTGGTCGAGACGTAGACGGCATCAACATCGGGATCACCGACCAGTTCCTCGACCGACGTCACCGACTTGCCGATGCCATTTTCCGTGGCATAGGCAGCACCGCGCTCAGCGCTGGTGCTCATCACCGAAACCACTTCGCCACCGGTGGCGCGAATTGCGCCAATGACCCATTCGCGCGCGATCGTGCTCGCGCCGATCAGACCCCATCTGTTCATGACAATGCCTCCCTCGTTCTGCGCTCGATCGCAGCACCGCAGCTCTGGCGAACGACGAGACGCACCGAACCGATAATCGCTTCGGCCTCCGCCTTGCCCGCATTGATCTGCTTCAGCAGCAATTCCGCCGCCCTCTGCCCCATGCCTTGCGGATCGACGGACACGGTCGTCAGTGCCGGCACCGCCGTCTTCGCCTCGATCACATCGTCGAAGCCGATCACAGCAAAGTCGGCGCCCGGCTCCAGCCGCCGCGCCCGCAGGCCGTCGCAGACACCGAATGCGACCGCGTCGTTGAAGCAGAGCGCGGCCGTTGGCCGGTCGGAAAGCATCATCGCCTGCTCGATGGCCGTGACACCGCCGGCGCGCGATGGCGCCGAGCCGATGACAAGCGCCTCGGCCGCATCAAGTCCCGCCTCGAGCAAAGCTTCGCGGTAGCCGCGCATGCGCGCCTCGAATACGGCGGTGTCGTGGAAACCACCGAGGAACGCGATGCGCCGATGACCCCGCTCGATCAGGTGGCGCACCGCCGCCATGGCGCCGGCATGATTGTCAGACGTCAGCGATGAAACGCCCGCGTCGGCGATATCGCGAACGACGAGCACGACGGGGATGCCGCTATCGACCAGAGGCGCCAGATCGGCAGCCTCGGTGCCGCGCGCCGGGGAGATGATCAGCCCGGAGACCCCATGCTCGCGCATGGACGCCACGACCTCGCGTTGCCGCTCGATCTTTTCATTCGTGTTGGCGAGAAACTGGACGAAGCCGGCTGACTGCACCACGGTATCGACGCCAACCGCCAGTTCGGCAAAGAAGCTGTTGGTCAGGTCGTTGACGACGATGCCGATGATCTTCGACTTCGATTGGCGCAGGTTGGCAGCGCTGCGATTGTAGACGTAACCAAGCTCGCGAATGGTCGCGTTGACCTTGGCGCGCGTCACCTCGTTGACCAGCGAGCTGCCCTGAAGGACGAGCGACACGGTCGACTTCGACACGCCGGCTGCGTGTGCGATATCCACCACCGTTACCCGTTCCTTGACCAAAGCACCCTCCCAAACCCGCCTTATTTTTCACATTCATAATTGGAACGTTCCAAATTCGTCAAGAGGTGGAGGATCACTTTTTTGGTTTCCGTACTATTCTATGGCCATCTCAGTCCCAGCGATACAGGTAATAGATCCACGGCATCACCGTTGTAATTGTTTATAAATATCCTTGTTTACAATGGCTTATGCCATATTTTTCTTTTCATTCCGGAGCCTTGGCACCTCGATTGGCATCGGATGCCAGATTTCCCACTTGAAATTTGGAACGATCTAAATTATTCGAATGCAACGATCCGAGGAGGAGAAGAAAGCCGATGACAAGCCTGACGCTGCCACGCCATGACGGTTCACTTGAGCGATACAGTCTGGCGGGCATCCCGATCGAGCGGCCAAGCGCCGCCCCAACCTTCAATCGCATTGCCTATGCCGCCGCTCATGTTGTGTCGGATCCGTTTCGCGATGCCGATCCCTGGGGCAATGCCGCCATCGACTGGGAGCGGACGATGGCCTTCCGCCATCATCTCTGGGGCCTGGGCTTCAAGATCGCCGAGGCGATGGACACCGCCCAGCGCGGCATGGGCCTCGCCTGGCCGGGCGCGCAGGAACTGATCCGCCGCTCCCTCACCGAGGCGCGAAGCGTGCCGGGCGCTGACCTTGCCTGCGGTGCGGGCACCGATCACCTGGCGCCCACTGAGGCACGCTCGCTCGACGACGTGATTGCCGCCTACGAGGAACAAATCGGATTCGTCGAGGGTGAGGGCGGCCGCGCCATCATGATGGCAAGCCGCGCGCTTGCCCGCGTCGCCCGCTCGCCCGACGATTATCGCCACGTCTACGGTCACATTCTGCGCCAGACAAAAAACAAGGTCGTGCTGCATTGGCTCGGCGACATGTTCGATCCGCAGCTCAAGGGTTACTGGGGCTCTGACGATTTCAATGAGGCACTCGACGCGGTGCTGTCGATCATCCAGGCCAACCGCGACAAGGTTGAAGGCATCAAGATCTCCCTGCTCGACAACGCCAAAGAAGTCGCCTTGCGCAACCGACTGCCGGAGGGCGTACTTTGCTTCACCGGCGATGACTTCAACTATGCGGAGCTCATCGAGGGCGACGGCGCGAAATACAGTCACGCACTTCTCGGCATTTTCGATGCGGTGGCACCTTCCGCCTCCAAGGCGCTTGCGGCATTGGCCAAGGGCGATGTGGCCACTTTCCGTGGCGTCATCGAGCCGACCGTGCCGCTGTCGCGCAAGATCTTCGAGACGCCGACACAGTACTACAAGGCCGGCGTCGTTTTCCTCGCCTGGCTGAACGGCCACCAGGGCCATTTCACCATGCCGGCAGGCATGCAGTCGGCGCGTGGCCTGCTGCACTACTCCGACATCTTCCGGCTTGCCGACAAGGCCAACGTGCTTGATCGACCCGAGTTGGCGGCAAAGCGGATGCAGAGCTTTGTTACGACCCTCGGCGTCGAACAGGCCGGCTGACAACGAAAAACGGCGCCCGCAACGGGCGCCGTCGATGACCGGGGCAGCGACCCCGGCGGATGGCCTCAGAACGTTGTCGTCAGGCTCATCCAGAAACGGCGGCCCTCCATCACCGTGTTGAAATCCGTCTGCTCGACCTTCTTGTCCAGGAGATTGTAGACGGCGGCACTGAGGGTCAGGCCTTCGCCGAGCAGTCTTGGCAACGCCTCCGACTTCGAGGCGGCGCGCAACACGGCGCGCGCACTGTGGTCGGGCCGATCGCGCCAGATGGCGCGGTAGGACCGACAATCATGCCTCAGGCCGCCAGGCCCTTCTTGGCCAACATGGCATCGGGGCTCGGCAGCTTGCCGCGGAACCCCTTGTAGGCGTCTTCCGGATCGATGGAGCCGCCGACCGAATAGACGTTGTCCCTGAGCTTGCGCGCCATGACGGGATCGAAAGGATTGCCCGTCTCTTCGAAGGCGGCAAACGCATCCGCATCGAGCACTTCCGACCACATGTAGGAATAGTACCCCGCAGAGTAGCCGTCCCCGGAGAAGACATGCAGGAAATGCGGGCTGCGATGCCGCATGACGATCGACTTCGGCATGCCGATCTTTTCCAGTGTCGCCGTTTCGAGCGCCATCGGCTCACCCTGCGTTTCCGCCGTGTGATAGGCCATGTCGACCAAGGCGGACGAGGTGAACTCGACCGTGGCGAAGCCGGAGTTGAAGGTGCGTGCGGCCAGCACCTTGTCGAGCAGCGCCTCGGGCATCGGCTCGCCGGTCTGGTAGTGCACCGCATAGCGCTTGAGGATATCCGGCACCGTCAGCCAGTGTTCGTAGAGCTGCGAAGGCAGTTCGACGAAATCTCGCGACACGCCCGTACCGGATACGGAGGGGTAGGTGACGTTGGATAGCATGCCATGCAACGCATGCCCGAACTCGTGGAAGAGGGTGCGCGCGTCGTCGAGCGACAGGAGCGCCGTCTTGCCTTCAGCGGGTTTGGCAAAGTTGCAGACGTTGTAGATGATCGGCAGTTCGCCGACGGTGCCGTTCTTGAGCGTCAGCTTGTGCTGAGACTGGAACGAACTCATCCAGGCGCCGGAGCGCTTCGACGAACGCGCGAAGTAATCGCCGAGGAACAGCGCCACAAGCTTGCCGGCGGCGTCGCGGATCTCGAAGACGCGCACATCCGGATGATAGCCGGCCATGCCCTTCTTTTCCGTCGCGGTGATGCCGAACAGGCGCTGGGCGACATCGAAGCAGGCGTAGATGATCTTTTCGAGCTGCAGATAGGGCTTCAGCTCGCCTTCCGAGAAATTGAACTTTTCGGCACGCAGCTTTTCCGCATAGTGGCGCCAGTCCCACGGCATGACGTCGTGATTGCGGCCTTCGGCTGCGATCAGCTTGGCAAGATCGGCCTCTTCCTCGCGGGCACGGGAGACCGCCTTTTCCCAGACCTGCATCAACAGGCCGTTCACGGCTGCCGGTGTCTTGGCCATGGTGTTGTCGAGCTTCAGCGCCGCGTAATTGGCATAGCCGAGCAGCCTGGCCTTCTCGGCCCGCAGAGCCAGCGTTTCGGCGATGAGGCCGCGATTGTCGGTCTCGCCGCCATTCTCACCGCGGGCGATCCAGGCCCGGAAGGCCTGCTCCCTCAGCTCGCGATTGTCGGAGAAGGTCAGAAACGGCTCGATGATCGAACGCGACAGCGTCACCGCATATTTGCTCTTTTCGCCGCGGTCGCTGGCGGCAGCCGCCATGGCGTCGCGCAGGAAGTCCGGCACCCCGGCCAGATCCTCGTCGCTCTCAAGGAAGAGGGCCCAGTTCTTTTCGTCGGCAAGCACGTTCTGACCGAACTTGGCGCCGAGGCCGGCAAGCGTCTCGTTGATCGCCGCCAGCCGCTCCTGCTCATCCTTCGCCAGCTTCGCGCCGGATTTGACGAAACCCTTCCAGTGCCGCTCCAGGACCCGCGTCGCCTCAAGGTCGAGACCGAGGGTTTCGCGGTTTTCCCACAGCGTGTCGATCCGCTTGAACAGCGCTGCATTCGTGCCGATCCTGGAATAGTGCCGGGACATTTTCGGCGCGATGTCGCGTTCCAGCGCCTGGATGGTTTCGTTGGTGTCGGCGCCGGCCTTGTTCCAGAAGAGCGAGGAGATGCGCGACAGCTCATCGCCGGCAATCTCAAGCGCGATCACGGTGTTGTCGAAGGTCGGCGCATCAGTGCTTCCGGCGATTTCGTCGATCTCCGCTTCATGCACCTTGAAGGCCGCCTCGAAGGCGGGCGCGAAATCCGTGTCCTTCACCAGGTCGAAGCGGGGCAAGCCCTCATGTCCGGTCCAGGTCGTCAGGGCAGGATTGAGCGGGGTGCTGGCGGTCATGAAGGATCCTTTCGCATGCGGATGCCGGCTAATGGCCGGGGAGGGGAGCGCCCACGCAGCTGGAGACAACGTCGGGCGGAAGAGCTTGAGGTGGTTGCTGGCGGCCCCAGCGTCAAGACTTGGGCTTGGGTTTCAGGGCTTGCGCAGACCGAGAAGGCCGGGGGCGGCGTGCCACACGGCCTGGACGGCAAAGCCGATGAACAGCAGCCCTGAGAGCCGAACGATCGCCAGCTCATGGTGGCGATAGAAACGCCGAACGACCGACGCGCCGATGATTACGATCAGGATCAGGTCGGCAACGAGAAAGCCGATAAGCGAGACGCCGAGCAGCATCGGCAGGGCGTCGAATTCAAGCGCGTTGGCGGAGCCGGCGAGCAGGGCGGTGAAGGTCGCGAGCGCCACCGGATACCCCTTCGGGTTTGTCAGGCCGAAGATAAGCCCGCGCCGGAGCGGTCGCTCCACCGTGATCAGCGCCCTGTTTTCGCCCGTCGGCCGGGCGCGCAGCGCGGTCCAGCCGATCCAGCCGAGATAGAGGCCACAGAAGAGGCCGAGAATGTCGAAGATCGTCGTGCCGACCGAACGCGCGCCGACGATCGCAACCAGCGCCAAGCCCGACCAGAGGATATCGCCGGCGAGATGGCCGCCCATGAACAGGGCGCCTGCCTTGCGGCCCTGGCCGGCACCGATGCCGAGCAAGGCCAGAAAAGCCGGCCCGGGAATGAGCGTATAGGAAAGGGCGGCGAGAAAGGCACCGATCAGCAGCGTCTCGGACATGGCGGGTCCCCGGTTGTGTCAGCGACCATTCGATCCCCAGCCAACGATTCCGTCAAGCGGAAAGGCTGCTCCGAGAGAATGTCGAAACGGGAACTGCAAAAACGCTCCAGGATTTCCAGGCGCACGGTCGCTTCGCGAAAATCGGTAGGCGCGAACGGCAAGACAGACCTCCACCGAAGAGTGGCGGCATGCAGTGACACGAAGAACTGTGTTCTAGCGACGGGAACCGCTGGCTCGACGGTTGCCGAAGACAAGGGCATTGACGCTGGCGCCGAGAAGCGTCGTGATCTCGTGAGTGAAATTGCGCATGATCTCGATCCTTTTCCGTGTGTGTGCGGGCGTTGCGGCTTCGGGCCGCGGATGTGAGAATTCCACCCTTTCGGCGTGCACGCTGTTTCTCCGGTAACCGGCGCGGGGCCGGGATGTTGGCGCACAATTCTTTCGTCGCGATCATTTCCCTCGATACGAAGTTGCGCTAAGACGCGCGCGAGTTTTCCCCGCGAGAAGGACTTTCCATGACAGTGCGCAATCTCTTCCTTCTGCCCGGCGACGGCATCGGCCCGGAAGCCATGGCGGAAGTCCGCAAAATCATCGCCTACATGAATGCCGAGCTTGGCGCCGGCTTCGTGACGGACGAAGGCCTCGTCGGCGGTTCTGCCTATGACGCCCACGGCCAGGCGATTTCGGAAGGGGACATGGCCAAGGCGCTTGCCGCCGACGCCGTGCTGTTTGGTGCCGTCGGCGGTCCGAAGTGGGATGCCGTGCCTTACGAGGTCCGTCCCGAAGCCGGTCTCTTACGCCTGCGCAAGGACCTGCAGCTGTTTGCCAACCTGCGCCCGGCCATCTGCTATCCGGCGCTTTCCGCCGCATCGTCGCTGAAGCCGGAACTGGTCGAAGGCCTCGACATCCTGATCGTGCGCGAGTTGACCGGCGGTGTCTATTTCGGCGAGCCGAAGGAAATCATCGATCTCGGCAACGGCCAGAAGCGCGGCATCGACACCCAGGTCTACGACACCTACGAGATCGAGCGCATCGCCGGCGTTGCCTTCGAACTGGCCCGCACCCGCAACAACCGCGTCTGCTCGATGGAAAAGCGCAACGTCATGAAGTCGGGCGTGTTGTGGAACCAGGTGGTGACCGAAACCCACAAGGCGAAATATTCCGATGTCCAGCTCGAGCATATGCTGGCCGATGCCGGCGGCATGCAGCTGGTGCGCCAGCCCAAGCAGTTCGACGTCATCGTCACCGACAACCTGTTCGGCGACATGCTGTCGGACGTGGCGGCGATGCTGACCGGCTCGCTCGGCATGCTGCCTTCGGCCTCGCTCGGTGCACCGGATGGTGTCACCGGCAAGCGCAAGGCGCTCTACGAGCCGGTGCACGGTTCGGCCCCTGACATTGCCGGCAAGGGCATCGCCAACCCGATCGCCATGATCGCCTCGTTTGCCATGTGCCTGCGCTACTCCTTCAACCTGGTGACGGAAGCCGACAACCTGGAAAAGGCGATCGCCACCGTGCTCGACAAGGGCATCCGCACCGGCGACATCATGGCCGAAGGCGCACGCCAGGTCGGAACCGTCGAAATGGGCGAAGCCATCCTCTCCGAGTTCAAGGCGCTGTCTGCCTGATACGAGCATTTCCAGGAAAAGTGCGAAGCGGTTTTCCGCCAGGAAATGCGTAAAACAAAAAGCTTGAACGTTTCCGCGGCATCGTCTGAAGCGGAAACGTTCAAGCAAGAGGCGCGCCCGATCGGGCAGCGCCCCGCAAGTTGTCAGAACACCTCCGGAGCGATCCGGAGGTGTTTTGCATTCGACAGTCTTGAATTCGACGGCCGAACCGACACATGCAGGCAGATGCTGCGAGCAATGAGGGGCGGCGAGGGACCGCATTCTCGCATGCAGACCGTTTGGAAAGGCCGACATGAACCGACCGCTCGCATCAACCGGATGGATCCTGGTGACGACACTGATCCTCGTACTCGCCTTCATTCCGCTCGATCCGTTTCTGTCGACGCGGGCGCAGGAACTGCCCGAGGGCATCGTCGCCTTCAATCGCCTGATTACCGACTTCGGCACCTTCGGCTGGATGATTTATGTCTCGGGTCTGGTGCTTGCCGTCGCCTTCATCCTGCAGCGTGCCGTTGGCCAGGCGCCGTTTCAGCGCAAAGCCCGAACTGTCCGCAACCTTGCTGCCTATTTCTTGCTGACGATCGGCACTGCCAGTGTGCTCGTGCATGTGCTGAAGTTCCTGATCGGGCGGGCAAGGCCCGAGCTTCTGGTGGATCTCGGTGCCTACAGCCTGACGCCGTTTACCGGCGACACCCTGTTCGAAAGCTTTCCATCCGGTCATTCGACGGCGGCGGGTGCTTTTTTCGGCGCCTTTGCCATGCTTCTGCCGAAGCTGCGGCCGTTGTTTTTCGTGATGGCATTGGTCATCGGGGTCTCGCGCGTCATCGTCGGCGCCCACTATCCGAGCGACGTTGCTGCCGGGCTGCTGCTTGGCCTATGGACATCTATGATGGTGGCGTTTCTCTTCGCCAAACGCGGCTGGCTTTTCCGCGCCGACGAGGGCGGTTGGCCTATCCCAAAGCGAACAGGCTCCCGCCCATAAAAAAGCCGGCGCGGAAAGCCGCGCCGGAGTCGGGAGAGCCGTGATGCCTCTCGGGGAAGTCTTTAGTCCATCGCGTGGATGTCGCGATCCTTGGTTTCCGGCAGGAACAACATGCCGATGACCAGGGTGATGCCCGCAAAGACGATCGGGTACCAGAGACCGTAGTAGATATCGCCCTGAGCCGCGCTCATCGCGAAGGCCGTGGCCGGCAGCAAGCCACCGAACCAACCGTTGCCGATATGGTAGGGCAGGGACATGCCGGTGTAGCGGATGCGGGTCGGGAACAGTTCGACCAGCAGGGCGGCAATCGGGCCGTAGACCATCGTCACGTAGATGACGAGAACGGTCAGAACGGCGATGATCATCGTCCAGTTGACGTTGGCAGGATCCGCCACCATTGCGTAGCTGCCGCCCTTGGCGATCGTGTAGACAGCCATTTCGGTGGCGGCGCCGACTTCGTCCTTGGTCAGGAGCTTGTCGGCAATGAGCTTGTCGGCAGGAACCATGGTCTTTTCGCCGCCGCGAACGGCAGCGGCATCAAGCGCCAGTTCCGGATTGGCGGCGACGAAGCCGTCAAGCTTGGATTCCGGAACCTTTGCCGCACCACGAACCAGCGGGTAGCCGGCATCATGGAGAGCCATGTTGGTCTGCTTTTCGAAGCCGGCGTTGGCAGCCTTGGCACCATCGCCTGCAGCGATCGCGTCATAGCTGTTGATCGTCGTTTCGCCGACCTCCACAGTCGCGGCAGTCCCCGCCGCAGCTGTCGTTACCACGTCATAGGGAACCGAGTTCTTGGTCAGGAACGCGGTTGCGATGTCGCACGAGGTCGTGAACTTCGCGGTACCGGTCGGGTTGAACTGGAACTTGCAGTCGCCCGGTGCCGCGGTCACGGTCGCCCGTACCGTTGCCTGGGCCTGAGCGAGCGCCGGGTTACCGGCCCAGGTCAGCGCCTTGAACAGCGGGAAGTAGGTGAGCATGGCAAGCAGCAGGCCGGCCATGATGATCGGCTTGCGGCCGATCTTGTCGGAGAGCCAGCCGAAGAGCACGAAGAAGCCCGTACCGATCAGCAGTGAGGCGGCGACCATGATATTGGCCGACTGGCCGTCCACCTTGAGCACGCCCGTCAGGAAGAACAGCGCGTAGAACTGACCGGAGTACCAGACGACGGCCTGGCCGACGACGGCGCCGAACAGTGCCAGAAGCGCGATCTTGGCGTTCTTCCACTGGCCGAAGGCTTCCGACAACGGTGCCTTGGAACCCTTGCCCTCTTCCTTCATCTTCTTGAAGGCCGGCGACTCGTTCATCTTCAGGCGGATCCAGACGGAAACGCCGAGAAGCACGACCGAGACCAGGAACGGAACGCGCCAGCCCCAGGCTGCAAACGCTTCTTTGCCCACCAGGTACTGGACGAGCAGGATCACCACCAGCGACAAGAACAGACCGAGCGTTGCCGTGGTCTGGATCCACGAGGTGAAGTAACCGCGACGCCCGTGCGGCGCGTGTTCGGCCACGTAGGTTGCAGCGCCGCCATATTCACCGCCGAGCGCCAGGCCCTGAAGCATGCGCAGAGCGATGAGCAGGATCGGCGCAGCGATGCCGATCGAGGCAGCGCCAGGCAGGATGCCGACCAGGAAGGTCGACAGACCCATGATCAGGATCGTCACGAGGAAGGTGTATTTGCGGCCGACGAGGTCGCCGAGGCGACCGAAGACCAGAGCGCCGAACGGGCGAACCAAGAAGCCCGCGGCAAACGCCAGAAGCGCGAAGATGTTTCGCGTCGTTTCCGGGTAGGAGCTGAAGAAGGTCGCGCCGATGTAAACGGCGAGCGAACCGTAGAGATAGAAATCGTACCATTCGAATACGGTACCAAGCGACGAGGCGAAGATGACCTTCTTCTCCTCGCCGGTCATCGGACGTGCTTTTGTGTCGTCCGCTGTCGCGACATTTGCCATTTTGTTTATCCTCCACTCCAAAACAGCCCATTGGAGCGCCCATTGGCTGGCTCGGACAATTCCTCCCTTGAACGTCCGAACGTGGTGCGCCTGATCACAGGATGTCAGAAAAGGAGGGCCGCAGGCAGGGATGCTTTCGGCTTATGACTTTCGTCTAAGAAGCCAGAGACCTCAGGCGCGAAGGGCTGCCGCCGGCGATTGCCGGTAGGCGATCATGGCCGGCAGGACGGCGAGGATGGCGGCGAAGACGAGAATGGCAGAGACAAGAAATCCGTCGCCGGCAGCGAACATGACAGGCATGGCAACGCCGCTCTCACCGGAAAGATATCCGGCTATGAACTTTGCGGCACCGAAGCCAAGCGCGAAACCGGAAAGCACACCGGCGGCAATCAGCGCAAACAGTTCGCTCCAGACGATGACAAACACCGCCGTGCGCGGCGCGCCGAAGGCACGAAGCGCCCCGATCTGCCGTCGGCGCTGGCCGACATGCAGGATCGTGACGAGCAGGATCGCGGCTGCGACCAGAACCTGAGCGCCCGTCGTCACTCCCACGAGCACCCGCTTGGCGTCGCCAAGTGTCGCATAGAGGTTCGTCAGCACCTCGCCGGGAAAAACCGCCAGTGTCGAGTTGCTGCGATAGTCCTGCCGGAGCTTGTAGGCGTCGGCGATCGATTTCGGTTTGACGAGGATCGCGGGCAGGCCGGGCGTGGCCTTGCTCCAATTCTCGTCGAGCGCCGCGTCCGCATCGATATGAGGGTGATCCGCCTCGACACCGGACGCGGCCTCGTCATGCGCGTGATCGTCGGCATCATCGTGTTCCGCCGCTTCCATTCCATGCAGCGCCCAGACCGCCTGCATCGGAACCAAAATGGCACGGTCCCAGGCGGTGCCCGTGGGCTTGAGGCGCCCGACAATGCGATAGGCGAGTTCCGTGTGGGCGTGGCCGCCGAGTTCGGCAAGTCCATGGGTCGGCTTGACCGTATAACCGAGTGGCAAATCGACGGCGGCGCCGGCAACCGCTTCACCAAGGGCGGCAAAGGCGCGGCCTTCGGCAAGCTGTTCGAGTTCCGCAAGCAACCCGGTGGAGGTGCCGACAACGGCATAGCCGCCAAAGCTGTCACCGAAGCCGACCGGTGCTGCGGAGGCGACGCGCGGATCGGCAAGAAGGCGCGGCAGAACCGTGCCTTCCATCAGCGGCAGCGGCGAGGGTTGCAGGAAGATCGATGAAAGCACGAGCTGGGTCTCGCTGCCGGGGGCGCCGATCACGAGGTCGAACTTGTCGGCAGCACGCGCACTGCCGAGCCGAAGCGCCCGTTCCTGCAAGGTGACGGCGACGCCGAGCGCCGTCGCCAACGCAACCAGGAGGACGACGACGAGCGAACCGGCCCAGAGGCGGCGCAGATCCGCAAGGATGAAACCGATCATGCCGCGCGCTCCTCGATGAGGCCATCTTCGACGATGCGCCCGGCGGCAAGCCGGATGCGACGGTCCATACGCCGCGTCAGCGCCAGATCGTGCGTCGCAACGATCAGCGTGCAGCCGCTTTCGCGTGAAAGCTCGAGCAGCAGGTCGCCGACGGTCTCGCCGGCGTCGCTGTCGAGGCTGGCGGTCGGCTCGTCGGCAATGACCACACCCGGCTTGCGCAAAAGCGCGCGGGCGATCGCCACCCGCTGCATTTCACCGCGCGACATGGTTTCGATCATCTGGGTCGGCCGGGTGAGGCCGACACGCAGAAGCAGATGTTCAGCACGGGCGCCGACATCACGGCTCATCGCGCCGGAGAGCCTTGTCGGCAGCAGAACGTTGTCCAGAGCACTGAGGCCGGGGAAAAGATGAAAGTCCTGCAGGACCAGACCGATATTGGCGCCGCACCAACGGTCACGACGGCCCTCGGAGAGCGCGCAGATATCGACATCGCCCCAGAGGATGCGGCCCTGTCCGACCCGCTCGAGCCCGGTCAGGATGCTGATCAGCGTGCTTTTGCCGGATCCTGACGCACCTGTGAGCGCCACACGGCTGCCGGCGGCGACGTCAAGGCTGTCGATCGCAAGAGCGGGTGCGGCAAGTCCGGGAAAGCTGACATCGACGCCTGCGAGTTGAAGACCAAGCATGCCCTAGACCGCGTAAAATTGAGACGAGCGCAGACGCAGCAGGCTGACGAATCCGGTCTCCGGATCGGTCCAGGAGCCGACCTCCAGTGTCCCGCGAACCTCGATCGTCTGGCCGGGCGGCACGAAGGTCTGCTTCTCCCCGAGATAGACGACGACGATATTGTCCGGCCAATCGGAATCCGACGAACAAAACGGGCAAAGCGCCATCGGAACTTCCGTCAGCACGAAGAACGCTGCCTCTGCCTTGAGCGGCGGCGCCATGAAGCCGCGCATGCGGACTTCCTGACCGGCAAGGCTCTTCACCTTTGTCGAGAATTCGAGGCCGAGTACACTGACCTTGCCGTAGAGCTCATCGAAAGTGAGACTGGCGTCGGCCAGGGCCGCATGCCCGTCGAACGCGACAACCGCGCCGGCAATCAGGCCGAGCACAGCTCGACGGCTCAAGGATATGGGTGTCGGTAGGGTCATCGTCTTATCGCCAAGAGTACCCCGGCAGCGCATGGGCGTGATGTGGCCGGGAATGAACGTCAGCGTGAAGCCTCCTCCCCGTTTCAGGGAGGAGGCGGGTTTCAAACGATCAGTTGGTCTGCTTCACGCCGAGGGCAAGCGCATCGACGAGAACGCGGTAGACGTCGCTCTGCTCCATGTAGCCTCTGAAGCCCTCGCTGCCCGGACCTTCCGACTGCAGCACGACGTCGTCGACCGTGTGCTGGCCGGTGCTTTCGTCCTTCGGCAGGATGCCGACGCGCAGCACGGCGCCGGGCATGTCCTTGTAAGCTTCGTTGGCGACATACTCGTCCTTCTCGTTCTTCACCGCCGGCTCGAACGGCCCGTCCAGCTTGGGGCTGAAGGTTTCGTAGTAGTCGGGGAAGTTTGAGACGAACATCGCCAGACGACGGCTCGCGTCGATCTTGTCGGGGAAGCCGTCCTTGTTCTCGTCGGTATAGTTCGGGAAGCCCGCCGAAGCGCCTGTTTTGACCTTGTCGCGGCCTTCCTTGCCCTCGACGGTGTCGTCGATGATGCCGAGCAGTGAGACGCCATGGGTATGGTCGCCGGTCACGACAACCAGCGTATCCGGGTTGTTCTTCGCGAACGCGCGGGCAACGCCGACCGCCTGGTCGAACTCGATGGTCTCGACGACGGCGCGCTCCATGTCGAGCGGATGGCTCATCTTGTCGATCGAGGCGCCCTCGACCATCAGGAAGAAGCCGTTTTCGTTCTTCGACAGCCTGTCGAGCGCGGTCTTGATCATGTCGACAAGGCCTGGCTGGCCGGGGAACTTTTCGACCGTGCCCTTCTTCAGGAACTCGCGATCAAGCGTCACGTCCATGTTGCCGGTGTGGAACAGACCGAGAAGCTTGCCGTCGGCGGGCGCATTGGCAAGTTCGCTCTTGTCGGTCGCAAGCGCATAACCGGCTTCCTGGAAAAGCTTGATGTAGTCCTGGTTGTCCTTGCGCTTGGAGCCGGGCGTCTCCTTGCCGAGGAAATAGGCCGAGCCTCCGCCAAGGATGACCTCCGGCTTGACGTCGTAGATCATGCCGACGATCTCGGCCTTGTCGCTGCGGTTGCGGGTGTGGGCGACGACGGCGGCCGGCGTGGCGTCCTCGATTTCCGAGGTCGTGACGAGACCGATCGACTTCTGCGTCTGGCGGCGCAGCGCTTCGGCAATGGTCTCGACCCGTGGATCGTCGAGGCTGTCGGGCGTGCGGTCGCCATAGACGCCCACGGCGTTGATCACGGTCTTGTGGCCGGTCATGTAGGCCGACATGGTGTTGGCGCTGTCGGTGTCGATCGAATTGGTCGCCGACGTGCCGATGAAGGCCATGCGCTCGAGGTCGTCCATGTTGAGGCGGCCATTGGCCTTACCCTCGGTCATGCCCTTCGACATGATGCGGGCGGCGGTGCGGTGCGCAACCGAAAGGCCATCGCCAAGCAGGAAGATGACGTTCTTGACCTTCGGCTGCTCCGCCGTGGCATAGACGTGCCAGGTCACGGTCTTCGTCTCTCCGCCAGCCGTCACTTCGACCTTGTAGCTGCCCGGTGCGCCAATTATAGCGTTGCGCAGGAGCAGGGCCGAACCGAGCTCCTTGTCTTCCTTGCCCTTTTCCATCGCGACATAGGCGGCTTCGGCACCGAGCGCTGCCTTGTAGTCCTGGCCGTTGACGGTCACCTTGATGTCTTCCGCCTTGACGGCGCTCTTGAGCTCGACCTTGAAATCGAACGGGGAACCGGCAAGAATTGTCGCGCGATCAATGGGATAGACGTCTGCGGCCTGAGCGGCGTGGGCCAGAACCGTCGTGGCAAAGAGGGTGGCAAGAAGCATACGCATGGCAATCGTCCCTTTGAGGTGTCGGATTGCGCGGTCGTAACGCCCGGCGATGACAGCGACATGACATTGCGATCACGTTTGCAGGCGCCAAGCATCGCACGCTTGACTCGCCGATAGAAACAATTATTACGAGCCTCGGAAAGGAAGGCATTCCATGCTTCGCCGCGAACACAACTTCGCTGACAGCAGCGTCCTGGCAGAAATCGCCGGGCAGGATATGCGTTTTCCAGCTTCCTTCAAAACAACGGCCAAAACGACGACGAAAACCGTCTGACGTCTCTGGCCCTCCGCTCTCTCCCCGGTTTGGCCGGGGACAGGAACCCTCGCGGCGGATCGCGCGGTTTCCCCCTCCACCCGACGAGGAGAGACAAAAAAGAGAGCTTAGATCATGGGTTTCAAGATTGCAGTCGCAGGCGCCACCGGCAATGTCGGCCGGGAGATGCTGAACATCCTTTCGGAACGCGGCTTTCCCGCCGATGAAGTGGTCGCCCTTGCTTCCGCCCGTTCCCAGGGCACGGAAGTTTCCTTCGGCGACAAGACGCTCAAGGTCAAGAACCTCGAAAACTACGATTTCTCCGATACCGATATCTGCCTGATGTCGGCCGGCGGCGCGGTTTCGCTGAAGTATTCGCCGAAGATCGGCCAGCAGGGTTGCGTCGTCATCGACAATTCCTCGGCCTGGCGTTACGACTCCGAAGTGCCGCTGATCGTGCCGGAAGTGAACCCGGACGCGATCACGCTCTTCACCAAGAAGAACATCATCGCCAATCCGAATTGCTCGACCGCCCAGCTCGTCGTCGCGCTGAAGCCGCTGCACGACCACGCCAAGATCAAGCGCGTCGTCGTCTCGACCTACCAGTCGGTTTCCGGCGCCGGCAAGGACGGCATGGACGAACTCTTCAACCAGACCCGTGCGGTCTTCGTTGCCGACCCGATCGAATCGAAGAAGTTCACCAAGCGCATCGCCTTCAACGTCATTCCGCACATCGACGTCTTCATGGAAGACGGCTACACCAAGGAAGAGTGGAAGGTTCTGGCCGAGACCAAGAAGATGCTCGACCCGAAGATCAAGGTGACCTGCACGGCCGTGCGCGTCCCGGTCTTCATCGGCCATTCGGAATCGGTCAACATCGAGTTCGAAAACGAGATCACCGCTGACGAGGCGCGCGATATCCTGCGCGAAGCACCGGGTTGCCTTGTTGTCGACAAGCACGAGAACGGCGGCTACGTAACGCCTTACGAGTGCGCCGGCGAAGACGCGACCTACATCTCGCGCATCCGCGAAGACGCAACCGTCGAAAACGGCCTCAACATCTGGGTCGTTTCCGATAACCTGCGGAAGGGTGCGGCACTCAACGCGATCCAGATCGCCGAGCTGCTCATCAACCGCGGTCTGATCCGCGCCAAGAAGCAGGCCGCCTGAACAAACAGACGGTAAAGCACGAATAAGAACCCCGCCTGGCCCGTTATCGGCCTGCGGGGTTTCCTGTTTCACGGATCCGTGCGCAAAATTGATCGGATTCACGTGAAACCGTTAGGAAATTTCCGCCAATGAGGGGCGGGTGACAGAGCCGGCAAAGGCTGGCATCTTCCTAACGGCAACCAGATTTGGGCAATGACGGGGTATTTCATGCACACGGCAAAGTGCGTAGCGATTGGGCTTGCGGCCCTGATTTCAACGGCGATCCTTCCGGCGACCGCGTCGGCGGCACAGTGCGGCAACGACGGCAGCGGTTTCGCGGCCTGGATGACGCAGTTCAAGCAGGAAGCCTCCGGCAACGGCATCAGCCCTGCGGCGCTCGACAAGGCGCTCTCCGGCGTTTCCTACAACAAGGCGACGATCCGCGCCGACCGCGGCCAGAAAAGCTTCAAGCTCTCGCTCAGCCAGTTCATGCAGAAGCGTGGCGGTCAGACGATCATCTCGCGCGGCAAGAAGATGAAGGCCCAGAATGCGGCGCTCTTCAACAGCATCGAACGGCGCTACGGCGTACCGGCCGGCCCGCTGATCGCCATCTGGGGCATGGAAACCGGCTTTGGCGGCTTCATGGGCAAGGAGCATACGCTCTCAGCCGTTTCGACGCTCGCCTATGACTGCCGCCGGTCCGACTACTTCACCAACCAGCTCTATGCGGCGCTCCAGCTCGTCCAGCGCGGCGATCTCAGCCCGGCTGCACGCGGCGCTGCCCATGGCGAAATCGGACAGACCCAGTTCCTTCCGGCAAACGTTCTGAAATACGGCGTCGACGGTGACGGCAACGGCCATATCGACATGGTCCGCTCGAAGGCTGACGCGCTTGCTTCGACCGCGAACTTCCTGCGTGGACACGGCTGGCAGCCGGGCGCCGGATATCAGCCGGGACAGGCCAATTTCGGCGCGATCCAGGGCTGGAACGCCGCCAGCGTCTATCAGCAGGCGATCGCCATCATCGGCGCGGAAATTGACGGCGACTAGAGCATTTCCAGGAAAAGTGCGAAGCGGTTTTCCGTCAGGAAATGCGTAGAAACAAGGAGATAGAGCGTTTCTGCGACTCCGCTTAAACCGCAGACGCTCTAACGCATGTTGCGCAAAGGTGCGCAGCGGTTTTGCGATAACGACAGCGCAAAAACAAAAGATCAAAGCTTATGAAATAAAAGAAGCCCGGTTCGAAAGGACCGGGCTTTTTCTCTGGCTTCTATCACATACCTGGACGGGCAAAGTCGCCGCTCTTCGGATCCATCACCCAGAGCTCGCCGGTCGAAATGTCGAACCAGGCGCCGTGAAGCTGGAGCTTGCCCTTCGATTCGAGAATCTGGACGCAGGGGAAGGTGCGAAGATTGGCGATCGAGTTGCGGATGGAAACCCGCTCCAGAGCGCGCTGCCGCTCGGCCTGGGTCATCACGTCATTGCTCTGGATCTGTTCGGCGGACGGTTTCAAGAGGTGCATCCAGCGACCGATGAAGTCACCCGGCGACAGGGGCTCGGCGTCCAGGTCAAGCGCCGCCTTGATGCCGCCGCAGCGTCCGTGGCCCATGACGACGATGTCGCTGACACGCAGAGACTGGACGGCAAATTCCAGAGCTGCCGACGTCGAGTGGTAGTGTCCGTCCGGCTCGTAGGGCGGCATGAGATTGGCGACGTTGCGCACGACGAAGAGCTCGCCCGGGCCGCTGTCGAAGATCGTCTCGGGCGCTGCCCGGGAGTCACAACAGGCAATGACCATGGTCTTGGGCTTCTGCCCGCTATCCGCCAATGTCTTGTAACGCTGCTGCTGTTCGCTGAAGCGACCACTCATGAAGTTATGATAGCCGTTCAGAAGGTGGTCTGGAAAACGCTGCATATCCATCGGTTACCCCGCTGCTGTCGAGAGTTCAATCCACCAAGCCATCCGACGGCGTGCCGTGAACAGCTTCTTCTATTTCCGCCGCATCTGGCTCGGATGCAGCAAGCGCCGCATCTGCACCATCGCCATCGGCGTCGAGAGACTGGACGCATCCTGTTCGAGCGTCAGTTCATCGGCGCCGCGCTTGACCGTGCGCGCGATAATTTCGAACACGCTGGCTGTCGCCATCTGAAGCGCGCGCTCCTCGGAGAGGCCTTCCAGCAGCCGCGCCAGGAACACCGCCGCCAGCAGATCGCCCGTGCCGTTCGGCGGGTTCTCGATCAGCCGGTGTTCGGCGAGCAGCGCATGGTTGCCGGAGAGATAGAGATTTCCCGTCCCGCCCTTCATCATCGGAATCGCCGACGTGACCAGCATGCGCGAGGGACCAAGCCCCAGCGCCGCGTCAAGGATTGCCGCATTGGTCTCGAGCGTCGCGCCGGCAAGCCAGGCCAGTTCGAACCGGTTGGGCGTGGCGAGACTTGCAAGCGGCAACAGCCGGTCGCGGATGGTAATCGCCGTCGCTTCGGGCACGTAGAGCCCTTCGGCATCACCGATCACCGGGTCGCAGGCATAGACGAGATCAGGATTGCGGGCGCGCAAGGCGGTCACCAGCCGGGCAACGCCCTCTGCCTGGCTCGCCGAGCCGAGATAGCCTGACAGGACTGCCCGGACCTCGCCGGCCCAGGGCGCCTGAGCCAGATCGTCGATCACCGACTGGAATTCCGCGTCCGGTATCGTGATGCGCGTCGAATGGCCATGGCCGGGATGCCAGGGCAGAATGACGGTCGGCAGAGCCCAGACGGGATGGCCAAGCGTCTCCAAGGCAAAGACAACCGCCCGATTGCCGACGGTGCCGCGAACCACGTGACTAGAAATGACGATGACGGCACCAGGCAAGGAGGGCATTTCGGGCATCGGCCAGTCCAATCCTTCGATTTGAACTCTGATCACCGACTGTCACCGCCATGTCAACAGGCTATGGCAGACAGGTTCCGCACGAGCCGCTGGCGTTTTCGTGCTTTTTCATCGAAATTCGAGCAATTTTCGCCAATCTGCCTTCGATTTAAATGGATTTGAGCTGTTTTCACGTGAGATTCTCCGATTCTCGGCTCGTTTTTGCCGAAATCGTCATAAAAAGCGGTCGCCATTAGCCAAGGTTCTGATAGGGTCTAGCCTATCATGAATGGGAGAAACTTCATGGGCGTGAAATACAATCCGAAGCGGGACAGACACATCGACGCAGCGAAGGCGGCGGCCATCAAACTGGGCACCGACGCGCTGGCGCCCGAGATCCTCTTCGGCGGGGCCAGCAACGACGACCTCGATCTTTATTCGGCGGACATGCTGGCACTGACGGCGGCCCATGCGAGAAGCGAACTCGCACGCTGGGACGGCGGCAAACCTCAAGTGTCGGTTGAAACCGTGGCCGGCGTTGCGCCTGGCGGCACCGAGGTTTCGATCATTGCCGTCACCGAACACAACATGCCGTTCCTCTTTGATTCGGTCATGGGCGAGGTGACGACCACGCACCGCGATATCCATCTCGCGATCCATCCCATTCTGGTCCAGGAACCGGGCAAGCCCGCCAAGCCGTTCGATCCGGACGAGCCGAGCGATCCGGCACACCGGATCAGCCACATCCAGATCCACCTGAGCAAGTTGACGCCGGTCGAGGCGCAATCGCTCAGCAACCGTATCCGCGATGTGCTCGAACAGGTTCATCAGGCCGTGCACGACTGGCCGGCGATGACGACGCTGCTCGATCACGCGATGAAGGAACTCGAGGACTACAACGCCTCGCGCAAGAAGAGCGACCGCGACGAAGCGCTGGCCTTCCTTCGCTGGCTCAGGGACAACAACTTCACCTTCCTCGGCATGCGCGAATACACCTATTCGGGCAAGGGCGGGAAGGCGACGGTCGAGCGCGGCAAGGGCAGGGGCCTCGGCATCCTTTCCAATCCCGATGTGCGCGTGCTGCGCCAGGGCAAGGACGCAGTTCTGACCACGCCGGAGATTCTGGCCTTCCTCGAAAGCCCGGATTTCCTGATCGTCACCAAGGCCAATGTGAAGTCGGTCGTGCACCGCCGCGCCTATATGGACTACATCGGCGTCAAGCGTTTCGATGCCGACGGCAATGTCGCCGGCGAGCTGCGCATCGTCGGCCTGTTCACCTCCTCGGCCTATACCCGTCAGGCCGCGGAAATCCCGCTGCTGCGCCACAAGATCGAGAAGATCGTCGATCATTTCGGCTACGATCCGCAGAGCCATTCCGGCAAGATGCTGGACAACACGCTCGAATCCTACCCGCGCGACGATCTCTTCCAGATCGACGTCGGCCTGCTCGCCGCCTTCTGCGAACAGATCAACGAGCTCGGCGACCGTCCGCGCATCCGCGTTCTGCCACGCATCGACCATTTCGACCGCTTCGTTTCGGTCATCGTCTTCGTACCGCGCGAGCAATATGATTCCGACGTTCGCGAGAAGATCGGGGACTATCTGAAGACGGCTTATGACGGTCGTGTTTCGGCCTACTACCCGGCCTTCCCCGAGGGCGGTCTGGCGCGCGTGCACTTCATCATCGGCCGGACCAGCGGCAAGACGCCGCGCATCCCCCAGGCCAAGCTCGAGGAGGCCGTGCGAGGCATCGTCACGCGCTGGATCGATCGCTTCGACCTGCTTGCCCGCAAGGATGGCATCGAGCTCAGCGTTGGCGAAGCCTACCAGGCGGCCTTTGCACCGGCCGAAGCCTATGCCGATCTCGCCGATATCGCCGCCTGCAAGGCGGAAGATCCGATCCGGATCTCGTTCTACCACTACAACCGCCCGGTCAATCGTCCTGATACGGCCGAGCTGAAGATCTTCCACGCCGGCGAACCCGTATCGCTTTCGCGCCGCGTGCCGCTGCTCGAAAATCTCGGCTTCCGGGTCATCAGCGAGCAGACCTACGACCTCAACGTCGGCAAGCATGGCGAGGACCAGCATCGCGTCGTGCTGCACGACATGGAGTTGATCCATCGCGACGGCCATGCGCTCAATCTCGACAAGTCGGGTGCGGCGCTCGAGGAAGCCTTCCTCGCCGCCTGGAACGGCACGATCGAGGATGATAACTTCAACAGGCTGATCCTGCTCGCCGGCTTGAACGCCCGCGAAGTGACGGTGCTGCGTGCCTATGCCCGCTACCTCCGCCAGGCCGGCATCACCTATTCGCAGGGCTATATCGCCGACACGCTGAACAAATATCCGGCGATTGCCGCCGATATCTTCAAGCTGTTCGTCACCCGCATGGACCCGGCGATCGAGGAGAAGCCGCGTGCCAAGAAGTGCAACGCCCTGATCGCATCGATCGAGACCGCACTGTCGGCGGTACCGAGCCTCGACGAGGACCGGATCCTGCGCCGCTACGTCAACGCCATCGAGGCGACGCTCCGCACCAATTACTTCCAGAAGGATGCCGACGGAAAGCCGCGTGCGGTCCTTGCCGTCAAGCTCGATCCCAAGCAGCTCGAAGGCTTGCCCGAGCCGCGTCCGTTCCGCGAAATCTTCGTCTACGGCACCGAAGTCGAAGGCGTGCATCTGCGTTTCGGCAAGGTCGCCCGTGGCGGTCTTCGCTGGTCCGACCGCGCACAGGACTACCGCACCGAAGTACTGGGCCTGGTGAAGGCACAGCAGGTCAAGAACGCCGTCATCGTGCCCGTTGGCGCCAAGGGTGGCTTCTACCCGAAGCAGCTGCCGGTTGGCGGCAACCGCGACGAGGTGTTCAAGGCCGGAACCGAAGCCTACAAGACCTTCATCCGCACGATGCTGTCGGTCACCGACAACATTGTCGGCCAGGATGTCGTGCCGCCGGCCGACACGCTGCGCCGCGACGGTGACGATCCCTACTTCGTCGTTGCCGCCGACAAGGGCACGGCGACCTTCTCGGACACGGCCAACGGCCTGGCCCAGGAAGCAGGCTTCTGGCTCGATGACGCGTTCGCCTCAGGCGGATCGGCCGGCTACGACCACAAGAAGATGGGCATCACCGCCCGTGGCGCCTGGGAGACCGCCAAGCGGCACTTCCGCGAGATGGACATCGACATCCAGACCACTCCCTTCACCGTCGCCGGCGTCGGCGACATGTCGGGCGACGTCTTCGGCAACGGCATGCTGCTTTCGGAAAAGATCCGTCTGCTCGCGGCCTTCGACCATCGCGACATCTTCATCGATCCGAATCCGGATACGGATGTTTCCTTCGCCGAACGCAAGCGCATGTTCGCCCTGCCACGTTCGAGCTGGCAGGACTATGATCGCAAGACGCTCTCCGAAGGCGGGATGATCATTTCCCGCGCCGAAAAGTCGGTGACGCTGACACCGGAAGCCATGGCGGCGATCTGCATCGACAAGCAGAAGGCCACGCCGTTCGAGATCATGAACGCGATCCTGAAGAGCCAGGTCGATCTTCTCTGGTTCGGCGGCATCGGCACCTATGTGCGCGGCAGCAACGAGACGGATGCCGAGGTTGGCGACCGCGCCAACGACGCGATCCGTGTGGTCGCCGAAGAGGTCCGCGCCCGTGTCATCGGCGAGGGCGCAAACCTCGGCGTGACCCAGAAGGGCCGTATCGGCTTCGGCCTCAATGGCGGTCGCTGCAACTCCGACGCCATCGACAACTCGGCGGGCGTCAACTCGTCCGACGTCGAGGTCAACATCAAGATCGCGCTGGCCTCGGCGATGCGCGACGGTCGCCTGACCCGGCCGAAGCGCAACACGCTGCTGGCGTCGATGACCGAGGAAGTCGGCCATCTCGTACTGCGCAACAACTACGAGCAGTCGCTGGCAATCTCGCTCACCGAACTGCAGGGTACCGGAAACCGCACGACGCTCGGCCGCCTGATGACGCGACTCGAAGCCGACGGCCACCTCAACCGCAAGGTTGAGACGCTGCCGACCGACCAGGTCATGACCGAGCGCTATCAGGCCGGCAAGCCGCTGACACGCGCGGAGATCGGCGTCCTCCTGTCCTACTCGAAGCTGGTGCTGTTCGACGAGCTGATCGCCAGCGAGCTTCCCGACGACCCGTATTTCACGGCGACCCTGGAACGCTACTTCCCCGGCAAGATGCGCAAGACTTATGCCGGCGACATCCACGGCCACCGGCTGCGCCGCGAGATCATCGCGACGGTGCTGGCCAACGAAACCATCAATCGCGGCGGCCCCGCTTTCGTCTCGACCTTGACGGATGCCACCGGCTTCCTCTCGGCAGACGTCGTCAAGGCGGCTGTTTTGGCACTCGATGGCTTCGACCTGCCGCGGATCTATGACGAGATCGATGCCCTGGACAATCGCATCAGCGGCGCCCTCCAGAATGCGCTCTACCAGGAAGTCGGGCGCATCTTCACGCTCGTGACGGAGCGGGCCCTGCGCACCCATGCGGCAACGGGTTCGGTTTCGGAAGCCGTGACGCGCCTGCGCGACGGGCTGCAGAAGCTGCGCAGCACCATGCGCACCGCGATTTCAGGCGAAACCGCCGACGAAGCTCGGGTAAAGACCGCAGCCTTCGTCGAGGGCGGCGTGCCGGAGAAACTGGCGGATGAGATCCTGGAACTGGCGCTGATGACCCTCGTGCCCGAAATCATGCAGATATCAGCTGAAACCGGCGAGACGCTGAGCCGCACGGCACAGGGTTATTTTGCCGTCACCGAAACGCTGCGGATCAACCGCCTGCTGGCGGCAGCCGACCGCGTACCGGCAACCGAGCAGTTCGAGGCAATGGCGCTGTCGCGCGCGATCTCGGACATTGCCGGCGCCAGACGCGACATCACCGCAGCGGCGCTGCGCGAGCAGAAGAGCGAGCGCAATCCCGTCCAGGCCTGGCAGGAAAACGACCGCGAACGCGTTTCACGCGCGGGCGGCCAGCTGACGCTCCTGACTGAGAAGGGCGAGACCACGCTTGCCAAGATCACGGTTGCCGCGGGTCTGCTCAACGACCTTGCACGCGGCAGGGTGAAATGACACAGTCCGCCCCGGACTACAGCGCCGGGCGTCTTATTAGACGCGCAAAGGTCGCTGTAGCAGTTTGAATTGCTGCATGGTTTAATCCTTAAATCGAATAGGATTTAAGGAAACATGCAGTAGCGCAAGATCGGGCCGGGGATGCTCCGTCAACCCGGTCTCGATGAGCGAGATATGACGATCTTTCTGCGCCGCGCGTTCATTAGAACGCACGGCGCAGTCATTTCCGGGAGGGGTAATTGGCGATTTCGGCGGACAGGGCTGCAGACAAGCCGGGAACGACCCGTCTCGGCATTGCCGGATGGATGCTGTTCGACTGGGCGGCCCAACCGTTCTTCACGGTGATCACCACCTTCATCTTCGGCCCCTACTTCGTTTCCCGGCTGACTGAGGATCATGCTATCGGCCAGGCGATGTGGGGCTATACGCTCACCATTTCCGGCATCATCATCGCCATTCTCTCCCCGGTTCTCGGCTCGATCGCCGACGCCACCGGACCGCGCAAGCCGTGGATCGGCTTTTTCGCCATCATCAAGATCGTATCGCTGGCGATGCTCTGGTTTGCCGCCCCCGGCTCACCGATCATCTACGCCGTCATCTTCATGGTGCTGGCCACCGTCGCTGCCGAATTCTCGATCGTGTTCAATGATTCGATGATGACGCGACTTGTGGACGAGAAGGACATCGGCCGCATTTCCAACATCGCCTGGGGCCTCGGCTATCTCGGCGGGATGATCGTGCTCATCGCTGTCGTGGCGCTTCTTGCCGGAAATCCGGAAACCGGCAAGACCGCTCTCGGCATCGATCCGCTGTTTGGGCTCGATCCGGCAAAGGGCGAGGACGCGCGCATCACCGGGCCGATATCGGCGCTCTGGTACCTCGTGTTCATCATTCCGATGTTCCTGTTCACGCCGGATGCGACCAAGGCGACCATGTCGCTTGCAGGGGCGACCCGAACGGGACTGCGCGAACTGAAAGGCACACTCGGCGAACTCAGGCAAAGGCGCGGCATCCTGCGCTTCCTCATCGCCCGCATGATCTTTCAGGATGGGGTCAATGGCCTGCTGGCACTGGGCGGCACCTTCGCCGCCGCCATGTTCGCCTGGCAAACCATGGAACTCGGCATCTATGGCATCATCCTCAACGTCGTTGCCATCGGTGGCTGCCTCTATGCAAGCAAGCTCGATGCCCGGCTCGGTTCAAAGACCATCGTGATCGCCAGCCTGGTCTGCCTGATCATTGCCACGCTTGGCATCGTCTCGACAGGACCGGGCTTCACCTTCTTCGGTCTGCTTCCCCTGCCGACGGACGATTCGGGCGGCATCTTCGGCACTGCAGCCGAGAAGGCCTATATCGTCTACGGCCTGCTCGTCGGTATCGCCTTCGGGCCGGTTCAGGCGTCGTCGCGCTCCTATCTGGCGCGCAGCGTCAGCCTGGACGAAGCAGGGCGCTACTTTGGTCTCTATGCACTTTCCGGCCGTGCGACGTCGTTTCTTGCGCCCGCGTCGGTCGCCACGATCACGCTCATGACCGGCTCCGCCCGCATCGGCATGATGGCGCTCGTCGTCTTCCTCGTCCTCGGTTTTCTGATCCTGCTGCGCACGCCTTATCCGGCGAATGCCGGACATACGAAAGCCGCCGCGTCCTGGGGACGCGACGGCTCTGAGGAATAAAACTCGGACTTTACTACAGCGCCGTGCGTCTTATTAACGCGCAAAGGTCGCTGTAGCACTTTGAATTGCTGCATGTTTTTATCCTTAAATCGAATAGGATTTATGGAAACATGCAGTAGCAACTGAAAATGCAACCGATCCGGTTTAGTGGCGGAAGTGGCGCATACCGGTGAAGACCATCGCAACGCCATGCTCGTCGGCCGCGGCAATCACTTCCTCGTCGCGCATCGAACCACCGGGCTGGATCACCGCCGTGGCACCGGCAGCGATCGCCGACAGCAAGCCATCGGCAAACGGCAGGAAAGCCTCGGAGGCGACGGCCGAGCCGCGCGTCAACGGCGTTGCGAGGCCGAGCGCCTTGGCGGCTTCTTCGGCCTTGATCGCGGCGATGCGGGCCGAATCGACCCGGCTCATCTGCCCGGCGCCGATGCCTGCGGTCTGGCCATCCTTGGCATAGACGACGGCGTTCGACTTGACGTGTTTTGCCACCTTGAAGGCAAACTTCATGTCTTCCAGTTCCTGCGCCGTCGGTGCACGCTTGGTCACCACCTTCAGCTCCAGGTCTTCGACCATGCCGTTGTCGCGGGTCTGGACGAGAAGGCCGCCGGATACGGTCTTGGCGGAAAGGCCGGGGATGCGCGGATCCGGCAGGGCGCCCGTGGTCAAGAGCCGCAGGTTCGGCTTGCGGGCGATGACGGCCTTGGCCTCATCGCTGACCTCAGGCGCGATGATCACTTCGGTAAAGAGCTTGACGATCGCTTCGGCCGTTTCCGCATCGAGCATCTGGTTGAGCGCGATGATGCCGCCAAAAGCTGAGGTGGAATCGCAGGCAAGCGCGCGTCGATAAGCTTCGACCAGCGTCGGGGCCGTGGCCACGCCGCAAGGATTGGCATGCTTGATGATCGCCACGGCCGGGGCTTTTTCCGGCAGGAACTCGGCGACGAGTTCGAAGGCGGCATCGGTGTCGTTGATGTTGTTGTAGGAAAGCTGCTTGCCCTGCAGCAGCTTAGCTGTGGCAACGCCCGGACGGTTCTCGCCGGTGACGTAGAAGCCCGCCTTCTGGTGCGGATTCTCACCGTAGCGCATCTCCTCCTTCAAGACGCCGCCGAGAACGCGGTGGCGCGGCATCGGCGTGTCGAGCGCCTCGGCAAACCAGTTGGAAATGGCTGCGTCATAGGCGGCCGTGCGGGCATAGGCCTTGGCCGCCATCTTCTGGCGGAAGGCATAGGTCGTCGCGCCTGCTGCAAGTTCTTCGAGCAGGACCGGATAGTCGGCCGGATCGGTGACAATTGTGACATAGGCGTGGTTCTTGGCGGATGCGCGGATCATCGCCGGGCCGCCGATATCGATGTTCTCGACCGTCGTCGGATAATCGCCGCCCTGCGCGCGAACCTCCTCGAAGGGATAGAGATTGATCACCGCCAGATCGATCGCGGTGATGCCATGTGCCGACATCGCCGCCTGATGCTCGGCATCGTCGCGGATTGCCAGCAGGCCGCCATGCACGCCCGGGTGAAGGGTTTTGACCCGGCCATCCATAACCTCGGGAAAGCCGGTGAGTTCGGCGACGTCGCTGACTGGCAACCCCGCCTGCGACAGTGCCTTGTGGGTGCCGCCGGTCGAAACCAGACGTACGCCTTTTTCATGCAGCGCACGGGCAAGCTCGACGACACCGGTCTTGTCGGACACGGAAAGAAGAGCGGTCCGGACTGGAACCTCGTTCGGGGCGGGAATTTTCTTGGAGGCGACAGCCATCAACCATGCTCCTTTGGCGGCGCCGGACGCCCGGGAGGATGCTCCGGCGATTGGGATGGCTGCCCGTTAGCATAGCTTGCCGGCCGAAGAAACCTCGGCAGGCCAACATCCTAAAATAAGGGGCGCAGTTGGCCTCAGTTCGTGCGCGAGAAGGTCCATTGGATCTCCGGCTGCCTGGCAACGGCGAAGGTCACCGTCAGCTGCGACGAGGCGCGAATGCCCGAGGGATCGGCAAAGAAGATGTCTTCCTCGACCGCCAGCTCGCCGTCCTGGCAGGCAAACAGCCAGATTTCACCATCGGGCGCGGTCAGATAGATCTCGCGGCCGTTGTTCTGGCGAATAGTGACGGCCGGGTGGATATGGAAGCGGGCGACTGCCACGGCCAGGTTCGTTTCATCAGGATCGCTGCCGTCGGCGCGCGAAAGCCGGTCACGCCCACGGATCATCCGGCCGCCGTTCAGCACGCCGATGTCGCGCTCGTGCAGGATCCCAAAGGACGAGAGATAACCGTCATGGTTTGCCATGACGGATTCCTGGCGGCCCGGTTCGTCCTTGCGCTCGACGACGACGCGCGAGACGCCGCTGGTGATGATCGGGCCCAGAAACCGTGACTGCGAGAAGCGTGAGGAGGACGTGTCGTTGACGGTCACGGTGGAGTGGGCGGCGGTCATCCGTGCCATCTGGCGGAATCGTTCGCCGGCAAATTTCGGCGCGCCCGAATTGATCACGAAACGCGTCTTGCCCGAGGACATTTCGAACGAGAGGCAGCCGGCATGGGCGCTACGCGACAGGTCGACTGAAAGCGGCCGGCCGGTATCGACGATGACCACGGTGTTTTCGATCGACAGGCGCTCGTAATGCGCGAGAGGCAGCGAGCGGAATGGCTCGCCGGCGGTTTCATCATAGCGCAGCACCGAGGCAAGCTCATGCGCCAGCACCGAGGTCGCGCCGTTGAAAAGCGCCAGTTCGCCGCCCTGGTGGCGGAAGAAGCGCAGTGCCGGATACATACGATCGATGCAAGGGATCAGGCGCGACGGCACGTCATGCCCCAGATTGACATAGGTCTGGCGCAGCGGCAGCAGGTCGAGCAGCAACTCAAGCCCGGCCCGCGGGCTGCGCGAAAAGTGGCTGCCGTCGGCGAGAATCTGCCGATCAAGCTCGAAATCGAGATGGCGCGACGCCTTGCGGATCGCCGACGGCGTCGACGGCATCGAAACCGATGCCATGGCAAGCGCCATCCGCACACGCAGGCGAGCCTCGCCATCCCTGACCGTTTCGGCAATGTGACGGAGATAACGAACCTGGAAGGCCAGGCTTTTCAGGAAGCGGCGATAAAAGCCGTGCTCGGCATTGCGCAGGACCACCGGCGAATGCGAGAGCCATGCGATGATGCGCTGGGCGATGACGTCGGCATCCCAGGCAATGCCTCCGAAATTGCGGCCGTGGGTGGCAATCCAGTCGTCAACGATCTGCCGCAGGCGCACGAAGCCGGCATCCTCGCGGATCGCCCGCAGATGCCTGAGCCAGCCGAACGAATGCAGGCGGGTGGCAAATTCCAGCGACGGCAGGTCGATCTCGAAGGGCGATTCGCCCTCGGTGTCGAGCACCCGCCCAGCCAGCGGAAAGCGACCCTCGAGGATCTCCTCGGCAACGAAGGGATCGACGGCTCTGAGGTCCGTCGGCGCAACGATCAGGCGGCCGGGCGTCGATCCGGTAAAGCGCAGCGACGAGACGCGGCCGACCGAAAGTCGCCGCGACACGCGGCGCCAACCTTCGCGCGCATACAGATAAGAAAGCCTTCGCCTGCCGGAAAACACCATCAACGCCCGTCGATTTCCTTAATCCTGAAGCAAGCCGTTCGAGACGAACGAACGGCTGCATCGGCTTCGCGCCAGTATCACTCGCGCAGGGTTGCCCGAAAATCCCTATTCGATCTCCGGTACGCACGATGCGCCGTTTCAAAATGTCAGAGCGTTCTTCTCTGTCCGAAAGGACGCGCGGCGCTCCGCGTGAACTCTGGATGGTGCCGGAAAGATCATTAAACTTTTATCAATTTTATCGTCTTTGATAGGCTCATGGCCTTAAAGCGTCAAATGACGCGCCAAAACAGCCCGTGGCCGAGCCTTTCCGAAGAACGAATCGACTTTTCCAGACTTATTTGCGGCGAATCACGGCGGCGTAGAATCCGTCGAGTCCACCGGCAAAGGGTGGATCGAGCGGGAACATCGATGGCGTGGTGCGCACTTCGCCGAGCGGGGTGATCGCATCTTCAAGGCCCTGCCAATTCTCAGCCAGAACCGGCACCCGCTCATAATCATCGCCGGCTGCGACCACCCGGTCGACCACTTCCTCGCCTTCGCGTGGGTCAAGCGAGCAATTGGAGAACACGACGATGCCGCCCGGCTTGACCACCGTCAGCGCGTGGCGCAGCAGGCGCTCCTGAAGCAGCGCAAGCTTCTCGATGTCCTCCGGACCCTTGGTCCAAAGCACATCCGGGTGACGGCGGGTCGTTCCGGTCGACGAACAGGGGGCATCGAGCAAGGCGGCATCGAAAAGTTCGTCCGGCCGAAAGTCGGCCATGTTGGTCTCTTTCATCTGCGCTTCCAGGCCCAATCGCTCGAGATTGCCCTTCAGACGCCTCAGCCGGCTCGACGACTGATCAAGCGCCGTCACCTCGGCACCGGCGAGGATAAGCTGCGCCGTCTTACCACCGGGTGCCGCGCAGAGATCGACGACGGTCTTCCCGGCAATCGACCCGAAAAGACGGGCAGGGATGGATGCGGCCGCATCCTGAACCCACCACTCGCCATCGGAGAATCCGGCTAAGGAGGGGATAGAGCCCGAGAATTCTGCAAGGCGGACTGAGCCTGTCGGCAGCACCGTACCGCCGAGCCGCTCGGCCCAGGCATCCGGATCCGACTTGACAGTCAGATCGATCGCCGCTGGGGTCAGTTGCGCTTCGGCGATGAGATCGGCCTGTTCGCGTCCATAACGCTCGACCAGCCTGTCGAAGAACCAGTCCGGCATCGCAGGAACGGTTCGCAGATTTTCCAGGATCGTGTCCTTCTCGCGCGACAGGCGGCGAAGGATGGCATTGACCAGATTGGCAAACCGGCGGTTTCGCGGATCGGCCTGCGCCTGCTCGACGGCAAGATCGACGGCGGAATGATCAGGAACGTCGAGATAGAGGATCTGCGCGGCAGCCACTGCGAGCACATGGTCGAGAGCGCGCGCGCCTTCCGGAAGCGGCGTCTGCAGCATCGAGCCGATTGCCGCCTGGATGCGCGGCAGATGACGCAATGCCGAATTGAGAATGGCGCGCACCAGCGCCCGGTCGGCCTCGCTCAGTTCGCGGTAGGCCGGATTTCCGTGCTCATGATCGAGCATGCCATCGAGCGAGGTCTTGCGATCGACGACCGCCCCGAGAATCTTGGCCGCTGCCTGTCGCGTGCGCAGTCCGGGCTTCTCCGGACCGCGCTGCTCTTGCGCAGGCCTCTTCGACTTTGCCGGCTCCTTGCGCGAGCGGTTTTGTTTCGGACGTGAATCGTTGTTGTTTTCGGCAGACATCAGGACCAGGGACCTTTCGGCGGTTCGGAACCACCGCGACCCCAACCGGTAGAGGGAACAGAGCGCGATTTGCGCACCGGATTATCAGCCCGAACCGGCGGCGTCGACCCCATGGACATCTCCTGCGCCATCTGTTGCAGGGCCGCAATCCGGTTTTCAGTGTTCGGATGGGTCGAAAACAGGTTGTCCATGCGCTCGCCTGAGAGCGGATTGATGATGAACATATGCGCGGTTGCCGGGTTGCGCTCGGCATCGTCATTGTGAATCCGATGGGCAGCACCAGCGATCTTCTGCAGCGCCGAGGCGAGAGCCAGGGGCTTGCCACAGATTTCGGCGCCACGGCGATCGGCGGAATATTCCCGGGTACGGCTGATCGCCATCTGCACCAGCATGGCCGCCATCGGCGCGACGATCATTGCAATCAGCACCCCGACAAAACCGAGCGGGTTGTTGTTGTTTTCGCGATTGCCGCCAAACAGGAAGGCGAAGTTGCCCAGCATCGAAATGGCGCCGGCAAGCGTGGCTGTCAGCGTCATTGTCAGGGTATCGCGGTTCTGGACGTGCGCCAGTTCATGCGCCATGACGCCGGCGACCTCGTCGTAGGAGAGCGCGTTGAGCAGTCCGGTCGAGGCGGCAACGGCGGCGTTCTGCGGGTTGCGTCCGGTTGCAAAGGCGTTCGGCTGCGGGTTGTCGATGACATAGACCCGCGGCATCGGCAGGCCGGCATTCTCAGCGAGATCGCGCACGATGCCGTAATATTCCGGGGCGCTGCGTTCATCGACCTCCTGCGCACGGTACATGCGCAGCACCATGCGGTCGGAATACCAGTACGAGAAGAAATTCATACCGGCGGCGATGACGAACGCAATCATCATGCCGCCACGTCCACCAATGGCGAAGCCAACCGCCATGAACAGGGCGGTCATCACTGCAAGCAGCATGGCGGTGCGAACGAGGTTCATGAAGAGGCTCCGGGTCGTCGACGTTTCACGTGAATCAGGGTTTCCGTTCGGACAACGGCGCCTTATATGATGGGTGCAAATGCCCCGTTCTTCAATACAGATGCACGAATCCGGATACTGGCGAGATGCAGAACGACAACGACAATGCCCCCGACCGCCCGAAAAAGCCGCTGCCTGCCGCGGCCATGCGCGCGCTGAAGGAAGCGGAGGAGCGTCGGCAGGCTGAAGCGGAGAAGGTTATGCCGACAGAAATCGGCGGCCGCGGCGGCGCCGACCCGGCACGCTTCGGCGACTGGGAAATCAAGGGTAGGGCGATCGATTTCTGAGAATGCTCTCAGACGGGTTTGAAGCGAAGGAACATTTCCTTCTTTGGGATCGTCCGAAAACAACCGTGGGTCATATCGATCTCCTGCTGCCGCCCGGGAACTCCGCTTACCGTCAATCGGAATCCGGCTCACAAACGCCCGTCGATGACCCAGTCGTCTATTCAGTCCACCGCCTCGGTACGAAACATCATACAAAAAAGGGCGGCTCGAAGCCGCCCTTTTTACCGTGCGTTGCTGTTAAGCCTTGTTCTGCCGGTTGGCGATCAGGTCTTCCACAACAGCCGGATCGGCAAGCGTTGAGGTGTCACCAAGCGCACCGAAATCGTCTTCCGCGATCTTGCGCAGGATGCGGCGCATGATCTTGCCCGAGCGGGTCTTCGGCAGGCCGGGGGCAAACTGGATCTTGTCTGGCGTCGCGATCGGGCCGATTTCCGAGCGGACGTGCTTTACCAGCGCCTGACGCAGATCGTCATTGCCGACCTCACCCGCCATCAGCGAGACGTAGCAGTAGATGCCCTGTCCCTTGATCGGGTGCGGATAGCCGACGACGGCTGCCTCGGACACCAGATGGTGCGAGACAAGCGCCGATTCGACTTCGGCCGTGCCCAGCCGGTGTCCGGAGACGTTGAGCACGTCGTCGACGCGGCCGGTGATCCAATAGTAGCCATCCTCGTCGCGACGGCAGCCGTCACCCGTAAAATACTTGCCCTTGTAGGTGGCGAAGTAGGTCTGGCCGAAGCGTGCATGATCGCCATAGATCGTGCGCATCTGGCCGGGCCAGCTGTCGGTGATGCAGAGGTTGCCGTCGGCAGGTCCTTCGAGCACGTTGCCTTCGTTGTCGACCAGCTGCGGCTGGACGCCGAAGAAGGGCCGCGTCGCCGATCCGGGCTTGAGATCGGTCGCGCCCGGCAGCGGCGTGATCAGGATGCCGCCGGTTTCCGTCTGCCACCAGGTGTCGACGATCGGCGATTTCTGATCGCCAACGACGTTGTAGTACCATTCCCAGGCTTCCGGGTTGATCGGTTCGCCGACCGAACCGAGCAGGCGCAGCGACGAGCGCGAGGCGCGCTTGACGAAATCGTCGCCGGCGCCCATCAGCGAGCGGATTGCCGTCGGCGCGGTGTAGAAGACGTTGACCTTGTGCTTGTCGATGACTTCCCAGAAGCGGCCTGCGTCGGGGAAGTTCGGAACGCCCTCGAACATCACGGTGGTCGCCGCGTTGGCGAGCGGTCCGTAGACGATGTAGGAATGGCCGGTCACCCAGCCGACATCCGCCGTGCACCAATAGATATCGCCGTCGCGATAGTCGAACACGTATTCATGGGTCATCGAGGCATAGACGAGGTAGCCGCCGGTGGTGTGCAGCACGCCCTTCGGCTTGCCGGTCGAGCCCGAGGTGTAGAGGATGAACAACGGGTCTTCCGCCTTCATCTTCGCCGGCTCGCAATGCGGCTTCACGGTCGCAGTTTCCTGGTGGTACCAGAGGTCGCGGCCCGGCGCCCAGCCGATCTTGCCGCCGGTGCGGCGCACGACCAGCACCTTGTTGACGATCACGTGCTGCTTGGCGGCGATGTCGATCGCGGTGTCGGTATTTTCCTTCAGCGGCACCGGCTTGCCACCGCGCACGCCCTCGTCACAGGTGATGACGAAGGTGGATTCGCAGTCGACGATGCGGCCGGCGAGCGCGTCCGGCGAGAAGCCGCCGAACACGACCGAATGAATGGCGCCGATGCGCGCGCAGGCAAGCATCGCGTAGGATGCTTCCGGGATCATCGGCATGTAGATGGTGACGCGGTCGCCCTTCTTGACGCCATGCTTCTTCAGGACGTTGGCAAGCCGACAAACCTGCTCGTAGAGCTGGTTGTAGGTGATCTTCTTGTCGATATAGGGGTTGTCGCCTTCCCAGATGATCGCCGTCTTTTCGCCGTGCGTCTTCAGGTGGCGGTCGATGCAATTGTAGGAGACGTTGGTGAGGCCGTCCTCGTACCACTTGATCGAGACCTTGCCCTTGAAAGAGGTGTTCTTGACCTTGGTATAGGGCTTGAACCAGTCGATCCGTTTGCCGTGTTTGCCCCAGAACTTGGCCGGGTCCTCGACACTTTCCTCATACCACTTCAGATAGGTCGCGTTATCGAGCAGCGTCCGGCTCTTGGCAGACTTCAACACCGGATAGATCTTGGCGGACATTCGTTCCTCCCTGCGCATTCCTGTCTGAGGTCCCTCCCGGGGACCCCGCCTCGGCGACGAGTCATAGCAGGTCAAAGCCGCGCCGCAATTAGACAAAAGGACATTTGGAACTGGAGAATTGCAATTTTGAGACAACGACGCTATAGAGGCGCTCAATTCCCGGAAATCAGTGGTAGACTCCACGGCCCGCGACACCGGCGCGGCGGACAAAAGGACTATATCCATGGCTCAGCAACTGCTTATGCCCAAGGCAACAGCCGTCTGGCTCGTCGACAATACGGCATTGTCGTTCGAACAGATTGCAACGTTTTGCAAGCTGCATCCGCTCGAAGTGAAGGCGATCGCAGACGGTGAATCGGCACAGGGCATCAAGGGTCTAGATCCAATCGCAACCGGACAGCTGTCGCGCGACGAGATCGCCCGCGCCGAGGCAAATCCGAACCACAAGCTCAAGCTTTCGGAGCCGAAAGTCCGTGTTCCCGACTCCAAGCGCAAGGGCCCGCGCTACACGCCGGTCTCCAAGCGCCAGGATCGCCCGAATGCCATTCTCTGGCTGGTTCGCAACCATCCCGAGCTGAAGGACGCGCAGATTTCCCGCCTCGTCGGCACCACGAAGTCGACGATCGAGCAGATTCGCGAGCGCACCCACTGGAACTCGACGAACCTGACGCCGATGGATCCGGTAACGCTTGGCCTGTGCTCGCAGATCGATCTCGACCTTGAAGTCGAACGCGCCGCCAAGGGCCGTCCGCTGCCGACAGCCGCCGAGCTCGGCGCGACGCTCGAAGCAGCCCAGGAAACAGAAAAGCTCAACTTCAGCTACGAGCGCGAAGAAGAGAAGGAAATCGATGCGGATGCCGTCTTCGCCAAGCTCAAGTCGCTGAAGTCGGATCGCAAGGACGAGGACGAAGACGATCAATATTGATCGACTTGTCATGACCTGACGAAAGCCCGGATCGCTCGATCCGGGCTTTTTTGTTTGCCAGATTCAGTAGGCCGAACCGGACTGGTCCTTCAGATTGTGGCGCTCGGTCCCCTTGAGCGGTGGATTGAAGACACTGACGAGGATGAGATCCTCATTTTTTCCTCCCCGCAGGAAATGTTTGTCGTGCTGATCGAGCACGTAGATGTCGCCCTGACGAATCGGAAAGACATTGCCCTGCATATCCTCCACCTCGCCCTGGCCGGCGATGCAGTAGCAAGCCTCAAGATGGTTGCGGTACTCCAGCAATGAGACCGTATTGGCGCGAACGACGGTGTGGCAAACGGTAAAACCCATGCCATCTTTTTCCGTCAGCAGTCGGTGGCTGGTGCCGCTCCCCCATTCGACGAAATGATCGGTGGCCTCGATATCCTGCAGGCTGCGCACGAACATGTGCTATATCCTCCTATGAGAAATTCTTACATGACGAAGACCGGAATGCGTTCTCGTGATGTTGAAATCCTTATCCCACGGGACTTTTCGATAGAAAAACAACGATTTCTCAAGAGGTGGTTGAGGAGAATTTGCAGATGCTTCCGCCACTCGGCATGCTTCGCGCATTCGAGGCCGCCGCCCGGCTCGCCAGCTTTTCACGTGCCGCGGACGAGCTGCATGTCACACACGCTGCAGTTAGCCATCAGATAAGGCTGCTCGAGGAATGGTTCGGCCGGCCGTTGTTCCGGCGGGAAAAGCGCGGCGTCGGTCTCCTTCCTGACGCCGAGCGGTTGGCCGACGCCTTGACATCGTGTTTTGCGCGCATCGCGATCGAAACAGAAATGCTGCGCGCCAACGCCAAATCATCGATCACCGTCGCTTGCATCCCATCGATCGCCACGCGCTGGCTGATACCGGCGCTCAGCGATTTCCTCGAACGGCACCCGGACGTCGATGTAAAGGTAATCTACGCGATGGCCGAGCAGAGGCTGCGGGAGACGGGTTGCGACGTGCTCATCACGCTCGGTGCGGACCTATCCGTCGGGACGCAATGCGACCGGCTGTTTTCGCGTGCGAACCGCCCGGTCGCCAGCCCTCGTTACATCGAGCGCAAAGGCGCGCTCGACACACCAGAGGCAATCACCACCGCCGACCTGCTTCACGACGAGACGATCGCGCGGTGGCAAGAATGGTTTGCGACAGCCGGCCTGCCCATGGCTCGACCGCCGCGCCGCGGTCCGGTTTTCCAGGATTTCAACCTGCTGGCGACGGCCGTGATCGCCGGCCATGGCGTGGCGCTCTGCCCGGTCGAAGTCTTTCGCCGCGAGATCGAGCACGGCGATCTCATCGTCCTCTCGCCGATCGCCACACTTGAAGACGAGAGTTACTACCTCATCACCAAGAACCTGCGCAGCAAACCGGTGGCGGCCTTCAGCACGTGGTTCAGTTCCGTCGTTCGAATCTGAGGCATGCTCCTGCATGTTTCCTTAAATCCTATTCGATTTAAGGATAAAAACATGCAGCCATTCAAAGTGCTACAGCGACCTTTGCGCGTCTAATAAGACGCGCGGCGCTGTAGAATGCACGATCAGATGCCGATACCCTTGGAATGAAGCACCGCGGCAATCTCATCGAGGATCGCTGGGTCGTCGATTGTCGCCGGCATTTTCCACGGTTGGCGATCGGCGATCTTCTGGATCGTCGCGCGCAGGATCTTGCCGGATCGGGTTTTCGGCAGCCGCTTGACGCACATCGCCACGCGGAAGGCGGCCACCGGCCCGATGCGATCACGCACGAGGCTGATGACCTCCCGTTCGATCTCGGATGTTTCACGGGAAACATTCGAGTTGATGACCAGAAAGCCGGCGGGGATCTGACCCTTCAGCGCGTCGGCGATGCCGATGACGGCACATTCCGCCACATCCGGATGGCTGGCGCACACTTCCTCCATGGCGCCCGTCGACAACCGGTGACCGGCGACATTGATGATGTCGTCGGTGCGCGCCATGATGAAGACATAGCCGTCATCGTCGAGGTAGCCGGCATCGGCCGTCTTGTAGTAGCCGGGAAACTCCTCGAGATAGGCCGCGCGAAACCGATGGTCGGCATTCCAGAGTGTCGGCAGACACCCTGGAGGCAAAGGCAGTTTGACCACGACGTTGCCCAGCGTGCCCGCTTCGACCGGATGACCGGCGTCGTCGAGGATCTGGACATCGTAGCCGGGTAACGGAACAGCCGGTGATCCGTATTTGACAGGCAGGAGTCCGAGTCCGAGCGGATTGCCGGCAACAGGCCAGCCCGTTTCCGTCTGCCACCAATGGTCGATGATCGGCACACCGAGCGCCCTTTCCGCCCAGCAGATCGTGTCGGGGTCGGCCCGTTCACCGGCCAGAAACAACGCACGAAACCGAGAAAGATCATGGTTCGTCACCAGCGACGCATCCGGATCCTCCTTGCGAATGGCGCGCAGCGCCGTCGGAGCGGTGAACATGACGGCCACGCCGTGTTCCGCGATAATCCGCCAGTAGGTTCCGGGATCCGGCGTGCCGACGGGCTTGCCTTCGAACAGGATCGAGGTGTTGCCGTTGAGAAGCGGCCCATAGACGATGAACGAATGCCCGACGACCCAGCCGATGTCGGACGCCGCCCAGAAGACCTCACCGGGCTGAACGCCGAAGAAATTCTGCATCGACCATTTGAGCGCAACCATGTGGCCGCCATTGTCGCGCACCACGCCCTTCGGCTGGCCTGTGGTGCCGGAGGTATAGAGCACGTAAAGCGGATCGGTGGACGCCACCGGCGTGCAACCGGCCTCGTCGCCCGCATCCTTTGCCGCCGCAAGCGCTGTGGCATAGTCGATATCGCGCACCGGCGTCATATCCGCCTGCAGCATCTCGCGCTGATAGACAAGGCAATGCGCCGGTTTGTGTTCGGCGATCGTCAGCGCCGCATCGAGCAGCGGCTTGTAGGCGACCGTGCGACCGGGCTCGATGCCGCAGCTGGCCGACACGATGAGCTTGGCCCGGCAATCGTCGATGCGAACGGCGAGTTCGTTGGCGGCGAAGCCGCCAAACACCACCGAATGCACCGCGCCGATGCGCGCGGCGGCAAGCATCGCCACCGCCGCCTGCGGGATCATCGGCATATAGATGATGATGCGATCGCCTTTGTCGACGCCGAGCTTGCGGTAGACGGCGGCCAGCGCCTTGACGTCGTCGAGCAACGCTCCATAGGAGATGCGCTCGATGCTAGACGTGACCGGGCTGTCGTAGATGAAGGCGATCTGCTCGCCACGACCGGCTTCGACATGCCGGTCCAGGCAATTGTAGCAGCTGTTGGTCAGCCCGCCGGGAAACCAGTGGCCATAAATGCCCCCTTCAGCCTCGAAGGCGCGCTCCGGCCTCTCGAACCAGTCGATCGCCTCTGCCGCCTCAGACCAGAACCCCTCCGGATCCGTCTTCCACGCGCCGTACACTTCGGAATAGCGGCTCGCCATATCCGTTCTCCTCCCAATGCATGCCGGGCGATGCCCGGCCTCCTCGTGCACAAGGATAGGCTAATGAGAACGAAGGTGAACCCCGACGAAAGCGTAATGCGACGTTTTGGCCGTCAGCGTGATCCGAAAATTGCCGAACCGACGCGCACGCTGGTCGCGCCGAACTGGACCGCCGTTTCGAAATCTCCGGACATGCCCATCGACAGCCTGTCGAGCATGCACGCGCCGGCTAGTTTCGCCAACAGCGCAAAATGCGGACCGGGGTTCTCGTCGACAGGCGGAATGCACATCAGACCCTCGATAACCATATCCAGTTCCTCGCGGCAGAAGGTCACGAACGCGATGGTTTCTGCAGGCGCAATTCCGGCCTTCTGCGGTTCCAGACCGGTGTTGACCTGGACATAGAGACGAAGCGTCCTGTCCTGGCGCTTCATTTCCGCCGAGATCGCCCGGGCAATTTTCTCGCGATCGACGGTCTCGATGACATCAAACAGGGCAACGGCTTCTGCCGCCTTGTTGGACTGCAGCGGCCCGATCAGATGCAGCGCCAGATCGGGGCTTTCGCCCTTCAGCAGCGGCCATTTGCCCTGTGCTTCCTGCACGCGGTTTTCGCCGAACACGCGTTGGCCGGCCTCGATCACCGGACGGATCGCGTCAGCGTCGAATGTCTTGGAAACGGCAACGAGGCTGACGGCATTCTTTGGGCGCTTTGCCGCCCTTTCCGCCGTGTGAATCCGGCTCACGACATCCTGTAACCGCTCTTGAACTTCCATGGATATATTCTCCGACATAACGACCTTCCGGGCGATAACTAGCGGATTAGGCAAACTTGCGCGCCTTGCCAAGGCCATCGCCGCTCGAGCCGGCCCAAATCCGCCAAAGTGTCGCGCCAAACCCTTCGAAAACTTGACCACCAAGCGGTTTCATGATGAAGGTCACCCCAACTATCATGAGGGCGCTCCCTTGCCCCGCAGAACTTCCGGAACACCTAAAAGACATGTCTACCGAACGATATAATCCGCGTGATGCCGAGCCGCGTTGGCAGCAGGAATGGGAAAACGGCGAGGTCTTCAAGACCGAGAACGATGATCCGCGCGAAAAATATTACGTGCTCGAGATGTTCCCCTATCCGTCCGGGCGCATCCACATGGGCCACGTGCGCAACTACACGATGGGCGACGTCGTCGCCCGCTACAAGCGCGCCCGGGGCTTCAACGTGCTTCACCCCATGGGTTGGGATGCCTTCGGCATGCCGGCGGAAAACGCCGCCATGGAGCGCGGCGTGCATCCGGCCAGCTGGACCTATCAGAACATCGCCTCGATGAAGGCGCAGCTGAAGGTCATGGGACTGTCGCTTGACTGGAACCGCGAATTCGCGACCTGCGACCCTGAATACTACCAGCGCCAACAGCACCTGTTTATCGATTTTCTCGAGAAGGGCCTGGTTTACCGCAAGCAGTCCAAGGTCAACTGGGACCCGGTCGACAATACCGTTCTCGCCAACGAGCAGGTCATTGACGGCCGCGGTTGGCGTTCCGGCGCGCTCGTCGAGCAGCGCGAGCTGACGCAGTGGTTCTTCCGCATCACCGACTTCAGCCAGGAACTGCTGGACGCTCTGGACACGCTGGACCAGTGGCCGGAAAAAGTACGCCTGATGCAGAAGAACTGGATCGGCCGCTCCGAGGGCCTGTCCATTCGCTGGCAGATCGTCGAAGGCACCGCCGCCGCCGACACCACGGAACTGATCGTTTACACTACCCGTCCGGACACGCTGTTCGGCGCCTCCTTCCTGGCGATTTCCGCCGATCACCCGCTTGCCAGGCAGGCAGCGGCAAAGGATCCGGCAATCGAGGCCTTCTGCGAGGAGTGCCGGCGCGCCGGGACCTCACTTGCAGCGCTCGAGACCGCTGAAAAGAAGGGCATGGACACCGGCATCCGCGCCAGGCATCCACTCGACGAAAGCTGGGAGCTGCCGGTCTACGTCGCCAACTTCGTCCTCATGGACTACGGCACGGGCGCGATCTTCGGCTGCCCGTCCGGCGACCAGCGCGACCTCGACTTCGCCCGCAAGTATGGGCTTCCAGTCGTTCCGGTCGTCATGCCGAGGGATGCCGATGCCGAAAGCTTCGCGATCGGTGACGAGGCCTATATCGGCGACGGCGTGATGATCAATTCGCGTTTTCTCGACGGCCTGTCGACGGAAGACGCGTTCGAAACCGTGGCATCGAAGCTGGAAAAGTGCGTGTTGGCCGGCGCGCCGCGCGCCGAACGCAAGGTCAATTTCCGCCTGCGCGACTGGGGTATTTCCCGCCAGCGCTATTGGGGCTGCCCGATCCCGGTCATCCATTGCGATGACTGCGGCGTCATTCCCGTTCCCAAGGCCGACCTGCCCGTCATCCTGCCGCCGGACGTCACCTTCGACAAGCCGGGCAACCCGCTCGACCGCCATCCGACCTGGCGGCACGTGGCCTGCCCGCATTGCGGCAAGGACGCCCGTCGCGAGACCGACACGATGGACACCTTCGTCGATTCGTCCTGGTACTTCACGCGCTTCACGGCTCCTTGGGAGGACGACCCGACCGATCCGAAGACGGCCAACCACTGGCTGCCCGTCGACCAGTATATCGGCGGTATCGAACACGCGATCCTACATCTGCTCTATTCGCGCTTCTTCACCCGCGCGATGAAGGCGACCGGCCATGTTGCCCTGGACGAACCGTTCAAGGGCCTGTTCACCCAGGGCATGGTGGTGCACGAGACCTACAGCCGCGGCGAAGGCGCCCAGCGCGAATGGATCACGCCGGCGGAAATCCGCATCGACGAGGTCGACGGACAGCGCCGCGCCGTTCTGCTCGAGACCGGCGAAGACATCACCATCGGCTCGATCGAGAAGATGTCGAAGTCGAAGAAGAACGTCGTTGATCCTGACGATATCATCGCCTCCTACGGCGCCGATACCGCACGCTTCTTCGTTCTGTCCGACTCGCCGCCCGACCGTGACGTCATCTGGTCAGAGTCTGGCGTCGAAGGCGCCCATCGCTTCGTTCAGCGCGTCTGGCGCCTGATCGGCGAGGCGGCGGAAACACTTCGCACAGTCGAGGCGGCGCCAGCCCATGAAGGCAGCGGACTCGTTCTCTCACAGGCGGCCCACAGGACGCTGCGCGCGGTTGAAGCCGATTACGACAAGCTGGCCTTCAACAAGGCCGTGGCACGTATCTATGAGCTCGTGAACGTGATTGCGGCCCCCTTGACCCAGGTTGCTGCCGGCAAGGCCGATGCGGCGCTGGCAGCGGCTGCAAAGGAAGCAACATCGATCCTGGTCAACCTGATCGCCCCAATGATGCCGCACCTGGCCGAGGAATGCTGGCAGGCGATCGGCGGCAAGGGCCTGATCGCCGAAAGCGGCTGGCCGAAGTTTGATGCGGCGCTCGTCGTTGAGAATGAAGTCACGCTGCCGGTCCAGATCAACGGCAAGAAGCGCGCGGATTTGACAATCGCGCGCGATGCAGATCAGACTGCGATCGAGAATGCCGTTCTCGCTCTCGATGCCGTCAAGTCCGTTCTCAACGGCAGCAGCCCCAAGAAAATCATCGTCGTGCCTCAGAGGATCGTCAATGTCGTTGTCTGATAGAGCTGGCTCCAGCATCCGGTCGCTCCCGATGCTGGCTGGTGTTCTTATGTTGACCGCGCTCGCCGGCTGCCAGGTCAGGCCACTTTATTCCGATGCGGTCGGCACATCGGCAGCGCTTGCGTCGATCGAAATCTCCGATGCGGATGACCGTGTTGAGCAGGAGGTGCGCAACGCATTGATCTTCCTGGCCGCCGGCGGCCAGGGAGAACCGGCGAACCCGCAATATCATCTGGCGCTGAACGTCACGACCCGCGTCATGGGCACGCTCTTTGATCAGGCACGGGACCGGGCAGCCGCAGGGCGTATCGTCGTGAAAGCGGACTATAACCTGTCCAGGGCCGGCACGGGCGAAACCATCAAGTCAGGCAACCGCACGGCCGTCGCGCTTGTCGACTTTCCCGTCCAGGAGTTTGCCAAGGTCCGCGCCGTCCGCGATGGCGAGAACCGCGCTGCAAGGGAACTGGCAGAGCTGATCCGGGCCGATATCGCCGCGGCCCTCAGCCGATAGAGCATTTCCAGGAAAAGTGCGAAGCGGTTTTCCGGCAGGAATTGCGTTGAAACAAAGGGATAGAGCGTTTCTGGGAGTCAGTCTAAACTGGAAACGCTCTAGGCGGTGACGGAATGAGCGAAGTCAAGTCGCACGAATTCGACTCTTTCCTACAGAAGTCAGCGGCACTTTATCGCCTCTTTGTCCTCTACGGACCAGACCGCGGGCTGGTTTCGGAGCGGGCAGAGGCGATCGCGTCGCGCAGCGGCGTTGCGCTCGACGACCCATTTTCCATCACCAAGCTCGATGCCGGGGATCTGCAACAGAGCCCCGGCCGGTTGCTCGACGAGGTCAATTCGATCGGCCTCTTCGGTGGCGAAAGGCTCATCTGGGTCCGCGGAGCCGCCAACGAGAAGGCGTTGGTCGATGGTCTGCAGATTTTGGCCGGCGAACCGCCGACCGGTAGCTATGTTGTCGTCGAAGCGGGTGATCTCAAGAAGGGATCGGCGCTGCGCAAGGTGGCCGAGACGGCACGTTCGATCGCGACTATCGCCTGCTACAGCGACGACGCCCGCAGCCTGCAGGCGTTGATCGACAAGGAATTGGGCGAAGAAAAACTCGGCATTACTCCGGCGGCACGTGAACGGCTGATGGAAGCGCTTGGCGGCGACCGCCTGGCATCGCGCAACGAAGTACGCAAGCTTGCACTCTATTGCCGTGGCAAGAGCACCGTCGACGAATCGGATGTGACCGACATTGTCGGCGATGCCAGCGCCATTTCCGTTGATGATGCTGTCGATGCGGTCCTGAAGGGTGACCTTGACGGTCTATTGCATGCGATGCAGAAGATAACCACGTCAAAAACGCCCGCCTTCCTCGTTTTGCAGGGGTGCCTCAGGCAGTTTCAGCAGCTCGATCTGATGCGCGCCGAAATGGATGCCAGCCGCCAGCAGGCCGGCCAGGTTATCGCCACCATGGGCCGGCACCTGCATTTTCGTCGCAAGCCCATCATCGAAGCAGCCCTCAGACATTGGTCTTCGCCGGCGATCCGCCGCGAACTGACACGGCTTCAAAATACGATCTATCAGAGCCGCACGCGCCAGAGCCTCGAGGAGAGCATGGTGCTGCAGAACCTGTTGGCGATTGCCGTGCAGTCAGCCAGACGCTGAGAGCCCGCAAAAGCAGGCTCAAATCAGCCTATCGGGCAATTGGAAGCGCGCTTAAAGCCTTTCCAGGAAAGGTGCGAAGCGGTTTTCCGTCAGGAAATGCGTAAAAACAAAGAGATAGAGCGTTTCTGTAGTTCGGTTTAAATCGAAAACACTCTAGCGGCGCTCGAGCAGGCGGCAGATCTCTTCAAGCTGATCAAGCGTCTTGTAGGAAATCCTGAGGTGCCCGCCTGAAGCCTTGTGACTGACGGTGACTTCAAGCCCGAGGCTGTCGGACAGTGTCCGCTCCAGCGCCAACGTATCGGCGTCCTTCTCGTCACGACGTGCGGCCTTGGCGTAGTGGGGATCGTTCTGGGCGCGAATATCGTTCTGCGCCAGCCGCTCAGCGTCGCGAACGGAGAGACCCTTTGCGACGATGTTGCGGGCGAGCGTTGCCGGATCCGACGTCGGGATCAGCGCGCGCGCATGGCCTGCCGACAGGCTTCCTTCTGACAACATGTCCCGCACCGGCTCGGGCAGCTTCAAAAGCCGCAGGCTGTTGGCGACATGGCTGCGGCTCTTGCCGATGATCTCGCCGAGATCGTTCTGGGTGTAGCCGTGTTCGGCAATCAGCTGCTCGTAGCCAAGCGCTTCGTCGAGCGGGTTAAGGTCGGACCGCTGCACGTTCTCGACGATCGCGATTTCGAGCGCCGTGCGATCGTCAACGTCGCGGATGATAACCGGAATTTCGGTAAAGCCGGCGAGCTGCGCTGCACGCCAGCGGCGTTCCCCGGCGATGATCTCGTAACGGTCAGTGCCGATCGTGCGAGCGACGACCGGCTGGACGATGCCGTGCTGCCGAATGGAACTGGCGAGGTCCTGCAGTTCACCTTCGTCGAACTGTCGACGCGGGTTTCGCGGGTTGCGCGATACGAACTCGATCGGCACTTTCCGATCGGGGTTAACCGGAGCAGGGGAGGCGCCGGCCTGTATCGGCTGATCCATCTCGCCGATCAATGCAGCCAGTCCCCGGCCAAGCCTTCTCTTCGAGCTGTCGTCGTTCATAGTGTCACCCGATTTAAATTCCGGTACCGAAACAATTATGCGGCTTTGCGCTGCCGCTCGCGCTGGATTACTTCCGATGCGAGTTGAAGGTAGGCTTGGCTGCCTGCGCATTTCAGATCGTAAAGGATGGCCGGCTTACCATAGGACGGTGCTTCCGATACACGCACATTCCGCGGAATGAGCGTGTGGTAGACCTTATCCCCAAGATGGGTGCGGACATCGCTCACCACCTGCTGTGCCAGATTGTTGCGAGAATCGAACATCGTCAACACGATACCCTGGATGTCCAGGTTCGGGTTGACCGTTTGGCGCACTTGGTCAACCGTCTCCAGCAACTGGCTCAAACCCTCCAGCGCGAAGAATTCGCACTGAAGCGGCACCAGTACCGAATGTGCGGCAGCCATAGCGTTCATCGTCAGCAGATTGAACGATGGCGGGCAGTCGACGAGAACGTATGAATACTCCAATGCCTCGGGGCTCTCCAAGGCCTTGCGAAGACGAAAGGCGCGATCGACCTCCCTGGAGATTTCCATTTCGACGCCGAGCAGATCCATCGTCGAGGGCACGATAGCCAGATTCGGCACAACTGTCTGCTGGACGATCTCACCTATCGAGTGCGATCCAACCATCAATTCATAGGAGGAGAGATGGCGATCGCGGCGCTGAATGCCGAGGCCGGTGCTGGCATTGCCCTGCGGGTCCAGATCAACGATCAGAACCTTTTCGCCGATGGCGGCCAATGCCGTTGCCAGATTGATCGCCGTCGTCGTTTTGCCGACGCCCCCCTTCTGGTTCGCTATCGTGATGATCCGATTTTTTGCGCCAAACATGTTTCCGCTCGCCAATCACTGAGTTCTTCGCGAAAGATTTGCGATCTCGAGCACAACAGAATCTGGCTCAACGATGCTTGGGTGTTTTACCAGATCAAACGCATAGCGGCCAACGGCTTTGTCGATCTCACGCTGGTAATCCCGCCCTTTGTGGAAGTAGGCGACCGTTTTGCCACCTTCGGCCGTCAGCCAAGGCGATGAATAATCGAGCAGTAGGCTCAGATCCGCCAGCGCACGGGCGGAAATCGCATCGCATTTTGGTGCGACAGAGCTGGCATCTTCGATTCGAATCGGATGAACGGATCCGCGCGCACCGGTCTCCGTCAACGCAACACGCAGGAAAGCGGCTTTCTTGTTGTTGCTCTCGATCAAATGTACCCAGCCGTCGGAAAATTCCTGGAGGTAGATGGCGGTAATCACTCCGGGAAATCCACCACCGCTACCGAGATCGACCCAGGTCTTCGGACCCGGCGCAAGTTGCGCCAATTGTAGACTATCGACGATATGCCGCCGCCACAGGTCGTCGAGCGTCGACGGAGCAATCAGATTGATGAACTTCGCCCATTTCTGAAACAGCGCTGCGAAGTGCTCTAGTCGTTCCTTCGTTTCACGTGAAACACGCAGTCCGTTCAAGCCAGCGAAGGGACTCGTTTTCATTGCGCACTTACCTTTTCTTCCCGTTCCGCGGAACGACTCATTCGTTTCAACCAAGCCAAGATCAACGAGGCCGCGGCCGGGGTCATCCCATCGACCTTCAGCGCCTGGGCCAGATTCCGCGGCGCCTGCAGCGTCAACTTCTGCTTCAGCTCATTCGATAGACCAGCTAATGCCGAAAAGTCAAAATCGCTTGGAATCGCTAAATCCTCTTCGCGGCGGATGCCAGCAATGTCCGATGCCTGGCGGTCCATATAGACGGCATAGGCAGCATCGATTTCGAGTGCCTCCACCACCGCGGACGGAATGTCTTTCAACTCGGGCCACAGGATCAGCAAGGCACCAACACTCTGGTCAGGATAGGATAGGATTTCGAACGCCGTTCGCCGCTGGCCATCCTGGTTCAGTTTGAGTCCATGACGGTTGCCTTCTGCCGGCGTCACCGACAATTGCTTGAGCAATGCCCGACCGCTGTCAAACTGCGCCTTCCATTCGACAAAGCGCGCCTGCCGCGCTTCAGACACGCAACCGATTTCGATTGCCTTCGGTGTCAGGCGCACGTCTGCATTGTCGGCACGCAGGGACAATCGGTATTCGGCGCGTGACGTGAACATGCGATAGGGTTCGGTAATACCCCGAGAGGTCAGGTCGTCGACCATCACGCCGATATAGGAATCGGTGCGGCTGAAGATGACGGCTTCGCGCCCCGTCGCTGCCTTGGCAGCATTCAAGCCGGCGACCAGGCCTTGTGCCCCGGCCTCTTCATAGCCCGTGGTGCCATTGATCTGGCCGGCGAGGAACAAGCCCGGGATCTTGCGCACCGCCAGCGTCGCATCAAGCTCACGCGGATCGACGTGATCGTATTCGATCGCGTAACCCGGCTGGAGGATCACGACACTCTCAAGGCCGGGGATTGTGCGAATAAACGCGGCTTGAACGTTTGCCGGCAAGGATGTCGAAATGCCGTTGGGATAGACGGTATCATCGTCCAGGCCTTCCGGTTCAAGGAAGATCTGGTGACCGTCCCGTTCGCCAAAGCGAACGATCTTATCCTCGATCGAGGGGCAGTAGCGCGGACCGACACCTTCGATCTGACCGGAATACATCGCCGACTTGCCGATATTGTCGGCAATGATCTTATGCGTGGCTTCGGTGGTTCGGGTCACACCGCAGTCGATCTGTCGGTTGACGATCCGATCGGTCATGAAGGAGAAGGGCACCGGATCTTCGTCAGGCCCCTGGCGTCCGACGCGATCCCAATCAATAGTCTTGCCGTCCAGGCGTGCTGGCGTCCCCGTCTTCAACCGTCCCAAACGAAGGCCGTAGCGCGCCAAGGTGGCGGAGAGGCCAAGCGACGGCTCTTCGCCAATACGACCCGCCGGTATCTTATGGTCGCCGATATGGATCAGTCCCTTTAGAAAGGTCCCGGTCGTCAGCACCACCGCCGCCGCAGCAAAGGATCTGCCATCCTTCATCACCACGCCGGCAATCTTGCTGTCCTGTTCAAGAAGGTCGAAAGCATCACCTTCGATCACGGTCAGGTTTTCAATGGCGTCAATCTCTCGCTGCATGGCTTCGCGATAGAGTCGCCGGTCGGCTTGGGTACGTGGGCCACGAACAGCCGGCCCCTTGCGCCGATTGAGCAGGCGAAACTGAATTCCAGCCGCATCGGCGATGCGACCCATCAAGCCATCAAGCGCATCGATCTCACGCACGAGGTGGCCTTTGCCTAGACCCCCAATCGCCGGGTTGCACGACATCACGCCAATGGTCGACGCCTTATGGGTAATCAGAGCGGTGCGTGCACCGAGGCGCGCGGCCGCCGCCGCAGCCTCGCAGCCGGCATGACCTCCACCAATGACGATAACGTCAAAATGGACCATTTTTATCATCTCCGATCAAACGCGTTCCGGATTCGAATCGTTTCACGTGAAACGCTTCGCATGACTCGCTAGCGTTGTATTGTTTTAGTCGAACATCATTTACCGATACAGAATTCGGAAAATATCACATCCAACAGGTTTTCAACATCCACACGCCCGGTGATGCGTCCGATTGCATCCCCTGCGACACGAAGCAGCTCAGCGCGTATATCCAGGCCGTCTTGGTTCAGGCGCAAACTTTCCGCAAGCGCAATGCTGGCTTGGCGCAAGGCGTCAACATGCCTGCGTCTGGAGGGGATAGAGAGGGCGGTAACCCCAGACAAATCAGGTAGATAGCCCGATATGACGTTCAAGAGCTGGTCCATCCCCGCACCCGTTGTGGTCGAAATCGAAACCTCGGCGCCCGGAATGGTATCGCTGCCGGCTCGGTCGATCTTGGTTGCGACCCGCAAGACCGGCACAGCCGTAAGAGCGAGGTCGTCAAGGGTGTTAAAACCTTCTGTGTTTTCGGAAAGAAGCAGCACAAGGTCGGCGTTTGCAATTACATCGCGAGCGCGGCGAATACCTTCACGCTCCACCGTCTCGTCGGTCTCGCGCAGCCCGGCAGTATCGAACAACTTGACGGAGAATCCGGCTAATGAAAGGTCGACGGAAAGCACATCGCGCGTCGTTCCGGCTATCTCTGTCACGATCGCGATATCACGTTTTGCCAAGGCATTGAGCAGGCTGGACTTGCCGGCGTTGGGTTCGCCGGCAATGACGATCTTCAGGCCATCCCGGATGATTTCGCCAATCGGCGCCTGGGCAATGTGCGCGTCGATCTCGCGACGCAGCAATTCCATATCTTTCCAGATCCGGTCACTGACCGAGCCCGGCACGTCCTCCTCATCGGCGAAATCGAGCTCCGCCTCGATCATCGCGCGCGCATGGGTCAGACGCTTGGCCCAATCGTCATAGACCTTAGACTGGCCGCCGGCGGAATGCTCCAGCGCCAGACGACGCTGCATCTCGGTCTCCGCAGCGATCAGATCCGACAAGCCCTCAATCTCGACAAGATCCATCTTGCCGTTATGGAAGGCTCGCCGTGAAAACTCGCCGGCCTCAGCGTGGCGCAGCCCCGCAAAGCCAGACAACTCATGCAGCAGCATTTGAACAACGGCACGGCTGCCATGCACGTGCAACTCGGCACAGTCTTCCCCTGTAAACGAGGCCGGGCCGCGGAAGTAGATGATCAGGCCGCTATCGATCATGAAACCGTTGCGAGAGCGAATCGATTTCAGTGACGCCAAACGCGGCTCAGGGACGGCACCACACAATGACTTCAGGACAGCGTTTGTTTCTGGTCCGCTTATCCTGATCACCGCTACGCCGGCTGGCAACGCCCCGCTGGAAAGCGCGTATATCGTATCCACCGATGGCATCGTGTCACCTGAGATCCAAAGAGAGTTCCTGCTCTACGCACGCCTGCGCCGGAAACAAGTTCCGGCGGGTGAGGCGGCCTCATATCGATAGCTGAATGAAACGCGTTAGTCGGCGTTCCCGGCGTTCACAGAGGTGTCGAGCGGTTGCGAGCTTATGCCGAATAGTCGGGAGAAGATCAAGCCTTAGCCGCGGGATCGCCCGAATGTGTTTCACGTGAATCACTGAACTGACAGAAGGCGACACCGGATGAGGGGATCCAAGATCATTGCGATAGCGAATCGAAAGGCTCGCCGAGGAAGCCGGTCCATCGTTGAATCCGGCTAATCAACGTGATCGCTGGAAATAAAGAGACCGGGCAAGATCACCTGCCCGGTCTCAATCACGATATCGGCGTTCGGCCGTATCAGGTGTTCATCGAGTCGAAGAAGTCGCCGTTGTTCTTTGTCTGCTTCAGCTTGTCGATGAGGAACTCGATCGCGTCGGTGGTACCCATCGGGGCCAGAATCCGGCGAAGAACGAAGATCTTCTGCAGATCTTGGCGTGGAACCAGCAGGTCTTCCTTACGCGTGCCGGACTTGAGAATGTCCATCGCCGGGAAGATGCGCTTGTCGGCGACCTTGCGGTCGAGCACGATTTCCGAGTTGCCGGTACCCTTGAACTCTTCGAAGATGACTTCGTCCATGCGGCTGCCGGTATCGATCAGCGCCGTGGCGATGATGGTCAGCGAACCACCTTCTTCGATGTTGCGGGCGGCACCAAAGAAGCGCTTCGGGCGCTGCAGGGCGTTGGCGTCGACACCACCGGTCAGAACCTTGCCGGATGAAGGAACAACGGTGTTATAGGCGCGACCGAGGCGGGTGATGGAATCGAGCAGGATCACGACGTCGCGGCCGTGCTCGACCAGGCGCTTTGCCTTTTCGATCACCATTTCGGCGACTTGCACGTGGCGCGTCGCCGGCTCGTCAAAGGTAGAGGAAACCACTTCGCCCTTCACGGAGCGCTGCATGTCGGTGACTTCTTCCGGCCGTTCGTCGATCAACAGAACGATCAGGTAACATTCCGGATGGTTTGCGGTGATCGAGTGGGCGATGTTCTGCAGGAGAACGGTCTTACCGGTGCGCGGCGGAGCGACGATCAGACCGCGCTGGCCCTTGCCGAGCGGCGCGACCAGGTCGATCACCCGAGCAGAAAGGTCCTTCGACGTCGGGATATCGAGTTCCATCTTGAAGCGCTCGTTTGGATAGAGCGGCGTCAGGTTGTCGAAGTGAACCTTGTGACGGATCTTTTCGGGATCGTCGAAATTGATGGTGTTGACTTTCAGCAGCGCGAAGTAGCGTTCGCCTTCCTTCGGTCCGCGGATCGGTCCCTCGACCGTGTCGCCGGTCTTCAGCGAGAAGCGGCGGATCTGGGAGGGGGAGATGTAGATATCGTCCGGGCCGGGAAGGTAGTTGGCATTGGCAGAGCGCAGAAAGCCGAATCCGTCCTGCAGAACCTCGACGACGCCTTCACCGATGATTTCGATATCCTGGGAGGCGAGCATCTTGAGGATTGCGAACATCAGCTCCTGCTTGCGCATGGTGCTCGCATTTTCCACCTCGAGCTCTTCGGCAAAGGCCAGAAGATCGGTCGGCGTCTTGTTCTTAAGTTCTTGTAGCTTCATTTCAGCCATGAAGGATCCATGTTTCGTCTGGGAATGGAAAGACGGCGTGTTTTCTGAAGGGAGCTGCGGCAGGAGGGGCAGGCTCTGGTCTTTGTCACAAGCCATGAAGAGGAGATGGGAGAAAATAGCGATTCACGTGAAACGCCGCAAGGGGCTGACGAAAATTAGCGAGAACTATTACAATTAGCAATCGTTAAAATTCAAAACGGCTTCACCACGACCATGATGACGATCAGGATCATCAGCAGCGTCGGGGCTTCGTTCATCAACCGCCAGTAGCGTGCCGTGCGGCGATTTTCGTCCCGCTGGAACGCCCGAACCGCCCGGCTGAAGCGCATGTGCACGACGGTCAGCATCACCACGAATAGCAGCTTGGCGTGAAGCCAGCCGCCCTGGAAGTCGTAGACGCTCCAGGCGAGGTAAAGCCCGAGCACCCAGGAGATCATCATCGCCGGGTTCATGATGACCGTCAGCAACCGCTGTTCCATCATTTTGAAGGTTTCGGACTGTTCGGAACCGGGTGCTGCGTCGGTGTGGTAGATGAACAGGCGCGGCATGTAGAGCAGCGCTGCCATCCACGACATCACCGCAATCACGTGTAGCGCCTTGATCCAGAGATAGAGGCTGTCGGGCTGCCAGACGAAAAGCCCGATGAGCGACGCGGCAAAACCGCCAAGCGCAATCATTGCTCTGACCCGCGCCCTGTTGCCTGGACCGCGATCCCTCTGGCGTTCATCCATCAGCGTGCTCCGCGAACGCGCGACACCAGCGCCGAGACGTTCTCCGGATCGGCCTGCGGCGTAATCCCGTGACCGAGGTTGAAAATGAGCGGTCCGTTGCCGAGCGCATCGAGAATACGATCTATGCCCTGCTCGAGGGCGGCACCGCCGGAAACGACCCGCATCGGATCAAGGTTACCCTGCACCGGTCCGTCCTTCTGCAAATCGACAGCAAAGGACAGTGGGACGGTCCAATCGAGCCCGATGGCATCGGCACCCGTCTTCTGGCGATAATGCTTCAGGAGAAGCCCTGCGCCCTTGGCAAAGGCAATGATCTTGGCCTGCGGACGTCGCGTCCGCACCGAAGCGATGATTCGCGCGACCGGCTTGACGGCAAATCGTTCGAATTCCTCTTCGCCCAGAACGCCAGCCCAGGAGTCGAAAATCTGTACCGCATCGGCGCCGGCATCGATCTGCTCGACCAGATAGTCCGCCGACACATCGGCCAGGAACGTCAAAAGCCGTTCGAAGGCTTCCGGGTTCTGGTAAGCGAACAGCCGGGCAGGGGCCTGATCCGGTGTTCCCTGACCAGCGATCATGTAGGTCGCAACGGTCCAGGGCGCACCGCAAAATCCGAGCAGCGTCGTCTCCGCCGGAAGTTCCCCACGCAAACGCGATACCGTTTCGAAGACCGGTTTCAGGTGATTGGAGATACCGTCAGCCTTCAGAGCATCGATGCCATCAACGTCGATCGGATCCATTCTCGGACCATGGCCTTCCTCAAAGCGAACGTTGCGCTTCAGCGCGTCCGGGATGACGAGGATGTCGGAAAAAAGAATGGCTGCGTCAAAAGCATAACGACGGATCGGTTGAAGCGTCACTTCGACAGCGAGATCAGGCGTGTAACAGAGATCGAGGAAACTTCCGGCGACGGCACGCGTTGCTCGATATTCGGGAAGGTACCGGCCGGCCTGGCGCATGAGCCAGACGGGAGGAGGACTGACCGTCTTCCCCTCCAAAACCTCCAGAACTTTCCTTCGTGTCTCGGCCACGGATGGTCTCTCCTAATATATAAACAAAGATATTTAGACTCTTTCTATTTCTTAGAGTCGGTGGGTATCAAGGATTAAAAGATGGCCACAGTTCATCCACGGCCACCCGATCGGATTAATCCGAGTGGGAAGCAGAGCAGCGGTCATGAATGCATTTCGTGGATAAGTGCAAAAATCCGATTTGAATCAGAGGATTGCCGTCTTTGAGAGAAAGCGATTTGCTGTGGACAATGAGTCGAAACGCGTGACACTTTGTCATTGCTGTGAGTCTTGTCCACATCCCCCGCGAAGCTTTCTTCGGCGTCGCACCAATTGTGAATAAGTCGGCAGTTTTCCCCTTGCCTCGGCCGTCGCGGCGCCGGTAGCCTCTTTTATCCCGGTTTATCAACAGCACCCGGAGAATTGCGTGGAGAACAAGAAAAACTACTTCCACCTGCATCTGATCTCCGATTCGACGGGGGAGACCTTGATCGCTGCGGGGCGGGCGGCAGCGGCGCAATTCCAGGCGTCGCATGCGCTCGAGCATGTCTATCCGCTGATCAGGAATCGCCGGCAGTTGCTGCAGGTTCTCGATGCGATCGATGGCGCCCCCGGCATCGTGCTTTATACGATCGTCGATCGCGAGCTGGCTGATATCATTGATCAGCGCTGTCGCGAGATGGGCGTGCCGTGCGTCTCCGTGCTCGATCCGATCATCGAACTGTTTCAGTCCTATCTCGGCTCGCCGTCGCGACGCCGTTCCGGCGCGCAGCACGTGATGGATGCCGATTACTTCGCGCGGATCGATGCGTTGAATTTCACCATGGACCATGATGATGGTCAGCTGCCGGCCGATTTCGATGATGCCGATGTGGTGTTAATCGGCATCAGCCGAACATCGAAGACGCCGACATCCATCTACCTCGCCAACCGCGGCATAAAGACGGCCAATATTCCGATCGTCCCGGGCGTGCCGCTTCCCGATCGGCTGATGGCGGCAACCAAGCCACTGGTCGTCGGCCTGATTGCCACCGCCGACCGCATTTCCCAAGTTCGTCAGCATCGGGTGCTTGGCACCACGCAAGGCTTTCACGGCGATCAATATACCGATAGGGCAGCGATCGCCGAGGAGCTGAAATATGCCCGCGCGCTTTGCGCGCGCAACAACTGGCCGCTCATCGACGTCACCCGCCGCTCGATCGAGGAAACCGCCGCCGCAATTGTTGCCCTGCGTCCGCGGCTGCGATAGAGCGAATCCGAACAATTCGGGAACTTCGATGATGACACCTTCACTCGTTCTGGCTTCAGCAAGCCCGTTCCGTCGCGCGCTTCTGGAAAATGCCGGCTTGGTGTTTACCGCACGCGCCGCCGAGATCGACGAGCGGGCGCTTGAAAAACCACTTGAGGAAGAAGGTGCAGTTCCTGAAGATGTCGCGATGAGGCTGGCCGAAGCCAAGGCGAGGGATGTCGCCCGGCATTTTCCCGAGGCATTGGTGATCGGTTCCGACCAGACCATGTCGCTCGGCCAGCGTGTCTATCACAAACCGAAGGACATGGTCGAAGCCGGACAGCATCTGTTGTCGCTCTCCGGCAAGACCCATCGCCTGAACAGCGCGATTGTCCTCTTGCGCGGCGATGAGATCCTTTGGCGCCATGTCTCGTCCGCAAATATGTCAGTGCGCACACTGACGCCGGAATTCGTCGATCGCCATCTGCAGCGTGTCGGCAGCAAGGCCCTGTCCAGTGTCGGCGCCTACCAGCTGGAGGGTGAGGGCATCCAGCTGTTCGACAAGATCGATGGTGACTATTTCACCATCCTCGGTCTTCCGATGCTGCCGCTGCTCGCAAAACTTCGGGAATTGGGAACGATCGATGCGTGATTCACGTGAAACATTTGTTAACCACGCCTTCGTCACCGGTTATCCGATCAAGCATTCCAGGTCGCCATTGATCCACGGCTATTGGCTGAAACAGCTCGGGATAGACGGCAGCTACCGCGCGCACGAGGTGAAGCCGGCCGATTTCTCGGCCTTCATCGCAGAGCTGAAGCAAGGCACATCAGGTTTTTGCGGCGGCAACGTCACCATCCCGCACAAGGAAGTCGCCCATCGGTTGGCAGATCGCCCTGACGATCTCTGTCTGGAACTCGGCGCCGCCAATACGCTTTGGCTCGAGGCCGGCGAAGTCCATGCCACCAACACCGATGGCCAAGGGTTCGTTGCCAATCTTGACGAACGGGCGGCCGGCTGGGACCAATGTTCGACCGCGGTTGTGCTCGGTGCCGGTGGCGCCAGCCGCGCCGTCATCCAGGCCGTGCGCGACCGGGGCATTAGCACCATCCATGTCGTCAATCGCACGGTGGCGAGGGCTCAGGAGTTGTCCGACCGTTTCGGGTCGGCCGTGCATGCGCATCCGATGGAGGCATTGAACGAGGTGATGACCGGCGCTGGCCTCTTCATCAACACCACGTCTCTCGGCATGGATGGACAGGATGCACCGCAGATCGATTTCACCGTCATGGCCAGGGGTGCGGTGGTCACCGATATCGTCTATGTCCCGTTGAAGACGCCTTTGCTTCGCCAGGCGGAGGAGCAGGGCTACGCCATCGTCGATGGACTTGGCATGCTGCTGCACCAGGCTGCGCCTGGTTTCGAGCTCTGGTTCGGCCGCCGGCCCGTGGTCGACGCTAACCTCCGGCAACTCGTCATCGATGATATGGGGACGCACGCATGATGATTGTCGGATTGACCGGATCGATGGCAATGGGCAAGTCGACAACGGCGCAGATGTTCCGCGAGTTCGGGGTGCCGGTCAACGACGCCGATGAAGTGGTGCACGCGCTTTATCGCGGCGAAGCCGTCGCACTGATTGAAGCCGCCTTTCCGGGAACAGTCAGGGACGGGGCGATCGATCGCGCCGAACTGTCCCGCCAGTTGTTGGCAACACCGGAAAGGCTACGCGAACTCGAAAACATCGTGCATCCGCTCGTTCGCCAGAAAGAACGCGAGTTCCTCGACAGGAATGCTGCGGCTGAGGTGCCCTTCGTCGTGCTCGATATTCCGTTGTTGTTCGAGACGGGCGCCGAGGCGCGGGTCGATAAAGTGGTCGTGGTTAGCTGCGCGCCCGAGATTCAAAGAGAGCGAGCGATGAAACGCCCCGGCATGACTGAAGAGAAATTTGCTATGATCCTGGCGCGTCAGGTGCCGGACAGTCAGAAGCGTGAACGCGCCGACTATATCATCGATACCAGCGACAGCTTCGACAACACACGCCAACAGGTGAGGGCGATCGTCGATGACCTCACCACGAATGGAGCGCCCGATGCGTGAGATCATTTTCGATACGGAAACGACCGGCCTCGACAATCGCGAGGACAGGGTGATCGAAATCGGTGGCGTCGAGTTGGAAAACCAGTTTCCGACCGGCCGTACGCTGCATATCTTCGTCAATCCCGGCAATCGCAAGGTTCATCCGGATGCGCTTGCCATTCACGGCATCACCGATGATTTCCTGAAGGACAAGCCGCCTTTTGCCGATGTTGCCCAGCAGATCCTCGACTTCTTCGGCGATGCCCGCTGGGTGGCGCACAATGCCACCTTCGACATGGGCTTCATTAATGCCGAATTCGGTCGCATCGGGTTGCCGGTCATTGCCGGCGAACGGGTGACGGATACGCTAGCGCTTGCTCGCCGGAAGCACCCGATGGGCCCGAACTCGCTCGATGCGCTTTGCCGTCGTTACGGCATCGACAATTCTCATCGCGCCAAGCACGGCGCCCTTCTCGACTCCGAGCTTCTTGCAGAAGTCTATATCGAGATGCTCGGCGGTCGTCAGGCCGCCTTGGGTCTGGTGTCGAGCAACAAGGTCGCGGGACAAACCGTCGCACACGACGATGCGCCGATCGTCATTGCGCAGCGCCCAAGGCCTTTGCCGAACCGATTGTCCGAAGCGGATGAGGAGGCTCATGCCGCGCTGGTTGCGAAGCTGGGGCCCAAGGCAATCTGGGCCAAATACGATCTGCAGGAATGAAAAAAGCCCGGCTCGACCGGGCTTTTTACTAATAATTGCGATCCAGACCGAACAAGATCAGTTGGCGGTCTCGTTGGTGTTCGACACCTGAGAACGGACCTTTTCTTCGGCCATGCGCTGGGCGAACATCTGAGCGAAATCGATCGGGTCGATCATCAGCGGCGGGAAGCCGCCGTTGCGGGTCGCGTCGGCAACGATCTGGCGCGCGAACGGGAACAGCAGGCGCGGGCATTCGATGAACAGCAGCGGCAGCATGTGTTCCTGCGGGAAGCCGGCAACACGGAAAACGCCGCCGTAGGAAAGTTCGACGTTGAACAGAACGCGCTCACCGTCCTTGGCTTCCGCGTTCAGCGAGAGAACGACATCGAAATCGTTCTCGGCAAGCGGATTGGCGTTGACGTTGACGTTGATGTTGATCGACGGCGCATTGTCACGGGCCTGCAGCGAACGCGGTGCGCCCGGGTTCTCGAACGAGAGATCCTTGACATACTGGGCGAGGATGTTGAGCGACGGGCTCTGCTGCGCGCTGCCGTTGCCGTTGGATGCGGTATCAGTCGTCATAAGGGTTTCCTCGACTTCAATTCGGTGAGGCCATCTAGCATTTCGTCATAGGGCTTACAACCCTGCGCCACAGGCCTTTGCTATTGCCGCCGGCGCTCTTCGGACGGGTTTGGTTCGTCATCATCGGTCCTTGAGAACTCGCCTTCGCCAAGGTCGATGACGCGCGGTTGGGCGCGCTCTTCCGGTGAATGGCTCGGTCCGCGCCAGGACTGGCTCGAGGCAGCGGTTACAATCGTCATTTTTGACCTCAGATAGCCGGCCACGGCCTGCCGGACAGGCGGCACAAATAAAAACAGACCGAAGATGTCGCTGATGAAGCCGGGCACGATCAACAACAGGGCTGCGACGAACATCAAGGCACCGCCGAGGACCTCGCGGCCGGGATCGCTGCCAGTGCGCGTTGCTTCCTGCATGCGCCTGATCATGGCGAAACCCTGGAAGCGAAGGAGGACGACCCCGGCGATTGCGCTCGACAGAACGAGCAGCAGCGTCATCGCCAGGCCGATTTCGCGGCCGACGATGACGAAGCCGGCAATCTCGGCAAGGGGCAGTCCAAGAACGACCAGGGGAATTAACATTGAGCGCATTAGCGGTGCCTGAAAGGGTCTTCGCATCGTCACCTCCGATCTAAGGGTGCGACAACGCTGTTTGAATGATCTATCCTTGCGGACTATATGGAATAGCTACGAGAAATTCTAACAGCGGTTTCAGGTGGAAATGGGCTCTTTCGACTTCATCACGTTTTTTTTCTTGATCGCCGCAGTGGTCATTTTCCTGCAGTTGCGCAGCGTTCTCGGTCGCCGGACCGGCAGCGAGCGGCCACCGTTTGATCCCTATTCTCCGAGAGACATGAGTCAGGGGCCTGAAAAGGCCGACAATGGCAAGGTCGTCCAGCTGCCGCGCCGCGACAATGTCGAGGACGATTCGGCCCGCTATGCCGCGATTGACGCCTTTGCCAAGGCGGGGACGCCGCTCAACGATCAGCTCCGTTCGTTGACCGACGCCGACACCGGCTTCGACCCGAAGGAGTTCGTCAACGGGGCGAAGATGGCCTACGAGATGATCGTTATGGCTTTTGCCGACGGCGACCGAAAGACGCTGAAGAACCTGTTGTCGCGCGAGGTCTATGAAGGCTTCGACGCCGCGATTGCCGAGCGCGAGCGCAAGGGCGAGGTGGTGAAATCTACCTTCGTCGGCATCGAGAAGGCCGACATCATCCACGCCGAGGTCAAGGACAGCGAAGAAAACATCACGGTCCGGATCGTCAGCCAGTTGATCTCGGCGACCTACGACAAGCAGGGCGCCATCATCGATGGAGACGCGGAGTCGGTGGCCGAAGTCAACGATCTCTGGACTTTCTCGCGCGACATTCGTTCACGTGATCCGAATTGGAAGCTGATCGCTACCGAATCCGAAAACTGATCGGAAGGGGCGACCATGACGCTTCGACTTGAGCCTGTCACCTTCTCCGATCTACCGGGGTGGCAGGACGACGATCCAACGGCGGTGATCGACGCGCTGCGCCGCTGTCACCACCATGTCTCGACGGCAAAGCCTTACCGCACCGGTTCGCTGGGCATTTCTGTCGATGATTTGGTGCCCGCGTTTTCGGCTGCAAGCGCAGATGTTGCCGACGCGGCTGCAGCCCGCGCATTCTTCGAGCAACAGTTCGTCGCCTTCAGGATCAGGCCGGAAAACGCCAAGACCGGTTTCGTGACGGCGTTCTACGAGCCCGAGATCGACGTGCGAGCGACACCCGACGAAGTCTTCCGCTATCCGATCTATCGGCGCCCAATCGATCTCGTCGACGTCGACGACACCAACCGGCCGGCCGATATGGATCCCTATTTCGCCTTCGGCCGGCTGCATGACGGCGTGGTTGGCGAATATCCCGACCGTCGCGCGATCGATGAGGGCTTTCTGGCGGGGCGCGGTCTGGAGATTGCCTATGCCAGATCCAAGGTCGATGTGTTCTTCGTCCACGTCCAGGGTGCTGCCCGGCTCGTCTATCCCGACGGTTCGCGCCGGCGCATCACCTATGCCGCCAAGACCGGTCATTATTTTTCCCCGATCGGAAAGCTGCTGATCGATCGCGGCGAGATCGATGCCGCCACCGTGTCGATGATGAGCATCCGGGGTTGGCTCGCCGCCAATCCGGATAAGATCGACGAGGTACTTTGGCACAATCGTTCCTTCATCTTTTTCCGCGAGGCGGACGTCGAAGACGAGCGGCTGGGGCCGGTCGCTGCCGCCAAGGTTTCGCTGGAGCCGGGACGATCGCTTGCCGTCGATCGGCTGATCCATACCTTCGGCGTGCCGTTTTTCATCTCAAGCGACAGCCTGACGCGTCTCGATGCCGGGCGGCCGTTTCGGCGGCTGATGCTGGCGCTTGACACCGGATCGGCGATCGTCGGCCCGGCCCGCGGCGACATCTTCACCGGATCCGGTGACAGGGCGGGCGAGCTTGCGGGTGCGGTTCGCAACGAAGCCGATTTCTACATCTTCATCCCTCGTGCGGCCGCGGCAAGATACGGCAATGGCTAGGGGCAAGAAGCTTTCGGCCGAAGAGCGGATCCTCTGGGGAAAGGTGGCACGCACGACCAGGCCCATGCCTGGCCGTCTCGACGATCTCCGGGAATTCCTCGGCGAGGATGTTCCGGCCGAGCCCAAGGACGAGCCGCAGAAGACGCAGGCCACGGCCTCGCCGAGTGGTGCCGACGACCAGCAGGGAATTGCCCTCAGCAAGACCGCGAACGGCAGACACCACTATCCGCTTGAAAAGCCGGTCAAGCGCAAGCTGTCGAAGGGGCACCTCGCGCTTGAAGCGCGGATCGATCTCCACGGCATGATCCAGAGCGAGGCCCATGGCTTCCTCCTGCATTTTCTTTTGAGAGCGCATGAGCGCGGGCTGCGCCACGTTCTTGTCATCACCGGCAAGGGAACGTCGATCGGCAGCGACGGCGCCTTGAAGCGTGCCGTGCCGCTCTGGTTCTCGCTGCCGGAGTTCCGGCCATTGATCTCGAGCTACGAGCCCGCGGCCCGCAATCATGGCGGCGATGGTGCGCTGTATGTCCGCCTGGCGCGCAGCAAGGGAAGTACGACGTGACCCCCTTTGGCGTGGCGGTGCGCGCGTTGCGGCGCAAGAAGGGGGTGTCGCAGAAGCAGATGGCCGCGGCGATCGGCGTCTCTGCCGCCTATCTCTCAGCGCTCGAACATGGAAAGCGCGGCGCGCCGAGCTTCGATTTTCTGCAAAGGGTCGCCGGCTATTTCAATGTCATCTGGGACGATGCCGAGGAATTGTTCCAGATCGCCCAGGTCTCCGCGCCGAAAGTGGTGCTGGATACGTCCGGGCTGGCGCCGGAATACACGGCCTTCGCCAACCGCTTGAGAGGGCAAATCCGCTATTTGTCCATCGACACGATCCGCGCCCTGGAAGATGTTTTGGAAAAAGCCACATTTCCTGCTAATGACAGGGGATGAACAGCTGTTTTCCGGCCGCTGCGCGCGGTCCGGGATTTGGAACCGTGGACAAATTTTCTATAGTCCGCGAGGCGTCCGAGACGTGATTCGCAACGAATCACCCCGTCCGAAGAACCTGGAAAGACCCGAAGCCGAATGACCGATATTCCTGAAACCGATACCGGCGCCGCCGCCGAATATGGTGCCGACTCCATCAAGGTGTTGAAGGGCCTGGATGCCGTACGCAAGCGGCCGGGCATGTATATCGGCGACACCGACGACGGCTCCGGTCTGCATCACATGGTGTACGAGGTGGTCGACAACGCCATCGACGAGGCTCTCGCAGGCCACGCCGATATCGTCACGGTGACGCTCAATGCCGACGGCTCGGTGACGGTAACCGACAACGGCCGCGGCATCCCGACCGACATCCACAAGGAAGAGGGCGTCTCGGCGGCCGAGGTCATCATGACGCAACTCCACGCCGGCGGTAAGTTCGACCAGAATTCCTACAAGGTTTCCGGCGGTCTGCACGGCGTTGGCGTTTCGGTGGTCAACGCGCTGTCCGTCATGCTGCGGTTGAAGATCCGCCGTGCGGGCAAGATCCATGAGATGAGCTTCACCCACGGCGTGGCTGACAGCCCGCTGAAGGTGATCGGCGACGCCGGCACCGATACCGGCACCGAAGTGACGTTCCTGCCGAGCACAGACACCTTTACCAAGACGGACTTCGACTACGGCACGCTCGAGCATCGCCTGCGCGAACTCGCCTTCCTGAATTCCGGCGTGCGCATCGTCCTGACCGACAAGCGCCATTCGGACGTGCGCCAGGACGAGATGATGTATGACGGCGGCCTTGAAGCCTTCGTTGCCTATCTCGACCGGGCCAAGAAGCCGCTCGTGCAGAAGCCGGTTTCGATCCGCGGCGAAAAGGACGGTATCACCGTCGAAGTCGCGATGTGGTGGAACGACAGCTACCACGAGAACGTGCTCTGCTTCACCAACAACATTCCGCAACGCGACGGCGGCACGCACATGGCCGGTTTCCGCGGTGCGCTGACCCGGCAGATCACCTCCTATGGCGAAAGCTCTGGTATCACCAAGAAGGAAAAGGTCACGCTGACCGGCGACGACTGCCGCGAAGGCCTGACCGCCGTTCTCTCGGTCAAGGTGCCGGATCCGAAGTTCTCATCGCAGACCAAGGACAAGCTGGTTTCCTCGGAAGTTCGTCCGGTGGTCGAAAGCCTCGTCAACGAAGCCTTGAGCACCTGGCTGGAGGAGCATCCCTCCGACGCCAAGATCCTTGTCGGCAAGGTCGTCGAAGCGGCCGCCGCACGCGAGGCGGCGCGCAAGGCACGCGAACTGACGCGCCGCAAGGGCGCGCTCGACATCTCCTCGCTGCCGGGCAAGTTGGCGGACTGCTCCGAACGCGATCCGGCAAAATCCGAAGTCTTCCTGGTGGAGGGTGATTCGGCAGGCGGTTCGGCCAAGCAGGGACGCTCGCGCGAAAACCAGGCGATCCTGCCGCTGCGTGGCAAGATCCTGAACGTCGAACGCGCGCGTTTCGACAAGATGCTTTCGAGCCAGGAAATCGGCACGCTGATCACCGCGCTCGGCACATCGATCGGTAAAGACGAGTTCAACGCCGACAAGCTGCGCTACCACAAGATCATCATCATGACGGACGCCGACGTCGACGGCGCCCACATCCGCACCCTGCTGCTCACCTTCTTCTTCCGGCAGATGCCGGAGCTGATCGAGCGCGGCCACCTCTATATTGCCCAGCCACCGCTTTATAAGGTGACGCGCGGCAAGTCCGCCCAGTACCTGAAAAACGAGCAGGCGCTGGAAGATTACCTGATCTCGATGGGCCTCGAGGAAGCTACGCTGGAGCTTGCTTCCGGTGAGGTTCGCGCCGGTCAGGACCTGCGCGAAGTCATCAACGATGCGTTGCGCGTGCGTAACCTGATGGATGGTCTTCACTCGCGCTACAATCGTTCGATTGTCGAACAGGCAGCCATTGCCGGCGCCTTGAATGTCGAACTCAACGGCCAGCGCGAACAATACGAGCAGGTCGCGATCGAAGTGGCGCGCAGGCTTGATGTGATCGCCGAAGAGACTGAACGCGGCTGGACCGGAGCGGTCACCGCCGAAGGCGGTCTCAAGCTTGAACGCATGGTTCGTGGCGTCAAGGAAGTCGCCATCCTCGATATGGCGCTGATCGGCTCGTCCGACGCCCGCCACATCGACCAGCTGACATCGAAGCTCAAGGAGATCTATTCCGCGCCTCCGGTGCTTCGCCGCCGCGATGGTGGGCAAGATATCAGCGGCCCACGCGCGCTTCTGGATGCAATCTTCGCAGCAGGCCGCAAGGGTCTGTCGATGCAGCGTTACAAGGGTCTTGGCGAGATGAATGCCGAGCAGCTCTGGGAGACGACGCTCGATCCGAACGTGCGTTCGCTGCTGCAGGTTCGGGTGAACGACGCGACGGACGCGGATGGCCTGTTCTCGCGCCTGATGGGCGACGAGGTCGAGCCGCGCCGCGACTTCATCCAGGAAAACGCGCTGAGCGTCGCCAACCTCGATATCTGATCGCAATACGATCAGCCGCACTTCTAATGATCCCGGTGCCGCAAGGCACCGGGATCTTTTTTGTCTGGAGTGTCTCCGGCTTAAACTGAGACGCAGAAACGCTCTATCTCTTTGTTTTTGCGCACTTCCTGGCGGAAGACCGTTCCGCACCTTTCTTGGAAAGGCTCTATTCCCCCTTGAACCGGCCTTCGAAGGCCAGTTCGGCAAGCGGCTTGCGTTGGCTCGGCTTTTCCCGCTCACGCAGATCGTCCGGAAGCGTCGAGGGGTCGGCAAGCCGGCCGATTGCTACCGCCGCCTCGACCCGGTAGTGCGCGGGCACGCCAAGGCTCGTCATCGCCTTGTCGCGATCAATGCCCGCCATTGCATGCGCGTGCCAGCCGGCAGCGGTTGTCTGGAGCGCAAGGCTGAACCAGGCGGCGCCGGTGTCGAAGGCATGGGTGTAGGCGGCCCGCATCTCGCCGGTGGCTGCCTGCGTGTGCGTCTTGGAGATAACGATCACCAGGGCTGCGGCATGCTTCGCCCAGCGCTGATTGCTCTCGTTGAGAATATCCAGCAGGCGCGCGAAATGCTCGGTGCCGCGGCGGGCATAGACGAACCGCCAGGGTTGGCTGTTGCTCGCCGAGGGTGCCCAGCGGGCGGCTTCGAGCAGTGAGAGCAGTTCTTCTTCGCTGATCTCCTCCTGGGTGAACGCACGTGGCGACCAGCGTTTCAGGAACATGGTGTCGATCGGGTGGTCGGCGGTTCTGTGATTGCTTTCCGTCATGAACATACCTCTTTTATCGTATCGGGAATCCCGTGGGAGGAGCGCGCCGCCGTCGATGACGATTGCCGTCGTTAGCGAGACGTAGGGCGAGATTCGCTGCGGACGCTACATGGGATCGAGGAGCGATGAAACCGGCTTTGCGCGCGGATCGTCGGTCCTTTTGTCGGCCCGATCCGGTGCTAAAACGGAATATGCAGAAACGGCGTTTCGGGTGATTGTCGAGATCGATAAAAAAGTTGTATAAGTTCTGTAGATTTTTCTGAGAGAGGACGCGCGATGACTTTTAAGGACCCGTCACTGTTTCGCCAGGCTGCCTTGATTGGCGGCGAATGGATCGAAGCGGATGCCGCCAATGCGATCGATGTGGTGAACCCGGCAACGGGCGAACTCGTCGGCCGCGTACCGAAGCTTGGAGGCAAGGAAACCAAGGCGGCAATCGAAGCGGCGCGTCTGGCGCAGAAGGGTTGGGCTGCCCGCACCGCCAAGGATCGCGCCGGTGTGCTTCGCCGCTGGTTTGAGCTGATGATCGAGAACAAGGACGATCTCGGCCGCATCCTCACGCTCGAACAGGGCAAGCCGCTGGCAGAGGCGACCGGCGAAATCGTCTATGGCGCCAGCTTCGTCGAATGGTTTGCCGAAGAGGGCCGTCGCATCTACGGCGACCTGATCCCAGGCCATCAGCCGGACAAGCGCATCATGGTGATGAAGCAGCCGATCGGCGTCGTCGCTGCGATCACGCCCTGGAACTTCCCCAACGCGATGATCACCCGCAAGGCCGGCCCGGCCTTTGCCGCCGGTTGCGCCATGGTGTTGAAGCCGGCGTCGCAGACGCCGTTCTCGGCCCTTGCCATCGCCGTTCTTGCCGAGCGCGCCGGCCTGCCCAAGGGGCTCTTCAGCGTCGTGACCGGCTCGGCCCGCGAAATCGGTGCCGAAATGACCGCCAATCCGGTGGTGCGCAAGCTGACCTTTACCGGCTCGACCGAGGTCGGCGCCGAGCTCTATCGCCAGAGCGCCGGCACGATCAAGAAGCTCGGGCTGGAACTCGGCGGCAATGCGCCGTTCATCGTCTTCGACGACGCCGATCTCGATGCGGCCGTGGAAGGCGCATTGATCGCCAAGTTCCGCAACAACGGCCAGACCTGCGTCTGCGCTAACCGTATCTACGTGCAGGACAAGGTCTATGATGCCTTCTCCGACAAGCTGGCGGCGGCCGTTGCCAAGCTCAAGATCGGCAATGGTCTCGACCAGGGCGTCATCCTCGGCCCGCTGATCGACAAGGCGGCACTGGAGAAGGTGGAAGAGCATATCGCCGATGCCACCGCCAAGGGCGCGCGCGTCATCCAGGGCGGCAAGCGCCATGCGCTCGGCGGCACCTTCTTCGAAGCAACGGTTCTGGCCGATGTCACCCAGGCGATGGCAGTCGCCCGCGAGGAAACCTTCGGCCCGGTCGCGCCGCTGTTCCGCTTCAAGGATGAGGCCGATGTCGTCGAACAGGCCAATGACACCGAGTTCGGGCTGGCCTCCTATTTCTATGCCAAGGATCTGGCGCGGGTGTTCCGCGTGGCCGAGGCGCTGGAATACGGCATGGTCGGCGTCAACACCGGGCTGATCTCCACGGCGGAAGCACCGTTCGGCGGCGTCAAGCTCTCGGGCCTCGGCCGCGAAGGTTCGAAGTACGGGATCGAGGAGTTTACCGAGATCAAATATGTCTGCCTCGGCGGCATCGCCTGACGCATTTGCAGTCCGATACAATCTGATCGCGAAACCGGCCGGAAAGCTCTGGCCGGTTTTTTCGTTTGCCGGTACAGAAGTTGACGTCGTGAAAAGAGGAGATGACGCGATGCCGGCACCAACCAACCCCTTCAAGGCCGCCCTTCGCGAGCAGCGCTTTCAACTCGGGCTTTGGGTCGCGCTGGCGAGCCCCTATGCGGCCGAAGTCGTCTCCAACAGCGGTTATGACTGGCTGTTGATCGACGGCGAGCATGCGCCCAACGACCTGCCGCTGTTGTCGGCGCAGTTCCGGGCAGTGACGGCATCCGCCAGCCACCCGATCGTTCGCCTTCCTGTCGGCGATACCGCGCTGATCAAGCAGATCCTCGATGTCGGCGTCCAGACGCTGCTGATCCCGATGGTCGAAAGCGCCGAGCAGGCCAGGGAACTTGTTCGAGCAACCCGCTATCCGCCGCATGGCATTCGCGGTGTCGGCGCGGCACTGGCGCGTGCATCGCAATTCGGCCGGATAGCCGACTATCTCCACACCGCAAATGACCAGATCTGCCTTCTCTTGCAGATCGAGAGCCGCGCCGGCCTGGCGGCGATCGATGAGATTGCCGCTCTTGAAGGCGTCGACGGCCTGTTCATCGGACCGTCGGATCTCGCCGCGGATATGGGCTATCTCGGCAGCCCAGGACACCCGGATGTACGGGCGGCGATTGTCGATGCCTTCGCGCGCATCGACAAGGCCGGAAAAGCGCGCGGAATCATGACGCTCGATCTCGCGCAGGCACGCGAGTATCGCGATCTCGGGGCCGATTTCATGGCGATCGGCACCGATGTCACATCCCTGGTTCGGGCGACACAGGAGCTGCGCCAGGAATTTACCGACGAGCAGGGGCATAAACCCGACAAGCTGGAATCCGGCTACTGATCGCAGATCGCGCTGAGCATCGGCATGGCAACTTCAGGGCTCCAGCGCCGGAGCTCGGCAATCCGTCGCACGATCTTTTCAGTGTGATGGTTGGCGATATCGCCCATGCGATGGTCAAGGAACGGATTTCGGAAGCGGTCGAGCGTCGTTGCGACATAGGCACTCGCCTGTCGCCCGAGGCCCTTGGCGGCAAAGGCAGGAACGACTTCTTGTGCGTAGATATCCTCGAGCCGCCTGGCGACGTCCGCATCGGCAAGGATCTGCCGGACTGTTTCGTCGGGATCGCGGCCCTGCCTCAGCCAGATATCCGCGAGCACCGTGTGGCCGAGGTTGAGGATATGAAGCTTCAATTTTTCGTAGTGCGTCAGGTCGTCGACCAGTATCACGCATTCGTGCGCGCAAGGCGCTCTCAACCCCCGCTGTTTCTCGATCGCCCATAAAGCGTAGGGTTCGGCCACGGCGCCGGCGGGCTCGATCGGTTCCGAGACGATCCGGTCCACCAGCGTGTTGGCCCAGATTATCGCGTTCGCCAGCCAGAACACGAATTGCGGGTCGCCGAGGCGCTCGCGCGCGAGCTCCAGCACGATGGCTTTCAGCACGTCGCCATTGCGCGACACCAGTTCGCACGGAAGGATGGTCAGCGGTTTGCCGCCGGCATCGAAGCGGGCTTTCAAAAGCAGGAGAAGTTTGCCGGGAAAAGACAGCGGCACGTATGTCGACAGGTCGTCGCCGGAAACGTCGTAGCCGGTATCACCGGTGTTCGAGATCAGGAATTCGGCCTCGTCCGCCACGATATGGCAAACAGCATCCCAGTTGTCGTTTGTTGACACGGCCCGGACGACGCTCTTGACCCGCTCGATCTTGTCCACCGGCTTGCCGTCGGCAAGGCCACGGATCATCACGGGATAACCATCGGGTTGCGTCAGTGCCACCAGGCGTCCCGACCGTTCCGCTGAGCCGGTCGTCTGTACCACCGTGATCCGCCCCGGTGCTTCCTGCCTTTCCAGCGCCTCGCTGATGAAGAGATCGGCATGCGCCTGAAGAAAGCGGCTCGTTCCAAACTGCACAAATGGGGTCTTCATGCCGGTGCTCCGGTAGCTGGCTATGGAATGGATTGCAGCAGGGTCTCGCGTGCCGAGCGCAGGTGTCGCCGGCAGGCTTCCTCGGCACGTTTTGGATCGTGAGACCTGAGCGCTTCGATGTAAGCAAGGTGCTCTTCAAGCGCGCGCGCATTTCGCTGCCGCGCGTTGGTCTTGTTCCATTGGTAGTGATAGTGGAACACGATCGAGATGATGTCGTAGAAATCGACGATGAAACGATTGCTCGACGACTTGTGCACCAGGAGGTGGAAGCGCTCGTCGAGTTCGGAGAATTCCTTGTAGCGGTTGTCGATGTCGGCCAGGATTTCGTGGTGCAGCGCCTCGATCCTGTTCAGCTCCTGCCAGGCCGGATGGCTGTCCGGCAGCGCAACGAAACTTGCAGCCGAGCGAAGCTCGAACATCTCGCGGACCTCGGTCAGTTCCAGCGCAAACTCGCGGGTGAAACCTTTGAGGATCCAGTGGCTGTTCGGTCGCTTCTCGATCAGCCCGAACCGGCTGAAGCGGATCAGGAACTCCCGCACGCTCGTGGTACCGGCGCCGATCTCGCGTGCCAGCTCCAGTTCGTTGATCTGCATGCCAGGCTCGGCGCCGCCGGCCAGAATCCGGCGCATGAAGCTGCGCTCGATGATCTCGGCCAGCGAATCCGTTTCCTCCGTCGGGAAATAGTCGTCCGGTTGCGGCTGGCGCAGCACGATCTTCTTGCGCTTGTCCCAGGTGATCAGCTTCGCCTCTTCGAAGCGGCGGAGAATGGCACGCACCGTCGTCCGGCTCACGCCGAGCACCTGACCGAGTTCCGGCTCGGAGGGCAGGGAAGATGTCTCCGCCAGCACTTTCAGGCAGCGGTTATAGGCATCCTTGAAGACGGTGTTCTGTTTTGCCATTGCCAGGATCCGGACGGTTGGGGTTGCGCGAGCGATGAGCCGCTGATCGGAAGATCAGCTTTCGTCGGCCGCCGATCTAACCTGCCGGCGCGCGCTTGTCTTTGGCTCTCGCACCAAAATCATGACGTTTCTCCCCTGTTGCTGCTGTGCCTGCGGGCGGGCGGCGCTGTCTCGTTTCATAATACCCATTGACGGCGATCTGTCTATTGTGGATAAAAGACAAATAGACCCTTCTCAAAATCGCAGCAGTTTTCACGGAGAAATTCAGAGTGTCTGTGCCGTCTTCAATCCTTCTGGCTCCTGAGGACAATGTGGCCGTGGCGACGTTGGCAATCGCTGCCGGCGAGGCCCTGCCGGGCGGAGTTCGCACCGCCACGAAGATCGATCTGGGGCACAAGGTCGCCATACGGCGGATTCGTGCGGGCGACCCCGTGGTCAAATATGCCCAGGCGATCGGACGCGCGACCAGCGATATAGAAGCCGGCGAGCATGTCCATTCCCACAACCTCTCCTTCGATCAGGATCGCTTGGCCATCAGTCCACAAGGCGCGCCGGAAGAGGCGAGCGCCGCCGACAGGGCGCGCACCTTCATGGGCTATCGGCGCAAAGACGGACGGGCGGCGACGCGCAACTATATCGGCATCATTGCCAGCGTGAACTGTTCCACCACCGTCTGCCGGGCAATCGCCGAGGAGGCCAACAGACGCATCTTGCCGAAATATGATGGCATCGACGGATTCGTGCCGATCGTGCATGACCAGGGTTGCGGCATGTCTTCGACCGGCGACGGCATGATGAACCTGCACAGGACCTTGGCGGGCTACGCGCGCCACGCCAATTTCGGCGGGGTGCTGATGGTCGGGCTCGGCTGCGAGGTCAACCAGTTGACGCTTTACGGGCAGAGCGGAGCCGGGCAGGAAAAGCGCCACTTCAACATCCAGGAGGCCGGCGGATCCCGACGCTCGGTCGAGCGTGCACTCGGCATCCTCGATGAAATTGCCCAGGAAGTCGGCAGGCAACGTCGCGTCGCCATTCCGGTCAGCGAAATCATCGTCGGTCTGCAATGCGGCGGCTCGGACGGGCTGTCTGGCATCACCGCTAACCCGGCGCTGGGAGCGGCGGTGGATATCCTGGCGGCTGCCGGTGGTACCGCCATCCTTTCCGAAACGTCAGAAATCTACGGCGCCGAACATCTGTTGCGCAGCCGTGCCGCCAGCGCGGCGGTCGCCGCAAAGCTCGACGGGCTGATTGTCTGGTGGGAAAACTACGTCGCGCTGCATGGTGCATCGCTCGACAACAATCCTTCGCCGGGCAACAAACGCGGTGGCCTCACAACCATTCTGGAGAAGTCGCTGGGTGCGGTCGCCAAGGGCGGGCGCTCACCGCTCAATGCGGTTTACGGCTATGCCGAACGCGTCACTGAACACGGGCTCGTCTTCATGGATACGCCCGGCTACGATCCGGTGTCGGCGACCGGCCAGGTGGCCGGCGGAGCCAATGTCATCGCCTTTACCACCGGCCGCGGCAGTTGTTTCGGCTGTCGGCCGGCACCGTCGATCAAGCTGACCAGCAACACCGCGCTGTTCCGCGCGATGGAAGAAGACATGGACATCGATTGCGGCGTGATCGCATCCGGCGAGGCGACGATCGCCGACCTCGGTCGCGAGATCTTCGATCTCATCATCGATACCGCTTCGGGAAAGAAGACCAAGAGCGAACTCTTCGGCTACGGCGACAACGAATTCGTGCCCTGGCATCTCGGGGCAACACTCTGATGATGTGAGCTTGCGCATCCTAGGAGGGAGGAGACAGGGAATGCAGACGAGAAAGATCGGTCGAACCGACCTGCCGGTGACCGAATACAGCTTCGGCGCCGCCGGACTTGGGGGGCTCTACCGCGAATGCACGCGCGAAGCGGCGATCGAAACGCTGGACGCCGCTTGGGGCTCTGGTTTGCGCTATTTCGACGTCGCACCCTATTACGGGCTCGGTCTTGCAGAGCGGCGGGTCGGCGATTTCCTGCGCGACAAGCCGCGCGGTGACTATGTGCTGTCCACCAAGGTCGGACGGCTGCTGCATCCCGTGCCTGAAGGCGCCGTGCCGGACTATTCCTACGTCAAGGCGCTGAACTTCGACGTGCGTTACGACTACAGCTACGATGCCATCATGCGTTCGGTGGAATTCAGCTATGCGCGCCTCGGCCTCAATCGCATCGATATCCTCTATGTCCATGATATCGGCGTCTACACGCACGGTGTCGCCCGCAACGCCGTCTATCTCAGGCAATTGCTGGATTCCGGCCTTAAGGCGCTGGAGGAACTAAAGGCTGGTGGCGTGATCGCGGCCTATGGGCTTGGCGTCAACGAGGTTCCGGTTTGCCTGGAGGTGATGCGCCGTGCCGACATCGACTGCATCCTGCTTGCGGGGCGCTATACGCTGCTTGATCGTTCCGCAGTCGCCGAACTCCTGCCGCTCTGCGAGACAAAGAAGACGTCGCTGATCGTCGGCGGTGTGTTCAACTCGGGCATCCTGGCGACTGGCCCGGTCGATGGCGCGCATTTCGACTATATGCGAGCAAATGCCGAGGTGCGCGAAAAGGTCGGCGCGATGGAACGCATTGCCCGGGAGCGTGGTGTGCCGTTGGCCGCTGCCGCCATGCAGTTCCCGCTCGACAATCCGGTGGTTGCCTCGGTCCTGCTTGGGACAGCGAAACCGGAAAGCTTGAGGCGCAACATCGATGCGCTGCGGCATCGTATGTCAAAGGACGATTTCTCGGCTTTCGAGCCCTACACGCTTGTGGCGCCGGAGCTTGGATTGGAGGCAGTCCGGGCCTGATGCTTGAGGGTGCCGAGCCCGCGGGTCCTTGCAGGCACAACCCGAATTTCACATAACGAAACGTAATCTGGGAGGAGACAGTGCAGTCACGTAAATCGCAGCAACGACTGCTTGCAAAGCGGACAGCGTTGTATTAGCGTTTCAATATGTTTTTTATCGATAAAAGATCGATATGCAAGCACCTGGCGAATCGATTTCCATAAGGTGGAACGAGGTGCACTGAGAGGAGAACCCCAATGAGCATAGCCAAGCACATTCTTTCCCGCCGTGCCTTCACTGCCCTGGCCGGCGCGACGATGATCGCCGCGATGGCACCCGTCGCGTCCTTCGCGCAGGATGTCACGATCCCGATCATCGTCAAGGATACCACGTCCTTCTACTGGCAGATCGTGCTGGCCGGTGCGCGCGCGGCCGGCAAGGATCTCGGCGTCAACGTTCCCGAGCTCGGCGCCCAGTCCGAATCCGATATCAACGGTCAGATCAGCATCCTCGAAAACGCCGTTGCCGGTTCTCCGGCTGCCGTGGTGATCTCACCAACCGAGTTCAAGGCGCTGGGCAAGCCGATCGACGAAGCTGCCAAGGCGGTTCCGATCATCGGCATCGACTCCGGCGCCGATTCCAAGGCGTTCTCCTCGTTCCTGACGACCGACAACGTTCAGGGTGGCAGGATCGCGGCCGATGGTCTGGCTGCAGCGATCAAGGAAATGTCGGGCAAGGAAGAAGGCGATATCGCCATCATCACCAGCCTGCCGGGCGTCGGTTCGCTCGATCAGCGCCGCGAAGGCTTCCTCGACCAGATCAAGACGAAATATCCGGGCTTCAAGGTCGTGGCCGACAAATATGCCGATGGCCAGGCAACCACCGGTCTCAACATGATGACCGACCTGATCACCGCCAACCCGAATCTCGTCGGCGTCTTTGCCTCCAACCTGATCATGGCACAGGGTGTCGGCCAGGCGATTGCCGAAAACAAGCTCGGCGACAAGATCAAGGTGATCGGCTTCGATAGCGACGAGAAGACTGTCGGCTTCCTCAAGGAAGGCGTGCTGGCCGGCCTGGTCGTTCAGGATCCCTACCGCATGGGTTATGATGGCGTGAAGACGGCGCTTGCGGTCTCGAAGAAGGAGAAGGTCGAAGCCAATGTCGATACCGGCGCCAATCTGGTGACCAAGGCCAACATGGCTGAACCGAAGATCGACGCACTGCTGAACCCGAAGGTCAATTGACGGCAATCGGCGGCAGGCGCGAGCATTGCCTGCCGCCGAGAATACGGTTGCCAGCGGCCGGATACGAGGACCGGCCGCTGGCAGTCTGTGCGATTGGGAGGAGTGCGCAGATGCCAGGTCTCGATGAGGTCAGCGATAACAAGAGCGACGGTTTGAGGACGGCTGCCCGCCACCCAGTGCCGAGGGGCGAACCGATCCTGGAAATGCGCGCGCTTCAGAAGAAATATGGCGCCGTCGAAGCGTTGAAGCCCGCTTCCATCACCTTTCTATCAGGAGAAGTTCACGCCATCGTTGGTGAAAACGGTGCCGGAAAATCGACACTGATCAAGCTTTTGACCGGCGTCATCCGGCGCACGTCTGGCGAAGTCTATTGGTGCGGCAAGCCGGTCCAGCTCGACAATCCTCAAGAAGCGATTGCGCGCGGAATCAACGCCGTGCATCAGGAGGTGGTGCTATGCCCGCACTTGAGCGTCGCCGCCAACATGTTCCTCGGCGACGAGATCAACAGCGCCGGCCTGATGCGCAAGCGCGCCATGACCGAGGCGGCCCAGAGCGTCCTTGACGATCTCGGTTTCAACCTGCCGGCCGCGGCGGCGCTCGGCAGCCTGACGATCGGCCAGCAGCAGTTGGTCGCGACCGCTCGCGCCGCCATGCGCGGCACCCAGTTTCTGATCTTCGACGAGCCGACCGCCTATCTGACCCGTCAGGAATCCGCGCAACTGTTCCGACTCATTCGCCGGCTACAGGGCGAAGGTGTGACGATCGTCTATATCAGCCACCGCATGGAGGAAGTCTTCGAGCTGGCCGATCGTGTGTCGGTGCTGCGCGACGGCACCCACGTCGGCACGCGAAAGATCGGCGAGACCAACGACGCCGAACTGATCACCCTGATGATCAATCGCACCATCGAGCAGATCTACCACAAGGAACACTTTCCGGCCGGCGAAGTGATCGTCGAGACCCGGGGCTTGAGCGGCCCCGGTTTCGCGGATGTGTCGCTGACCGTTCGCGCCGGCGAGATCGTCGGCCTCTACGGTCTGATCGGTGCCGGACGCAGCGAGTTTGCGCTCGGCCTCTATGGTCGCCATGCATCGACTGCGGGCGAGGTCTACTGGCAGGGGCGCAAGGTCAATATCGCCAACGAGCGGATCGCGATAGACCTCGGCATTGCGTTGGCACCGGAAAGCCGGCGCGATCAGGGCCTCTGCCTCAATCTGCCGATCGGCCTCAACATCAACCTGCCGATCTTCAGTCGGCTGACGCGCGGGCTGACGATCAACCGTCAGAAGGAAATCGAGAATGCGGATCGGCAGATCAGGGATTTGAAGATCAAGACGCCATCGCGCCGCGTGCTTGTCTCGGCGATGTCCGGCGGCAACCAGCAGAAGATCGTCATCGGCAAGTGGCTGAGCCACGGCGCCAAGCTTTTCATCTTCGATGAGCCGACGGTCGGCGTCGACGTCGGCACCAAGGCGGAAATCTACCGGTTGTTCGCCCGGCTTCTGGAAAACGGAGCAGGGATCATCCTGATCTCCTCCTACCTGCCTGAAGTCTACGAACTGTCCGATCGCCTGCACGTGTTTCGCCGGGGACGGCTGGTCGCCAGCCACGACTATCACGCGGCAAGCCACGAGGAAGTGCTGACACAGGCGATCGGTGTCTGATCGCGACAATGACAATCAAGAAGAAGCAGGAGGACGACGATGAGTGCTGATACGGTCGACAGCGGAGCCGGCCCCGCGCCGCGGAAAGGCGTGAGCATCCTGTTCGGGCTCACGCTTCTCGGGCTCCTGCTTTTCCTCTGGCTGCTCTTGGGGCTTGCCACCAACAGTTTCTGGACGCCGAACAACATCAGCAACCTGTTGCGCCAGGGCGCCATGACGGCGATCCTTGCGGTCGGCCAGACCTTCGTCATCATCACTGCGGGCATCGATCTTTCCGTGGGTGCCGTTGTCGGCTTCACCAGCGTGATCGTCGCCTGGCTGCTTGCCGCCGGCGTGCCGCTCTGGATTGCGATCATCCTGACGCTCGCCTTCGGCGTGCTGATCGGCGCCTTCCACGCCTTCGGTATTGTCCGCATGGGTCTGCCGCCGTTCATCATCACGCTTGCAACCCTGACCTCGCTGCGCGGCATCGGACTGTTGATCACCAATGGCTCGACGATCTCGATCACCAACGAGGCCTTCACCAATTTCTCCCGCGCCAACTTCCTCGGGGTACCCAGCCTGTTCTGGATGGTGATCGTGGTGGCGATCCCGGCCTATGTCTTCCTGCACTTGAGCCGCTTTGGCCGCTATCTCTTCGCCGTCGGCTCCAACAGTGAGGCGGCCCGCCTTTCCGGCGTCAACGTGCATCGCACGATCTATCTTGCCTATATCCTGTCCTCGACCTGCGCGGCCTTTGTCGGCCTGCTGCTCGCCTCCCGCATCGGCATCGGCAACGCCACGCAAGCCGAAGGCTGGGAGCTGCAGGCGATCGCCTCGTCGGTCATCGGCGGCACCAGCCTCTTCGGCGCGGTCGGCTCCGTGCACGGCCCGCTGCTTGGCGCCTTCATTCTCGCCACGATCAACAATGGCGCCAACCTGCTCAACGTCAATTCGTTCTGGCAGCGCATTATCACCGGCGTGCTCATCATCGTGATCGTCTATTTTGATCAGCTCAGGCGGCGCGGCGCGCGCTAGGCGCCGGCCCTGACAACATGCGGAAAATGACATGAAAGCCGTCCTCTGCCCGGAACCCGGCCGCCTGGAGATTGTTGAACGCGCGCCCGCGCCCGCCCCATCGGCCGGGTGGGTGCGGGTTGCCGTCAGCCATGTCGGCATCTGCGGCACCGACTACCACATCTTCGCCGGCAAGCACCCGTTCCTGGAATATCCGCGAGTGATGGGGCATGAGATCTCCGCGACGGTAATTGCCAACGGACCGGCGACGACGATCGCGCCGGGAACGCCTGTGGTGGTCAACCCCTACCTTTCCTGCGGCGACTGTGTCGCCTGCCGCCGGGGGAAGCCGAACTGCTGCACGGCGATCAAGGTGCTCGGCGTCCATACCGACGGAGCCTTCTGCGAGGAAATCCTCGTTCCCGAGGGCAATCTTTATCCGGCGATCGATCTGTCGCCAGAGGCGGCAGCGACGGTGGAATTCCTCGCTATCGGCGCCCATGCCGTGCGCCGGGCTGCGGCCCCTGCCGGCGTTCGTGCTCTGGTGATTGGCGCCGGGCCGATCGGGCTTGGAACCGCCATCTTCTCGCGCATCGCCGGCCATGCGGTGACGCTGATGGATACCAGCATCGAACGGCTGGCGTTTGCGACCGACCGGCTCGGTTTCGGTTCCGGCATCGTTGCCGACGAAGCGTGCGTTCGGCGCGTCGCCGAGGCGACCGGGGGCGATGGTTTCGATGTCGTCTTCGATGCCACCGGCCATGGCGGTTCGATGGAGGCTTCCTTCGGCCATGTGGCTCATGGGGGAACACTGGTGTTCGTCAGCGTCGTCAAGGACAGCATCCGTTTCTCCGATCCGGAATTTCACAAGCGGGAAATGACGTTGATCGGCAGCCGTAACGCCACGCGCAAGGATTTCGACCATGTCGTAAATTCGATACGCGAGGGGCTGGTGCCGGTGGAGCGGTTGATCACCCACCGAACGACGATGGACGCGGTGGTCCACGATCTGCCGCGCTGGGCGCATGAGAAGTCGGGCCTGGTCAAGGCGATCGTCCGGATAGCGGCGGCGTGACGACCCGTTCTGCTGCGATGCGAGAAAGCGGATCGGCGGCCAGATATCGAAAGCCGGCCGGAGAAAGTAAGACGCCTTCGCCGAAATCCGCGATTTTTGACGAAAACGCGACTTTTCGGCCAGCTCCGAGCAAGTCCGTTTGTTAATTGTCAGTAATCCGGGCGCATTCTCGCAGAAGTCGCTTGTCTAGAACCGAAACGGGTATACTTGTTGCAGTGCACAAGAAACATGGTAGTCTGGCAGGGATTGCGGACACCAAGACAAACAATCGCAAGCTTGCGTCCGACTGGGAGCGGCGTTGTCGTTGATTGAACCAAGGGGTACGCTTCCTATGTTCTACCAGCTCTATGAATTGAATCATGCCATGATGGCGCCGTGGCGAACGGCGGCGGATGCCATGCGGCTTGCTTTCAGCAATCCGATGAACCCGATCTCGCACACCTATTTCGGCCGCGCGACGGCGGCTGGCCTCGAGGTCTTCGAGCGGTCGACGCGCCGCTACGGCAAGCCGGAATTCGGCCTTCCCGAAACGCTGATCGACGGCGAGCCCGTTGGCGTTCACGAGCGCATCGTCTGGCGCGAGCCGTTCTGCAATCTGATCCATTTCGAGCGCGCGCTTCCCAAGGGGCGGGCTGCCGATCCGAAGGTGCTGATCGTCGCGCCGATGTCGGGCCATTATGCCACGCTCTTGCGTGGAACCGTTGAGGCCCTGCTTCCCCATTCCGACATCTACATCACCGACTGGATAGACGCGCGCATGGTTCCCTTGAGCGAGGGCACCTTCGATCTCGACGACTACATCGACTACGTCATCCAGATGCTGCACTTCCTCGGACCCGACACCCATGTCATCGGCGTCTGTCAGCCCGCCGTTCCGGTGCTTGCCGCCGTCGCCCTGATGGAAGCGGCTGATGATCCGCTGTCGCCGGCGTCGATGACGCTGATGGGTGGGCCGATCGATACGCGCATCAACCCGACAGCCGTCAATCTGCTGGCCAAGGAACGGCCGATCGAGTGGTTCCGCGACAACGTGATCATGCCGGTGCCGTGGCCGCAGCCGGGCTTCATGCGCATGGTCTATCCCGGCTTCCTGCAACTCTCCGGCTTCATGTCGATGAACCTCGACCGGCATCTGATCGCCCATAAGGAATTCTTCGCCCACCTGGTGAAGAACGACGGCGATGCGGCCGAGAAGCACCGGGATTTCTACGATGAATATCTTGCGGTGATGGATCTGACGGCAGAGTTTTACCTGCAGACCGTTCAGGTCGTCTTCATGCAGCATGCCTTGCCCAAGGGCGAGATGATGCATCGCGGTCGCCGGGTTGATACCACGGCGATCAAGAAGGTGGCCCTGCTGACGGTCGAAGGTGAGAATGACGACATTTCCGGTCTCGGCCAGACGAAGGCGGCGCAGACGATCTGCACCAACATCCCCGAGCACATGCGGATGCACTACATGCAGCCGGACGTCGGCCACTACGGCGTCTTCAACGGTTCGCGTTTCCGTCGCGAGATCGCGCCGCGCATCGTCGCCTTCCAGCGCGAGCACGCACGCCACGCAAAGCCGGTAAAGCAGCTGATCAAGGGCGGCAAAACCGCCTGATCCCCGTAAAATGCGGGCTTTTGCCCGCTTAGAGTCAAGGGTTTGTCCGATTCCGGGGAAGGGCGTCTTGTAGTCGAAAGCCCGCCTTCCCACATCGTTTTCACCGGGCCGCAATGGGTGGCCCGGGTGATTGCGAGGAATCCTGAAGATGAACCAATCTGCATTGATCCGTCCGGATTGGACGCCCGCGACCATTGCATTGATGGTGCTCGGTTTCGTGGTCTTCTGGCCTCTCGGCCTGGCCATGCTCGCCTACATCCTCTTCGGCGAGAAACTGAAAACGTTCAAGAAGGACGCCAACAGCACGGTCGATGGCATGTGCTCCGCCTTCAAGCGCGGCAATCGCGCCAACTGGACGCAGCATCATCGCACCGGCAACGTCGCCTTCGATGACTGGCGCCAAGCCGAGCTTACCCGCCTCGATGAAGAGCGTCGCAAGCTCGATGAAATGCGCGAGGAATTCGATTCCTACGTGCGCGAGCTTCGCCGCGCCAAGGACCAGGAAGAGTTCGACCGCTTCATGCGCGAACGCCGCAACGGCGGTTCCGGACCGGTAGCCCCGTTCGAGGCAAACTGAGTGACGAAAAAGACATCCGGTGTTTCACATGAAACGCCGGATGTCGCGATCAGCCATGCGGGCCACGTGTCTCTCTCGATGAGAAAACGGGCCGATCCTTATCGATCATCAGGCGCTTCGATCATCAGGCACTGGCAATTCCCTGGATCGTTGATGCCTTAGGGAATTATGCATTAGCCGAAAAGACCGCGAATCGGATAGAAAGCCGTCATGTTCCCTTCTTTCACGCGGCGGCGCATTCCCCCGGCTCCTGTCGACACGACCCGAGAAATCGAAGTCGCGGGCAAGATGCTTCCGCTAACCATCCGCCAGAATTCGCGCGCCACACGAATGACGCTGCGCATCGAGCCCGGCGGTCGGGCGCTGAAGCTGACGGTTCCGCAAGGGCTGGCCGATCGGGAGGTAAACGCCTTCCTCAACCGCCATCAGGGCTGGTTGATGACAAAGCTGGCGCGGTTTTCCGGCGAAAGCCAACTGGAAGAGGGCGGCTCGATCCTGATCCGCGGTATCGCGCATCGGATCGAAAGGTCAGGAAAAATCAGAGGTTTGACCGAGGCAATCATCGTCGGCGAAGACGCGATATTGCGTGTCAGCGGCGGCGAGGAACATCTGCGCCGCCGCATCGTCGACTTTCTCAAGAAGGAAGCGCGGCACGATCTCGATCGCCTGGTCGCGGTCTATGCCGGCCGGATCGGCCGGCGGCCCAAATCGCTGAGCCTGAAGGACACGCGCAGCCGCTGGGGCTCCTGTTCGGCCGATGGCGCCCTGAGCTTCTCATGGCGCATCGTCATGGCGCCGCCGAAGGTCATCGCCTATCTCGCAGCACACGAAGTCGCGCATCTCCAGGAGATGAACCACGGCCCTCAATTCTGGGCGCTGTGCGAAAAGCTTTGCCCCGACACCAACGATGCCAAGCGCTGGCTAAGGCGCAACGGCACGATGCTGCACGCCATCGACTTCGACTGATTTGCTTTGGAATTAGCCGCGGCTGGGGCCGGCGAGTGCCGCCTGAATTTTCTCGTCTGTCTTGTACTGGCTAAGCGCATAGACCGACCAGATCGCTGCCGGTACCCAGCCGATCAGGGTAATCTGCAGAATGAGGCAGATGATGCCTGCAAAGGGACGGCCGATGGTGAAGAACTGAAGCCAGGGAAGAATGAGGGCAAGCAGCAGACGCATTCGTCTCTCCGTTGTGATAGAATGCATATGGTGAGCGCACGCCGACACCGCAATGCCGCACCCTCTGGACGACGGTGTGCAGGGTGGTTTTTGGCTCGACTCCAGCGACATTTCATGCAAGGTCGCTTCTCATGAAAACCGAAGTGAAGATATGCGGGCTGAAGACCGCGGAAGCGGTGGATCGCGCAGTTGCGCTCGGCGCAACGCACACGGGGTTCATCTTTTTCGCCAAGAGCCCGCGCAACCTGGAACCCGATGACGCTGGCCGCCTGGCGGACAGAATCCGAGGCAAGGCGAAAATCGTCGCCGTGACCGTCAATGCCGACAATGACGATCTCGATGAAATCGTCGCCGCGCTTAATCCGGACATTCTGCAGCTGCATGGCAGCGAGACGCCCGACAGGGTGCTCACCGTCAAGGCGGTCTACGGCCTTCCGGTGATGAAGGCCCTGTCGATCCGCGACGCCGACGATCTGAAAAAGGTCGAGCCCTATATCGGGATCGCCGACCGCTTTCTCTTCGATGCAAAGCCCCCAGCAGGATCGGAATTGCCCGGCGGCAACGGTGTTTCCTTCGACTGGAAGCTGCTCGATGCGCTTGACGGCAGCGTCGATTACATGCTTTCCGGTGGTTTGAACGTGAACAACATCGGTGAGGCCCTGGCGCAGACGCGCGCCCGCGCCATCGATACCTCCTCCGGCGTCGAGAGCGCGCCGGGCGTCAAGGATCTGAAGCTCATGGAATCGTTTTTCGATGCCGTTCGCCAGGCGGAGGCGGTTACGGCACGGTCAGGGAGCAAGACGTGAACGAGGCGCCAAAACTGAATTCCTTCCGGGCGGGCCCTGACGAAGACGGCCGTTTCGGCATTTTCGGTGGCCGCTTCGTTGCTGAAACCCTGATGCCGTTGATCCTCGATCTGCAGGCCGAGTGGGATAAGGCAAAGAACGATCCGGCCTTCAAGGCCGAACTCGACAATCTCGGCGCGCATTATATCGGTCGCCCGAGCCCGCTCTATTTCGCCGAACGGCTGACCGCAGAACTCGGCGGCGCCAAGATCTACTTCAAGCGCGAAGAGTTGAACCACACCGGTTCGCACAAGATCAACAATTGCATTGGCCAGATCCTGCTTGCCAAGCGCATGGGCAAGACGCGCATCATCGCCGAAACCGGCGCCGGTCAGCACGGCGTGGCCTCGGCCACCGTCGCCGCCCGCTTCGGCCTGCCTTGCGTCGTCTACATGGGCGCGACCGACGTCGAGCGTCAGGCGCCGAACGTCTTCCGCATGAAGCTTTTGGGTGCCGAGGTGAAGCCGGTGACCGCCGGCAACGGCACGCTCAAGGATGCGATGAACGAGGCGCTGCGCGATTGGGTTACCAATGTCGACAACACCTATTACCTGATCGGCACGGCTGCCGGTCCGCATCCCTATCCGGAAATGGTCCGCGACTTTCAGGCCGTCATCGGCCAGGAGGCGAAGGAACAGATGCTTGCGGCCGAAGGCCGGCTGCCCGATCTCGTCATTGCTGCCGTCGGCGGCGGTTCCAATGCGATCGGCATCTTCCACTCGTTCCTTGACGACGAAGGCGTGAAGATCGTCGGCGTCGAGGCTGGCGGCAAGGGGCTCGACGGCGACGAGCATTGCGCGTCGATCACGGCCGGTTCGCCGGGCGTGCTCCACGGCAACCGCACCTATCTGCTGCAGGACGGCGACGGACAGATCAAGGAAGGCCACTCGATTTCGGCCGGCCTCGACTACCCCGGCATCGGCCCGGAACACTCCTGGCTCAACGATGTCGGCCGCGTCGAATATGTGCCGATCATGGACCACGAGGCGCTGGAGGCATTCCAGATGCTGACCCGCCTTGAAGGCATCATCCCGGCGCTGGAGCCCTCGCACGCCTTGGCCGAGGTCATCAAGCGTGCGCCGAAGATGGGCAAGGACGAGATCATCCTGATGAATCTCTCCGGTCGCGGCGACAAGGACATCTTCACCGTCGGCAAGATTCTGGGTATGGGGCTATAACGATCATGACCGCACGCATGGACAGAAAGTTCGCCGATGTGGCGTCGGAAGGACGTCCGGTCCTTGTCACCTATTTCATGGGTGGCGACCCCGATTTCGAAACGTCCCTTTCCATCATGAAGGCGCTGCCGAAGGCCGGTGCCGACGTCATTGAACTCGGCATGCCGTTTTCGGACCCGATGGCCGACGGACCGGCGATCCAGCTTGCCGGCCAGCGCGCGCTGAAGGGCGGCCAGACGCTGGCAAAGACGCTGGAGATCGCTCGCCGTTTCCGCGAGGAAGACCAGCGCACGCCGATCGTGCTGATGGGCTACTACAATCCGATCTACATCTACGGCGTCGATCGCTTCCTGACGGATGCTTTGGACGCAGGCATCGATGGCCTGATCGTTGTCGATCTGCCACCGGAGATGGACGATGAACTCTGCATCCCCGCCTTGCAGAAGGGCATCAGTTTCATTCGCCTGGCGACGCCGACGACGGATGACCGTCGTCTGCCGAAGGTTCTCGAAAATACCTCGGGCTTCGTGTACTACGTCTCGATGAACGGCATCACCGGCTCGGCACTGCCGGATCCGTCGTTGATTGCCGGTGCCGTTCAGCGCATCAAGGCCCATACGAAACTGCCCGTTTGCGTCGGTTTCGGCGTCAAGACGGCGGAACATGCAAGAGCCATTGGTGCTTCCGCCGATGGCGTCGTCGTCGGTACGGCGATCGTCAATCAGATCGCGTCGAGCCTGACCGAAGAGGGCAGGGCAACGGACGCGACGGTACCGGGTGTCGAAGCGTTGGTAAGGGGCCTTTCGGCTGGCGTGCGGTCCGCACGGCTCGCAGCAGCCGAATAATTGCCTATATTAGCGCGCACAACCCGAAGAAAATCTTCAGGAGTCTATAAGTGAACTGGATCACAAACTACGTTCGGCCGAAGATCAATTCGATGCTGGGCCGCAGGGAAGTTCCGGAAAATCTCTGGATCAAGTGCCCGGAAACCGGCGAGATGGTGTATCACCGCGATCTCGAGGAAAACAAATGGGTCATCCCGCAATCCGGCTTCCATATGAAGATGCCGGCCAAGGCGCGACTGAAGGATCTGTTCGACGGTGGCATCTATGAAGCCCTGCCGCAGCCCAAGGTGGCGCAGGATCCGTTGAAGTTCCGCGACTCCAAGAAATACTCCGATCGCCTTCGTGACAGTCGCGCCAAGACCGAGCTGGAAGATACGATCGTGGCCGGTGTCGGCCGCGTCCAGGGCGTCAAGCTCGTCGGCGTCGTGCATGAGTTCAACTTCATCGGCGGTTCGCTCGGCATGGCCGCAGGCGAAGCGATCGTGAAGGCCTTCGAGAAGGCGATTGCGGAGAAGTGCCCGCTGGTCATCTTCCCGGCCTCCGGTGGCGCCCGCATGCAGGAAGGCATCCTGTCGCTGATGCAGCTGCCGCGCACGACCGTTGCGGTCAACATGCTCAAGGAAGCGGGCCTTCCCTATATCGTCGTTTTGACGAACCCGACCACCGGTGGTGTAACCGCCTCCTACGCCATGCTTGGCGATGTCCATCTGGCCGAACCCGGCGCCGAAATCGGCTTTGCCGGCAAGCGCGTGATCGAGCAGACCCTGCGCGAAAAGCTGCCGGAAGGCTTCCAGACCGCGGAATACCTGCTGGAGCACGGCATGGTCGACATGGTGGTCAAGCGTCATGACATTCCCTCGACGCTGGCCCGTGTGCTGAAGATCCTGATGAAGAAGCCGGCCGATGCGGTAAAACTCAACGGCGGCGGTGCAGAACCAGCGGCTTTGCCGGTTGCGGCAAGCGCATAGCATACGATCCTATCGGGGCAGGGCGAGATGACAGCGGTGGAAGCCAGCGAAGCAGGCTATGAGATCGAAAAACTCCTTGCCTTGCATCCGAAAGGCTTCGACCTGTCGTTGGACAGGATAACCCGGCTTCTGGCCGCGCTCGGCAATCCGCAGGATCGGCTGCCGCCGATCATTCACGTGGCCGGCACTAACGGCAAGGGCTCCGTCACCGCATTCTCGCGGGCGGTGCTTGAAGCCGCGGGCTTGAGCGTTCACGTCCACACCTCGCCGCATCTGGTCAACTGGCACGAGCGCTATCGGCTTGGCGTCAAGGGTGGCAAGGGCAGGCTCGTCAGCGATCCCGTGCTTGCCGATGCGGTTCGGCGCGTCGCGGAAGCCAATGGCGGCGAGAAGATCACCGTCTTCGAAATCCTGACCGCCGTTACCTTCGTTCTTTTCGCCGAACACCCGGCAGATGTCGCGATCATCGAGGTCGGTCTCGGTGGCCGCTTCGACGCGACCAATGTCATAACCCGCCCTGCGGTCTCCGTGATCATGCCGATCTCGCTCGATCACCAGGCCTATCTCGGCGACCGGGTCGAACTGATCGCAGCGGAAAAAGCCGGCATCATGAAGCGTGGCTGCTCCGTCGTCATCGGCCAGCAGGAAGAAGAAGGCGTCCGCGACGTCCTGACCTCGACCGCCGAGCGTCTCGGCTGCCCGATGTCCGTCTACGGGCAGGACTTCATGGCGCATGAGGAATTCGGCCGCCTTGTCTATCAGGACGAGCGGGGTCTGTCTGACCTTCCCCTGCCGAAGCTGCCCGGCCGTCACCAGTATGCCAATGCAGCCGCGGCCATCCGCGCCGTCCGCGCCGCCGGTTTCGACGTGCCGGATGCGGCCATCGAGCGCGGTGTCGCCGGCGTCGAGTGGCCCGGACGCTTGCAGCGTCTTGCCGGTGGCAAGCTTGGTCACTACGGCCCGCAGGATGCGGAAATCTGGGTCGATGGCGGGCACAATCCCGGTGCCGGCCAGGTGATCGCCGAAGCCATGGCGAATTTCGAGGAGCGGGAGTCCCGCCCGCTGTTCCTGATCATCGGCATGATCAGCACCAAGGATCAGCTCGGTTACTTCCGCGCCTTCCTTGATCTGGCCGAACAGGTCTTCACGGTGCCGATTCGTGGCTCCGATGCCGGTCTGGATCCGGTGGCCCTGGCGCAGGACGCGGCCTCGGTCGGCTTCGAGGCGTCCGCCGTGTCATCGGTGGCCGAAGCGTTGACCGTCATCGCCAATCTCGTCGACGAAGACCCGATGCCGCCACGCATCCTGATCGGCGGTTCGCTCTATCTCGTCGGCGACGTGCTTGCCGATAACGGTACGCCACCGAAGTGATCGGTTGCCTGCGACAAGGATCGCAACAGGCCGCCATTTGCGCTGGCGCCCGAAAATTGGCAGCCGGGCAATTTCCTCTAGAGCATTTCCAGGAAAAGTGCGAAGCGGTTTTCCGTCAGGAAATGCGTAAAAACAAAGAGATAGAGCGTTTGTGCGGTTCCGCATAAATCGGAAACGCTCTTGACAAGAAAAAAGCCCGGCAAGCCGGGCTTTGAAGTCACTTCGATGTGGTGGCCTTAAGCGGCCGCAGTCGAAATCCAGGACGTCAGGGCCGTCTTCGGAGCAGCGCCAACCTTGATGTCGGCAACTTCACCGGCCTTGAACATCGCAAGCGTCGGGATCGAGCGCACGCCGTATTGCGCGGCCAGCTCCGGGTTCTCGTCGATGTTCAGCTTCACGACCTTGACCTTGCCGGCGAGCTCGTTGGAGATTTCCTCAAGGCTCGGCGCGATCATCTTGCACGGGCCGCACCATTCAGCCCAGAAATCGACAACCACCGGCTCGGCGGCGTTCAGCACTTCCTGCTGAAAATTGGATGTATCGACTTTTACAGTAGCCATCGGCTGCTCCTTGCGTTCGAAATGTCGGTGTCCAGATGTTGTGTCTCATGTGAGGCTGTCCCACTGGATTTTCAATATCGGGTATCTCACTTTGTCGCGAGGTCTTCAAGGCTCCTGTCCAGTGCCGCATCCTCGAGCACGTGGATGACGGGGCCTTCGGTGAAGATCAACGCACACTGGAAGCGGTGCGCGGGATAAAGTGGCCGCAGCAGCTCGCGATAGATCGCAAGCTGGGTTTTATAGGCGGCGGGGACGTTGTCGGCTGACGCGGGCACGCTGCGATTGGTCTTGAAGTCGGCAATGGTGACGACGCCATCCGCCACCGACAGCCGGTCGATCCGGCCGGAAACGGCAAATTCGCGGTTTGCGAGCTTCAATGTGCCCATGACCGAGACTTCTGCGCGGCTGGCGCCGGAAAAGAGCGCGCGCAGGTCACCATGATCGAGGACCTGCAGGACGGCATCACGCAGGCGCTTGCGTTGCGTTTCGGGCCAACGCGGCACCGAGCGGGCGAGATATCGGTCGGCCGCCGCCAGGCGCTCGGACGGGGCGATCGACGGCAGCACCTGCAGCAGCCGGTGCAGGATGGCGCCGCGCAGCATCGAGAAATTTGCTGGCGTTTTCACGGAAAACAGCGCCGAGCTGACGATCATGTCGCCGTCGTCCTCATCGACCGCAATGCCGACGCCCGATGGGCTCAGCGGCCGCGGCAACCGCCGTGGCGGCGGCAGCGGCGTCGAAAGAGCAATCGGCAGGCCGGTCTTCGCGGGGGCCATGAGGTCCGATAGCTCGTCACCTGACGGCACTTCGCGCGGCACATGCGTTTCCCGCCAGGAGTGCCCTGGCCATTCTTCGTCACCCGCCTTGAAGGTGACAGGGGTGCAGCGACCATTCTCGTCCTGCGAAAGGCTCGCCTGCACGATGGCGTGCCAAGTGTCCGCACTTGGCCGCTGCCCGCGATACCCGCAGACGACCAGCCGGTCGGCAGCCCGGGTCATGCCCACATAAAGCAGCCGGCGGTATTCTTCCTCGGCCAGCGTCTTCAGCCGGTCGCTGTCGGCGGCGATGAGTGAATTCGAAGCCGAACCGGGCGCCCGCCAGACGGGCAGCGGGTAGCTCGAGCCATCGGCGAGTGGCATCTCGAGGAAGCGAAGATCGGGCACGTGCTGGGAGTTGAAAGGCTTGCCGCCGCCGTCGACCAGAAACACCACCGGCGCCTCCAGCCCCTTGGCCGCATGCACCGTCATGATCCGGACTTCGTCGCGCTCCTTGTCCTGCTCGCGCTTGACGGTCGGCGCCTCGATTTCGAGCGTCGAGACGAAAGCCTGCAGGCCGGGCAGGCCGCTTCTTTCGTGTTCGAGCGCAAAGGTCAGGAACTCGTCGAGAATGTCGCTCACTTCGCTGCCGAGCCGGGCGAGAAACGCCGCGCGCCCACCATGAACGCCAAGCACGCGGGCATAGAAATCATGCGGGGCCAATTGTTGAGAAAGGGCGGCATAACGAAGAAGCGCCTTGACGGTTCCCTCATGTGGGGAGCCTTCGATGGCGCCGGATTCCTGCAGCCTCTGCCAGAGGCTAGCGCCTTCGTCCCGTTGGGCAGCGAGTTCGAAAAGCATGTCTTCGTCGAGGTTAAACAGCGGGCTCTTTAACAGCGCCGCGAGCGACAGGTCGTCCTCCGGCAGCAGCATGAAGCGCCCGAGCGCCAGCAGGTCCTGGATGGCGATATGGCTCGTCAGAACCAGCCGGTCGGCACCGGCGACGGGGATGTCGCTGCGCCGCTTCAGGGCGCGGGTCAGCGCATTGACAAAGGCGTCGCGCTTCCGGACGAGCACGATGACATCGCCCGGGCGCATGGCGCGGCGCACGCCCTTTTCGATGATGGTCTCGCGCCCGATCCAGCTATCGAGTACGGCGGCAATGCGCCGTGCCAAAATGTTGACCGGTGCCGTTTCCGGCGTGGCATCGAAGGGGGCCGTCCATTCGTCGTCGGTCGCCGTCGGCTCGGCCGCGATCACATCCCAGATGTCGACGGCGCCGGGATGGCCGATGCGGTTCGAGGCGTGCACGACCGCTTCGTTCCGGGCGCTCAGCCCACGCGCATGCGCCGGGTTGGCAAAGACGGTATCGACGGCGGAGAGCACGTCGACGGTGGAGCGGAAGGAGAGCTGCAGGCGGATCGGACTGAACGCCTTGCCGCCGTCTCGCACGCGCCGCTCGGTCTCGATGCTTTCGCGCGAGAAACGCTCGGGGCGTGCGCCCTGGAACGAGTAGATCGATTGCTTCTCGTCACCGACGGCAAACATGGTGCGCTCGTTGCCGCGCGCACTGTCGCCCGAGAAGAATTCCGCCGCCAGCGCCTGGATGATCGTCCATTGCGTCGGGCTCGTATCCTGGGCTTCGTCGACAAGGATATGGTCGATGCCCTGGTCCAGCTTGTAGTGAACCCAGGCGCTGACGTCGCCGCGCGCAAACAGGCTTGCGGTGCGATTGATCAGGTCCTCGAAGTCGAGCTGGCTGCGGGTGCGCTTCAGCGCTTCATAGTCGTTGTTGAGCCGATCGGCGAGCGTCAGCGCCGAGAGTGTCGCCTCGTACATCTGGATGATGCTCAGCCGGTCGGCGCAGGCGATGACATGATCGCGGGCGGCTTCGACCAGCTCAATCAGATCCGGCGCGGCCTGGAGCATGGCCTTGTTTACGAAGGCCGATTCGGCGCGCGGCTTGCCGGTGCCGGTAAAGAACAGCTCCTGCAGCCCCTCGTATCGGGCCATCGGATCGACAAGCTTGGCCGTTGCGCGAAGCCCCTCGGCGAAATCGAGCACCTTGGCGCCGCCGGCGCTGGCAGCCAATCCAAGGTAGCGTTCGAGGGCCGGGCCGTTAAGGCCGGGAAGCGGCCAGACGCTTTCGAGGATGCGCTCGACGCTGTCTTCAGGTTCAAGCCTGAGTGCCGCGTGCAGTTGCACGGCGACGCCGCCATGGAGGTCAGCATGGTCGAGAAATGCCTGTATCGCCGTGCGGTTGGAGACGATCGCACCCAGCAGTTTTTCAAGCCCGGTGTCGTCGGCAAGCTCGAGCACGGTGGCAAAGGCATCGGCAAGCGGTGCATCGCTGTCAGCCGTTGTCGCGGTCAAGAGGGCGCGGCGCGCGTCTGCCAGCAGCACGGCCGCCGCCCGGTCGTCGAGAACCGAGAAATGCCCGGCAACGTTTGCCTCGAGCGGAAACTGGTGCAACAGCGCCTCGCAGAAGGCGTGGATGGTCTGGATCTTCAGGCCACCCGGCGTTTCGAGCGCGCGCGCAAACAGCCGCCGCGCCTCCTGGAGCTTCAGCCGCGAGGGCAACTCGCCCTCGATGGTTTCGATCCGCTTTTCCAGCGCCTCGTCGTCGAGCGTCACCCATTCGGCAAGGCGTTCGAACACGCGGTTCGACATTTCCGAAGCCGCCGCCTTGGTATAGGTCAGGCACAGAATGGCCGAAGGCCTGCAGCCCGCAAGCAGCAGCCGGATGACGCGCTGCGTCAGAACGTGGGTCTTGCCCGACCCGGCATTGGCTGAAACCCAGGCGGAGCGAGCGGGATCGGAGGCGAGCGACTGCCGGCGCGACGTCCAGTCGAGCCAGGCTTCGGGCGTCCTTTCGTCGGGGCCGGCGCTTTCATCCCTCATCGCTGTCATCCTCGCTGTCGGCTGTCGACCATTCCGCAACCCGGGCCAGATGGTCGTATTCACCGCCGTAGTCGCGTTCCTTCTGCACGATCAGTCGTGAGGCAAAGCCATGTCTGCCCGACATCAGGGCGGTCAGCAGCTTTCTAAGCTCAGTCAGGGCGTCGTCCGCCAGCTGATCGGCCGATTTCGTTTCCTTGGCGCGGCTGTTTTCGTTGTTGACGGTCTCGACCTTGAAGCGGGAGCCGGGCTTCAACCGGACATAGAGCAGCGATTGCGGGTGGCCGGGACCCATGCCCTTGAACGCACCGGCTTTCAGCGCTGCCGCTTCCAGCGCCAGCTGCGGATCGAGCAGCACGCGGGCTTCCTTGATCGACGGGCTGGAGCCGGTCTTGTAATCGATGATTTCCACCGTCCCGTCGGTCATCGTGTCGAGCCGGTCGGCGATCCCCGTCAGGCGAATATCCACCACCCCGATCTCCATCGATGCCGCAACTTCGGTCAACGGCTTGCGGATAAACCGCGCACGCTCCCGTTCCCAGGCGACGAACGCCTTGCCGACCGCTGCAAAGCGTGGCCGCCATATGGTGTCGATATGGGCGGGCAGCCGTTCTTCGTCGAAGGCTTCATTGAGCAGGCGGCCCATCGCCTCTTCTGCAGCCGCGGACAGGATGTCGAAGCCGCCGCGCACGAAACGATCGACGATGCGGTGATAGAGCGTGCCGCGTTCTGACGCGCCCGGATCGCGATTGAACGGGTCGAGCGGATGCAGACGCAGGATCCGGCGCGCGTAGATCGAATAGGGATCGCGGCGAAGCCGCGAGACTTCGCTGAACGAATATTTGCGTGGCTGCAGGTCGACCGGCGGCTTGGGTGCCGGGCGCTCGGCCAAGGCCTGACGCCCACCCTTGTCGAGCATCCGCGCCCACAGGAGATAGTCGCTGCCGTTCGATCGCAGGTTCTCTGCCAGCCGCTTGCCGCCCAGCGCCAGCAGCCGCTGCAGCCATCGCGATGCGACGGTCGGCGCCGATCCCTGGCGCATCGAGCGGGTGAAGATCAGCTTGCGGGTGCCGCACGCCATCTGGAAGTCGTGGGCGAGCTGGCCGATGCGGCGTTCGGGCGGCTCGAGGCCGATCCCGGTTTTCATCGTTCGGGAAAGGAAGGGATCATTGGCGGTTTGCCCCGGCCAGTTGCCTTCGTTCATGCCGCCAAGCACCACGAGATCCATGCTCTGCAGGCGCGATTCCAGCGCGCCGAAGATGAAGACGCGGGGGTGGCGCATCGAGCGCGGCTTGACCGCCTCACTGGCGGCAAGCGCCTCCATGATGTCGCACCATTGCGGTCCGTCGGCATCCATCTGGCCTTCGGTCTCGATGATGCCGCGCAGCAGCGTCGCCAAGGCTTCGCCTGCCTCGCCGGACCATAGACCGCTGAGGTCGGCGCGCTCGTCGCCGCAGACGGCCTCCAGCGCCTGGCCGGTTCGTGTCGCCCATTCGGCAAAGGTAAATATCTCGGAGAAGGGGCGGCGGCCATGGCTGCGCCGCACCAGCGCGCCGGCGAGTGGGTCCGTTGCCACCTTTACCCGCGCTGCGAGGCCCCTCGCGGCGAGAATGTCGTCCTCGGTAATGCCGATCCGCCATTCCGGGGGATGGCGGTCCGTCCTGTGATGGCCGGCTGCCTGTTCGAGCAGCGGCACCAGAAGCGAAATGTCGGCGATATCGGTGCCGCTGCGCAGCGCCAAGCGCTCCAGCACATCGGCGCTGCGGCGCATCTCCGCCTGCGGCAGGCCGAAGCGGGCTAGGGGATGCTTGAACAAAGCGACCAACGGTACCGGATCGCCGGGCCTGAGACTTGCCTCCAGCAGAAGCCGCATCAGCGTGCCGGCAGGCGTAGAGGCGAGCGGCGTGCCGGCGGAATCGTCGGCCTCGATATCGAAACGTGCCAGCTCCGCGCCGACACGGCGCGCAAGATTGCGGTCGGGGGTGATCAGGGCCGCCTGGCTGTCGTCGCTTCCCTCAAGCGCCAGCCGCAGTGCGATCGCGATCGCCGTCGCCTCCTCGCGCTCATTGGCGGTTTCGATCAGGGCGACGTCGCCAAAGGCCCGTTGCAATGTTTCGGGCTTAAGTTCGTTGCGGGTTTCAGTCCAGCCATTCGTCGCCTTGGCGGGCAAAAGCGCATGCGACAGGATTTCGCTGCGATCGATGAGCCCTGCATCGGCCTGGTCGAGGGTCGGGATATCGCGGCGTTCCACCTGCATGCGTTGCAGCAGGCGGTGAAAGCCGTATTGCGGGTGGCTGCGGCTGGCCGGATCGGATCTGCCGCCGGTGACGGTCTCGCCGACGATCATGCCCCATTCGGCGTCGGTCATCGTCTGGTCGAGCCCCGGCAGCACGATCGTGCCGTTGGACAGCTTCTGAACCGCGGCAATCAGGGCGGCCGTCGCCGGGATGGAGCCGGTCGAACCGGCAATGACGATCGGCCCTTGAAGCGCGCCCGCGGCAATGCGCTGGGTCTCGGCCTGCAGGATGGCGTTGCGATGTCGTGCCGGCGAGGATTGTTTGAGTTCTTCCAGCCGCTCCGGCCAATAGGTGCGGGCGATTTTCAGGAACTCGAGCGTCAGCTGCCACCACAGCGCATGTTCGCCGGCATCGAGACTGTCGAGCTGCTCCCAGTCGAGTTCTTCCGTCTCCATCGCATCGATGAGTTCGGCCAGATTGCGCGCCAGCCAGATGGCGTCCGCCGGGCTTGCGGGGGCGATCAGTGGGCTTTCCGCGTGAATGTCGAGCACCACCTTCGGCAGGCGGTTTCGCCAGGCAAGGATAAGCCGGCCAAGTTCGATCAGGCGGGCGGTGCCGGGAAGGGGCGGCGCCAGGTCCAAGATCGCCGGCACTTCCGCATCGAAGAAGCCGCTGTCGTCATCGGTTTCGCCGAGTGCCCGGATCGTCGGCAGGATTGCCGAACGGCCGCCGAGCAGATCGACGAATTCGGAGCGCAGCACGCGGGCGGACCGACGCGTCGGGACGAAAATCGTCACGCCGGCAAGCGGCAGCGGATCCGCGGGATCGTAGCGAAAATCCGGCGTCAGCGTCCCGTCGCAGAGTTTGCGCGCAAGTGTCTTCAGGAAGGGCAGGCCCGGCGGAATCGTAAAGACGTTGGTTCCGCGATAGGACATGCTCATCCTTCCGGCTGGTAGCGGCGGATCGCGGCTTCAGCGTCTTCGATCGCCTCTGGCGTGCCCACAGTCATCCAGTGGCCGTCGAGCACGATGCCGAACAATCGGCCTTCGGCGATCGCCCGATCGAAATAGATGTTCAGGTTGAACGCATCATCCGGCGCGTCGGCAAACAGTTTCTTGTCGAGCGCGATCGCGCCGGCATAGACCACGGGATTGTCCATGCCCTCGGCATAGCGGACCAGACGGCCGTCGGTGCCGAGCGAAAAGTCCCTCTTGCCGTTGTGCCCGGTCGTATCCTCGTCGCGCACGCAAAGCAGTGCCATGTCCATGCGCTGCGGATCGAAGAAGCCGGCGAGCCGCTCGAGATTGCTGGGCTTGCCCGCTTCCTCGCCAACCCAGAAGAGATCGGCGTTCATCACCAGAACGGGGCCATCGGCAAGCAGCTTCAGCCCCTTGACCAGGCCACCGCCCGAATTCATCAGCGCATCGCGTTCGTCGGAAATCACGATTTCGGGCGCCGGGCGCTGCGCCAGATGTGCTTCCATCTGCTCGGCGAAGTGGTGGACGTTGACGGCTGCCCTGGTGACGCCGGCGTTCACCAGCAGATCCAGAACATAGTCGATCATCGGCTTGCCGGCGATCTTCACCAGTGGCTTCGGGATGGAGTTGGTGATCGGGCGTAGACGGGTACCGAGGCCCGCCGCGAGCACCATCGCATTGCTGATCGACATTGCTTCTCTGTCAGTTCGCTGATTCGGGCACGATGATTCCCGTCTTCATACACCAGTCGCGCAAGGGTTTCAGCGCTTCGTGCATGAGAGCGACTTCGAGATAGGCGAAAGTGCGCGGCATATGCTTCATATAGCCGGGTTTGCCGTCGCGCTGCATCAGCCGCACCCAGATGCCGACGAGCTTGCAGTTGCGCTGCGCCGACATCAGATGCCAGTCGCGAAGGAACAGGGCCTCGTCGAACGAACCGGCAGCGCGGCGGTCGCCGAGATAGGCATCCATCATGCGGCTTGCCAGTGCCGGTTCGATCGTCACCCGAGCGTCCTGCACCAGTGACGCCACGTCATAGGCCGTCGGGCCAATCATCGCATCCTGGAAGTCGATCAGGCCGACACGCTGGAGACCCTCGTGCTCGGGACGCCAGATGATGTTCGGCGAGTGAAAGTCGCGCAGGAGCAGGTTCTTCTCCGACGTCGCGATGAGGTCGATGAGGTCGTCCCAGATCGCCGCGTATTCCTGCTTTTCCTGTTCCGTCGCCGGCTCGCCGCGTTTCCACGGCAGGTACCAGTCGGTGAGCAGCCGGGTCTCTATCTTCATCGCCCTCCGGTCGAAATCAGGGATATGGTGCTCTACGCCGCCGGAGAGCGCGATGTCACGCCTTGCCGGGGTGGCGTGAAGTCGGGCGAGCAAGCGCGCGCTTTCGACGTAGCGTGCCTCGATCGGCTTCCCGGCCTCGTCGAGTACTCCTTCGGAGCCGAGGTCCTCGATCAGCAGAATTCCCTGGTCGAGATCGCGTGCGTAGATCACAGGTGCTGCAAAGCCCCGTTCTCTGAGGAGCTCGTCGATGGCGACGAAGGGGATCACATCTTCGGCGATATGCGCGAGTTGCTGGTAGTACCTGCCATCCTGGAGGATCGGACCGGGCTTATGCCGCGCGGCATCCATCAGGATCCGGCTCGGAAGGCCGTCTCGGCCGTCGACCCGTTCGTATGCTCGCACCGAGGCATCGCCGCTCAGGTGACGTCGGCGCGCGTCCGCAAATCCGTTACCTGCGAGGAAATCGCGGATCGCCAGCGAGCGGGTAATGCGCTGCAGGGCATCTTCGGGGCCGGCGATGCTGGCGGTTCGTCCGGCCGCCTCATGGGTGATCTGCAGCACGATCCTGTCGGAAGGCAACGCCCCGTCGGCCCTCTCCGGCCATTCGACCAGGCAGACGCCCAGAGACAGCGCCTCGTCGAAGCCCAGCTCATCGAGTTCGCTGGCATCTGCCAGCCGATAGAGATCGAAATGCGCCACGGGAATGCGCAGGTCGTAGCTCTGCACCAGCGTAAATGTCGGGCTCGGGACTTCCAGCCCGTCGTCATCGGCGACGGCGCGCAGGAAGGCGCGTGCCAAGGTCGACTTTCCGGCCCCAAGATCACCCGAGAGAGCCAGGCAGTCGCCGACTTTCAGCGCCAGAGCCAGGTCTTCGCCAAGCTGGATCGTGGCTGCCTCGTCCTTCAGGAAGCGTTCGATCGGCTTCATTATTCCGCCGCGACGATCTTCGGGACCTCTGCCGAAGGGATACGGCAGCTGACCTCGGTGCCTTCGCCCTCACGGCTGCGGATCGACACGGTGCCGTGGTGAAGGCTGACGAAGCTCTCGACGATCGACAGGCCAAGGCCGGCGCCGCCGCGCTGACCGTGGCTTTCGAAGCGGTTGAACACCGTATCGAGCACGTCCTGGGGAATGCCCGGTCCGCTGTCCGAAACGGAAAAGACGAAGTCTCCACCGTCGCGCCGGCACGAAAGCTCGATGACACTACCGTCAGGAGCAAAGTTGGCGGCGTTGGTGAGCAGCTTGACGAAAATCTGCTTCAGCCGCTGCTGGTCGGCGACCATGCGTCCGAGGTTGTCGGGTGCCGCAACGCGCAGTGTGACGCCGCCCTCGACCAGTCGGTCAGCCATCTGATGGGCGATGTCGTCGAGGAAGTCGGTAAGATTGATTTCCGACATGTCGAGCTCGACGATGCCGGCGTCGACGGTCGCAAGATCGAGAATGTCGTTGACGATGGTCAAAAGCAGCGACGAGGACGTGGCGATGTGATCGACATATTCCGCCTGCCGATCGTTGAGGTCACCAAAGGCAGGCGTCTTCAGCAAATCGGCAAAACCGATGATGTTGGTAAGCGGCGAGCGCAGCTCGTAGGACACGTGATGAACGAAGTCGTTCTTCAGCGCATCCGCCTTGCGCAGCGCATCGTTCTTCTCGGTCAGTGCCCGTTCGACCCGCACGCTGTCGGTGATGTTGACGAAGGTCAGCATCGTCTGGGCGTTTGGCAGCGGAATGACGGCGTAGTCGAGGATCAGCCCGGTTCGAAGTTCAAGAATGCCTCGACTCGAGGGCCGTTCGTCGTCGAAACTGGTGATGATATGGGAGAACCGCTTCCAGCCGTCCGGCTGGTCGTAGGACATGAGGCAGGCCTGCTCGATCGCGCGGATATGCGTGCCTGGCTTCGCCTCGGTCTCGTTGATGCCCCAGGTCGCGCGAAAGGCCGGGTTGGAAAGCCGGATGCGGCCATCGGGACCGAACACCGCAACGCCTTCGGCCAGATGGTCGATCGTTTCGCCCTGGACCTGGACCAGCGTGTTGTAGCGGGTTTCCAGATCGACCTTCTCGGTTAGGTTCTCGAATACCCACGTGACGCCGCCTTGCGGCCGTGCCGTTGCGAATACCCGTAGCGTCTGGCCGTTCGGCAGGTGCCAGAGGTCGGATTGCGTATCGAGCGCCTGGTAGACGGAGAGCGCGTTCGCCTTCCACTGTTTCCAGTTGAGCTGTTCGGGCAGCTGTCCGCCCGAGCGCAGACGGTCGAGCACTTCGCCATTGTCCGGCTTGCGCTCGAGGAAGCCCATGTCCAGGTTCCAGAGGCGCTGGAAGGCCTGGTTGTAGAATTGTAGGCGCTGATTGCCGTCGAAGATTGCGACCGGCGTTGCGAGATGGTCAAGCGTTTCCGCGTGGCTCTTGAGCGTGCGATTGAGTTCTTCCCGCACAGCCTCGACGCCGGAGACGTCGATGGCAATGCCGGTCGTTCCGGCCGGGCTGCGTGCGTCGACGACGTCGAAGAATGTGCGGTTGCCCTTGACCACGGTCGACAGCTTGTCTCGGAATGGCGTGTCGAAGGTCGAGACGGCGCGTATTTTTTCGCGTGCCACGGTCGCCAGCAGTTCACGGCCCTCGGCGATGGCTGCAGCGACGTTGGGGGCTTCCACGGCGTCGGCATAGGCCTCGTTGACCCAGCTCAGCGCTCCATCGGTGCCGCGCTGCCAGACCGGCAGGTCGATCGCGTCGAGCAGGGTGCGGAAGGACGTCAGCGAGTTGTTGAGGCGATCGCGTTCGAGCTTCAGTTCAGCCAGTTCAGCCCGCATGTTGTTAAGTGCGATGAAGCGCACAAAAGCGCGTCCGCCGGAAACGCGGCCTTGTGCCTCCAGGACTTCGTTGCGCGTCGTTTCGAGCACCAGATCGAAGCTGCGTGCCTGCGTGCGCAAGGCGTCGATCGCCTTTTCGAGCTCGCTGGCGGAATTCGCCTTAATCCAGCGCCCAAAGGCCAGGAACTCGCGATCGTCTGCAGGCGCGCCGGTTTCTGCCGGCAACTGGCCGAGCAACTCGGCCCGCTCGGCAAGCCCATCCCAGATGACGATGCGGCGGTTCTTGTCGGCAATGAGCGCCTGGAAGCGCGAGAGGCGCTGATTGGCGTCCGAAAGGTCGGATCGCAGCTCGCGGTTTTCAGCCTCGATATTGCCGCGCTGGCGGATCAGCCAGATTGCCGAGATCATCGCCGCGGAAATGACGCCGATGAGGACGGAGAAGGTGATGACCTCCGACGAACCGAAGATATTCGCCTTCTGCGCCGAGACCTGGGCGACCGCATCGGTCGCAGCGAAAAGCGCCGTGCAAGAAATCAGGCGGCGGAGATATACCGGACCTTTGCGGCGACCGCCCGATGAGGTTTGTTGTGCTGTTGTCATGGCGCTGCCGTCCCCGTCTGCCCGAAGGGTGCTGCCGGCCCTGTAGTGCCATGCGCAGTTCCGGCGATACCCGGTTGAAGGGTTCGCGTCAGTTCTGATTGCATCCCCGGTCTGTCTCCGTCTGTTTGCCGCTTGCCGACAAGACATCCCACTCGCAATGCCCGAAGGTCCGCACCGGCATCACGAATCAATGGGTTAGAGCATACTTCGTTGACGAATCGCCGGGAAGGGAGCTGCCCAAAAAAGAGGCCGCGCTCTCTTGTCAAGAACGCGGCCACAACATGTTGTGGATTGCCCGGGTAACGATTAGTACCGGTAGTGTTCCGGCTTGAACGGACCCTGCTGGCCGACGCCGATATAGTCGGCCTGTTCGCGCGACAGCTCGGAGAGCTTCGCGCCCAGCTTGTTCAGGTGCAGGCGGGCAACCTTCTCGTCGAGCGCCTTCGGCAGAACGTAGACTTCGTTCTTGTAGTTCTCACCCTTGGTGAAAAGCTCGATCTGAGCCAGCACCTGGTTGGAGAACGAAGCGGACATCACGAAGGACGGGTGACCGGTGGCGTTGCCGAGGTTGAGCAGGCGACCTTCCGACAGAAGGATCATGCGGTTGCCCTTCGGGAACTCGATCATGTCGACCTGCGGCTTGATGTTCGTCCACTTCAGGTTACGCAGCGCGGAGACCTGAATTTCGTTGTCGAAGTGGCCGATGTTGCCGACGATCGCCATGTCCTTCATCTCGCGCATGTGGTCCATGCGGATGACGTCCTTGTTGCCGGTCGTGGTGATGAAGATGTCGGCAGACGAAACAACATCTTCGAGCTGGACGACTTCGAAACCGTCCATGGCTGCCTGCAGGGCGCAGATCGGGTCGACTTCCGTGACCTTTACGCGGGCGCCAGCGCCGCTGAGCGAAGCAGCCGAGCCCTTGCCGACGTCGCCGTAGCCGCAGACAACGGCAACCTTGCCGGCCATCATCACGTCGGTGCCGCGGCGGATGCCGTCAACCAGCGATTCCTTGCAGCCGTACTTGTTGTCGAACTTCGACTTGGTGACGGAATCGTTGACGTTGATTGCCGGGAAGGGCAGCAGGCCCTTGGCCTGGAGCTGGTACAGACGGTTGACGCCTGTCGTCGTTTCCTCGGTCACGCCCTTGATGGCGTCACGCTGCTTGGTGAACCAGCCCGGCGAAGCCTGGAGGCGCTTCTTGATCTGCGCGAACAGGATCTCTTCTTCTTCCGAACCCGGGTTGGAGAGAACGTCCTCGCCGGCTTCGGCGCGGGCGCCGAGCAGGATGTACATGGTCGCGTCGCCACCGTCGTCCAGGATCATGTTGGAGACGCCGCCGTCGGTCCACTGGAAGATCTTGTCGGTGTAGGTCCAGTATTCTTCAAGCGTTTCGCCCTTGACGGCGAAGACCGGGATGCCGCTGGCAGCAATTGCTGCGGCTGCGTGGTCCTGGGTCGAGAAGATGTTGCACGAGGCCCAACGGATGTCAGCGCCGAGAGCCGCGAGCGTCTCGATCAGCACGGCCGTCTGGATGGTCATGTGCAGCGAACCGGTGATCCGCGCGCCCTTCAGCGGCTTGGAGGCGCCGAACTCTTCGCGGCAGGCGATCAGGCCCGGCATCTCGGTTTCGGCGATCGTGATTTCCTTGCGTCCGAAATCGGCAAGACCGATGTCGGCGACGATGTAATCCTGAGTGGTGGTCATGAAATTCTCCAGGCTGATCTCTTCAAGCCGCTCTGGCCCTCTGGCCATCCGGCGGCACGACTATGCCTCCCGCGCATGTCATCGCGGTGAGAGTGCGATCGATCTATCAGGAATCCTGGGGCAGGGCAACCTCGATATAAAGAAGTCTTTATATCTTTATATTGTCGGTCACATTTCTTCGCCGAACTTGTCGCGCACAAGCGCGTCGAGCGCATTCAGCGCTTCTTCGGCCTGCGCACCGCTGGCGGTGACGCAAACGCTTGAGCCGGTGCTGGCGGCCAGCATCATCAGGCCCATGATCGAGGTGCCCCCGACGGTGCTGCCGTCCTTCGACACCGTGATTTCGGCATCGTAGGCCTCGACCGTTTGTACGAACTTCGCCGAAGCGCGGGCGTGGAGGCCGCGTTTGTTGACGATGAGGAGCTCGCGCGTCAGCAACATGTCGGTGCGATGGTCCATCATTTTCCACTCAGGACGCGGCTGGCGACGTTGATGTATTTGCGTCCCGCCTCGGAAGCCTCCAGCAGGGCCTTGTCCATGTCGCTTTCGCCACGCACGCCGGCCAGCTTGATCAGCATCGGCAGGTTGACGCCGGCGATGACTTCGACCGTGCCGCTGCGCATGACCGAGATGGCAAGATTGGAAGGCGTGCCGCCGAACATATCGGTGAGAATGATGACACCGTGGCCCTCGTCGACATTGGTCACGGCGTCGAGGATATCCTGCCGACGCTGATCCATGTCGTCCTCGGGGCCGATGCAAACGGTCTCGATAGCTTTTTGCGGACCGACAACATGCTCGAGCGCGTGCCGGAATTCCTCAGCCAGCTTGCCATGGGTGACAAGCACAAGTCCGATCATGGGTATCTTTTCTCCGACTGCACGCGCAATTCACTGATGGTCAGATATCGCAATGCAGCAATTTCGTCCACCTGTTGGGGCGGCCATCTTGGCAAGGAAAAGGCGAAGTGCAAGCCAAAAATGCCGAAAAACCAGCCCAGTTGCCTGCAACTATAGCTAAAATCCTAATTTTTCGGGTAGCAGCACACGCAGAACAGCAAGCACGTGTACGCCGTTTTCAATGGGGACGCGAACAATTGGCAGGCTGCCACCGCCGGGTAGGGGAAGTTCCTCGTTTTCCGGCGGCATGCGCGGATCGAATGGCGCGTTGACGGGCAGGATTGCCCAATCCATTACCGCTGCATGCACCGTCTCGAGCCTGGCAATGCCGGCGCCGCGGATCTCTATCAGGCCTTCGATCGACGCGGGGCAACGGGCGATTATTCGGCCCTGCTCCATTGACAGGTCGACACGATCGTCGGCGACCAGTGCCGCAAAGTGTCCCATCTGCTGTGCCGCCGAAATACAGGCGAGCGCCAGCCGCGATTTGCCGATGCCGGAAGGTCCGGTTACCAGAAAGCCGGTCGTGCCGAGAACCATTGCCGTGCCGTGAATGTTGTGCCGCGGCGTCACGCGTGCGGCTCGGCGGGCAGGGAAAGCACGAAGCGGGCGCCGACGATCCGCCGATCCGGACCCATGATGTTCTCGGCCTTCAGCGTGCCGCCGTGCGCTTCGGCAATCTGCCGGGAGATGGACAGGCCAAGACCGGAGTTCTGGCCGAAGTCTTCGCCTTCCGGCCTGTCGGTATAGAAGCGTTCGAAGATCCGGTCGATGTCTTCTGCCTGGATGCCGGGACCATTGTCCTCGATATAGACGAGGCAGCGCGACCGGGAGCGCGTCAGGCGCACGACGATGCGGCCGCCCTGTTCGGGTACGAAGGAGCGGGCGTTTTCGATCAGATTGGTGATGATCTGGCCGATGCGCAGTTCGTAGCCGTTGATGGCGAAGCGCGCCTTGGGGCTGTCCTTGCGGTCGATGACGAAATCGAGCAGCACCGGCTTCTTCTTGCTGCGGATCTGGCGCGAGATATCGACGAGGTCGCCCAGCAGTTTTTCGAGGTCGATCACCTTGGCGTCGCTACGCGCAAGCTCGGCGTCAAGACGCGAGGCGTCGGAGATATCGCTGATCAGGCGGTCGAGGCGACGAACGTCATGCTGGATGACGTCCATCAGCCGCTTCTTCGATTCGTCGGTGCGGGCGAGCGGAAGCGTTTCGACTGCGCTGCGCAGCGACGTCAGCGGATTCTTCAACTCATGGCTGACGTCGGCGGCGAAATTCTCGATCGCCGCGATTCTGTCGTAGAGTGCGGTCGTCATCTCGCGCAACGCGACGGAGAGATTGCCGATCTCGTCCTGGCGCGACGAGAAATCAGGAATTTCCTCGCGCTCCTTGGCACCGCCGCGACGCACCCGGATGGCGGCGGCCGAAAGGCGCCGCAACGGATTGGCGATCGTCGACGACAAGAGCAGCGACAGAATGACGTTGACGAGGGCGGCTACCCCGAACACGCGGATGATGGCGAGGCGTTCGGCATGCACGATCTTGTCGATATCGCCGGCCTGGGTGGACAAGAGCAGCACGCCGAGAACGGCGCGGGACCGCTGCACTGGCACGGCGACCGAGACGATGAGCTCGCCCTTTTCGGTCACGCGGCGCACCGCACCACGCACGCCGGTCAGCGCGTTCATCACTTCCGGATAGATCGATCCGTTGCCGCCCGGCGGCTCCTTGTAGAGCGGCAGGTCGCCCGACTGCAGCAGGCGGTTGATCCAGCTTCCGAACTTTTCCTCGATACCGGTGGCTTCGGGATCGACGGGCGGCAGGTCGAAGCGCAGCACCTGGCCGCCGCTATAAAGGTGGCGCGAATCGAGCAGCAGATCCGCATCGGCGTCGAACAGGCGCGCGCGGGTGCGGGTCGGCGAGATCAGCCGCCTGAGCACCGGAGCCACCCGTTCCTGGATGATGGGGAAATCGAGGTCTTCGTCGCTCGGCAGCGGCGTGATGCTCTGGCCGGCCTGCAGCTCCAGCAGTTTTTCAGGATCGATGGTGATCGAATTGGTGTCGACGGAGGCGGAAGCCGAAATGGCGCCGGCGATGATTTCGCCCTGGGTCAGCAGGCTTTCGACGCGGGCGTCGATCAGCCCTTCGCGAAACTGGTTGAGATACATGATCCCGCCGACCAGAACCACGAGCGCAACGAGATTGAAGAAGACGATCCGTCGCGTCAGGCTCGAAAAGACGGCGTTGCCGAACAGGCGGCGAATCAGCGTGAACGAATAGGCCCAGCGCCGGCCTTTCGCCGATGTCCGTCCGTCAAGTTCATCGACATCGCCTTGCAAGACTTCCACCAAGTCTTTCCGCTCCCGCAGCGGGAGTATCCCCGCCGTATCTTCTGATTGCGACCAGGCGTCACCCGGATGTCGGGTTTCGCAGATCCGCGGATGTTCTTTCTGGTCTTCGGTCTCGTGGATCCGATGCCACCGGCCAAGCCAAGAGGCGGGTCAAAGCCTGCCGCCATCGCGTCGGTTCTGAATGCTCCACAAACGACGCGATGGCAAGTGCTGAGACCCCGCGTCGCTTCAGGCCATCTCGCGGAAGCGGTAGCCGACGCCGTAAAGCGTCTCGATCATGTCGAAGTCATTGTCGACCATCTTGAACTTCTTGCGCAGCCGTTTGATGTGGCTGTCGATGGTGCGGTCGTCGACATAGACCTGCTCGTCATAGGCGGCGTCCATCAGCGCGTCGCGGCTCTTCACCACGCCCGGGCGCTGGGCGAGGGAGTGAAGAATGAGAAACTCGGTCACCGTAAGCGTGACCGGCTCGTTCTTCCAGGTGCAGGTGTGGCGCTCCTGGTCCATGGCCAGCTGCCCACGCTCGAGCGAGCGCGAGGGCGTGTCGGAAGTCTTGGGTGTTCCGGCGGTGCCGCCGGCTGCAGCCGCTTCGCGGTTGGCCGCCCGGCGCAGGATCGCCTTGACGCGCTCGACCAGCAGGCGCTGGGAGAACGGCTTGGTGATGAAATCGTCCGCACCCATCTTCAGGCCGAAGAGCTCGTCGATTTCCTCGTCCTTGGAGGTCAGGAAGATCACCGGCAAATCCGACTTCTGACGCAGGCGCCGCAACAGCTCCATGCCGTCCATGCGCGGCATCTTGATGTCGAAGATCGCAAGCTGCGGCGGTCGGGCCAACAGGCCTTCGAGCGCCGAGGCGCCGTCGGTATAGGTCTCGACCTTGTAGCCTTCAGCTTCAAGCGCGATGGATACGGACGTCAGGATATTCCGGTCATCATCGACAAGCGCGATGGTCTGCATCGTGTTCAACTCCGTCATTTGAGGCCGATCGCCGGTTTCGTCTCCGAATCTGCGGCAACCGCGAGTCACGGGTGCGTTACTTGAGTATAAAGGTGGAACAAATTGTGGCGAAGCCCAAAATGCGCTCAAGCGTACACTCCGTCGCCCAGAGGCAGATATGGCGCAGGGAACTCGGATTCAACCGATTAAAAAAACGATAATTTTCTTTAAATCGATTAATATACTGAAATCATTATTCTTTTTTTGACGTCGCCTTGTTTTTGAGCGAGCATGCAAGTATGTTCCGGCCAGATTTAACGCCAATGGCCAAACACGAAGGAAGCTTGACCATGGAGCAACTCGGCACTCGCAATGCAGCGAACGGCTTGGAAAAACTCGGCTTTACGGATCTCGATGTGGTCCGCTACAACCTCGAAGCCCCAGAGCTTTATGAAGAAGCCATTCGCCGCGGCGAGGCTCAGCTGACGGCGCACGGCGCGATCGTTGCGCGCACCGGTCAGCACACTGGCCGCTCCCCGAAGGACAAGTTCGTCGTTCGTGATGCGTCCACCGACGATCAGATCTGGTGGGACAACAACAAGCCGCTGTCGCCGGAGCATTTCGCCGTGCTGCGCCAGGATATGCTTGATCATGCCAAGGGCATGTCGCTCTATGTCCAGGATCTCGTTGGCGGCGCCGACAAGGACAATGCCCTGCCGACCCGCGTCGTCACGGAATTTGCCTGGCATTCGCTGTTCATTCGCAACCTGCTGATCCGTCCGGAGCGTGGTGCGCTGGCTTCCTTCCTGCCGAAGCTGACGATCATCGACCTGCCGAGCTTCAAGGCTGATCCCGAGCGGCACGGCTGCCGCACGGAAACGGTCATTGCCTGCGATCTGACCAACGGTCTCATTCTCATCGGCGGTACGTCCTATGCCGGCGAGATGAAGAAGTCGGTATTTACCGTTCTGAACTACCTGCTGCCGAAGAAGGGCGTCATGCCGATGCACTGCTCGGCCAATGTCGGCCCTGAAGGCGATACCGCCATCTTCTTCGGCCTGTCGGGCACCGGCAAGACCACGCTTTCGGCCGATCCGACCCGCACGCTGATCGGTGACGATGAGCATGGCTGGGGAGAGCAGGGCGTCTTCAATTTCGAAGGCGGTTGCTATGCCAAGGCCATCCGTCTCTCCGAAGCGGCCGAGCCGGAAATCTTCGCGACGACCCGCCGCTTCGGCACCGTCATGGAGAACGTCGTTCTCGACGAACGCCGGGTTCCCGATTTCGACGACGGTTCGCTGACCGAAAACACCCGCTGCGCCTATCCGCTCGATTTCATCCCGAATGCCAGCGAAACCGGTACCGCGCCGCAGCCGCGCACGATCATCATGCTGACCGCCGATGCCTTCGGCGTGATGCCGCCGATCGCCAAGCTGACGCCGGAACAGGCGATGTATCACTTCCTGTCTGGCTACACCGCCAAGGTCGCAGGCACCGAGAAGGGCGTCACCGAGCCGGAAGCAACGTTCTCGACCTGCTTCGGCGCGCCGTTCATGCCGCGTCACCCGTCGGAATACGGCAACCTGCTGAAGGATCTGATCGCCAACAACGGCGTCACCTGCTGGCTGGTCAACACCGGCTGGACCGGCGGTGCCTATGGCGCCGGCAGCCGCATGCCGATCAAGGTGACCCGCGCCCTGCTCGCGGCAGCCCTCGACGGTTCGCTGAACGCTAGCGAACTGCGCACTGACGCGAACTTCGGCTTCGCCGTGCCGGTTTCGGTACCGGGCGTCGACGACGGCATTCTTGATCCGCGCTCGACCTGGGCTGATGGTAACGCCTATGACGCTCAGGCCCGTCGCCTCGTCGATATGTTCGTCGCCAACTTCGCCAAGTTCGAAGACCATGTCGATGGCAGCGTCCGCGATGCAGCTCCCGGCACGAAGATTGCCGCCGAATAAGCATTGCTGGCTATGATTCACGTGAAACCCGGCCTCAATGGCCGGGTTTCACTTTTTGTGGTTGCTTGTTTTCAAGCGGTTCGCTCTGTGCGCTGCAGCGCACGCGTCAAATGTGACGCGCAAAGGACGCTGTAAGGCTCGAGATCTGCTGCATAATTTTCTCCGTAAATCGATTCCGGTTTTAGGAATTATGCAGTAGAAAGCGCCAGGAGCGATCATGGCCAGCGACCCTTTATACATCAACGAACAGATCGTTATCGCCGGGTGGGAACTCAGCGAGCAATTCGTGCTGGCTGGCGGGCCGGGTGGACAGAACGTCAACAAGGTGTCGACGGCCGTTCAGTTGTTCTTCAATGTCCAGGCCTCGCCCGCGCTCACCGATCGCATCAAGGCCAACACCCTGAAGCTCGCCGGTCGCCGCGCCTCGAAAGACGGCGTGTTGATGATCGAGGCCAGTCGCTTTCGCAGCCAGGAGCGCAACCGCGAGGATGCCCGTGAACGGCTGAAGGAGATGATCCTGAAGGCCGCGGAGCCGCCGCCGCCACCGCGCAGGAAGACCAAGCCGACACGCGGCTCGATCGAGCGCCGACTGAAGGAAAAAACCGGTCGCGGCGAGACCAAGAAGTTGCGCGGCCGCCCGACTGGCGAGTGACTTGCGGTTGCGGATTCTTTTCGGCTGTCCCTTGTCTTTTGTCGCCAAGCGCCCTCTCTTATCGCGCAGGAACTTTTGCAGAAGGAGAAATCCATGGGCCTTTTCAGTTTTATCAAGAACGCCGGCAAGAAGTTGGGCATTGGCGGTGACGACGATGCGCCTGATGCCGACAGCGTCCAGAAGGAACTCGCTTCGCACGATCTCGGCACCAAGGACGTCCAGGTCGAAGTCGTCAACGACAAGGTGGTGCTGAAGGGTGTCGTCAAGGATCAGACGGCGTTCGAGAAGGCGGTCGTCGCCGTCGGCAACACGCTCGGCGTGTCTTCGGTCGAAGCGTCTGAGCTGAAGGTGGCGGATGCCGGTGCAGCGCCCGCGCCCGCCAAGGCCCCCGTCTTCTATACCGTCAAGAAGGGCGACAACCTCTGGAAGATCGCCGAGGCGCAGTACGGCAAGGGCAAGGGCGCCAAGCACACGGTCATCTTCGAGGCAAACAAACCGATGCTGACCCATCCCGACAAAATTTACCCCGGTCAGGTGCTGCGCATTCCGGATCTGGATGCCGCGTGACAGCCTTGTCGATGCGTGCATTTTCGAGCGTCGTTCTGGTGGTCGCAAGTCTTGGACTTGCCTCCGCCGGCACCGCGCAATCGCTGCGTGAGCCGGCTAAGGGTAGTTCGGAGCGTGCAGCGATCCTTGATGCCTTGCGGCCTGCCGTCGAGGCGGAGATGCGCGGTTCGGTTGAATTCGTCGTCACGACGATGCGAGCGGCGCCGAACTGGGCCTTCGTCCAGGTCGAGCCGCAACGTCCGGGCGGCGGCAGCATCGATCTCGCGCAGACCGGGTTTCGCGACGAGGCCGACATGATGGATGGCTTGACGGTGTTCGCGCTCGTCAGCTTCCAGGGCGGTCGATGGAATCTGGTGGATCACGTCGTTGGTCCGACGGATGTCGCCTATGCCGGCTGGTCTGAGCGCTACGGCGTCCCGGCAAAACTGCTCGGGCTTGAGGAGTGAGGGCAACCTCATGCAGGTTCTCCCGAAAGGAATAAAACACATCCCTGGCTTTCTCGACCGGGCCCGTCAGGAGCAGATCGTTGAAGCGATCAGGGGCGTGGTGCACGAAGCGCCGCTGTTCGTGCCGGCGATGCCGAAGACCGGTAAGCCGATGTCGGTGCGCATGACCAATTGCGGCCCGCTCGGCTGGGTGACCGACCGCGAGAAGGGCTACCGTTATCAGCCGCAGCATCCGGGGACGGGCAGGCCGTGGCCGCCGATGCCGGATGTTCTCCTTGAAATCTGGAATGCGGTTTCGGCCAGCGACAAACGGCCGGAAGCATGCCTGGTGAATTTCTATTCCGACGAGGCCCGCATGGGTCTGCACCAAGACAGGGACGAGCGCGATCTGGAAACATCAGTCGTCTCGATTTCCCTTGGCGATAGCTGCCTGTTTCGGGTCGGCGGCAGAGAGCGCGGCAGCCAGACCATATCCTTCAGGCTCGAAAGCGGCGATATCGTCGTGCTCGGCGGCGAGGGGCGTCTGGCCTTCCACGGCGTCGACCGGATCTATCCGAACACATCGACGCTGCTCAAGAACGGTGGCCGACTCAATCTGACGCTGCGCCGGGTGAACCCCTAAGGCATGTCGCGTCAAAATAGAGCGGCAGCCTTCGCGTCACGCCCACATTTTCCGCGAAGCCATCGCTGCGTATTCTCGGGTCGCACGCATGTTGCACGCTCAAAGCTTGCGCAGCGCCACCTTCTCGGTGAGGTGGTTGGGGCCTTTCTGCAGGATGAGGTCGGCGCGCGGCCGCGTCGGCAGAATGTTCTGGTGCAGGTTCTTCAGGTTGATGTTGTGCCAAAGTCCTTCGGCGATCGCGCGCGCCGCATCCTCGCTGATGGTCGCATAGCGGTGGAAGTAGGATTCCGGATTCTTGAAGGCCGTTTCCCTGAGGCGCATGAAGCGGCTGACATACCAGCTGTGGATCAGGCTCTCCTCGGCGTCGATGTAGATCGAGAAGTCGAAGAAGTCCGAGACCATCGGCACGATCTTGCCGTCGGCGGGCAGGTTGCGCGATTGCAGGACGTTGATGCCTTCGAAGATCAGAATGTCGGGCCGGTCGATGACCGTGTACTGGTCCGGCAGCACGTCATAGGTCATGTGCGAATAGCTCGGTGCCTTGACATTGGGCTGGCCGGCCTTGATCGCCGAGAGGAACCGCAGCAGCGCGCCGAGGTCGTAGCTTTCCGGGAAGCCCTTGCGATCCATCATGTTTTCGCGCTGCAGGACGGCGTTCGGATAGAGGAAGCCGTCCGTCGTCACCAGATCGACCTTCGGGCTCGACGGCCAGCGCGACAGGAGCTGGGCAAGGATACGTGCGGCCGTCGACTTGCCGACGGCGACCGATCCGGCAATGCCGATGACGAAGGGCGTCTTCGTCTCGCCGGACATGCTGAGGAAGCGCTTGCGCTGCTCGAACAAAAGCTGGGACGATTCCACATGCGCGGACAGAAGCCGCGACAGCGACAGGTAAATCTGCCTGACCTCGCCGAGGTCCACCGGGTCGTTCAGCGAGCGCAGACGCTGCACTTCGTCTGCCGTCAACGTCAGGGGCGTGTCCGCGCGAAAGCGGGACCACTCTTCGGCAGAAAACAGATGATAGGGCGAATAGTCCCGGTTCTGGAGATTGTCCGGGAGATCGACCGTTTCGATGTCTTGCGCAGCTAGGGTCATGGATCCTGCCGATTAGCCTTTTCCTGCAGACCGGATTGGCTTGTCCGCCGTGCAAGTTCGTCGAGCACATCCTGCAACGGAATGTCTGCAATTTTCAATACGACCATGAGATGATAGAGCAGATCGGCGCTCTCATCGACGAGATTCTGGCGGTCGTTGCGGATCGCTGCGATCACGGTTTCGACCGCTTCCTCGCCCAGCTTCTTGGCCGCTTTCTGCTGGCCGCTTGCGACCAGTTTCGCCGTCCAGGATTCGTCCGGTGACGCTTTGGCGCGCGCGGCGACGATGGTCTCGAGGTCGGAAAGGGAGAAATCACTCATGAACGAAACCCTGAAACTCAATCGAGACGCATGGCGATGCCATGTTCGGCCATATAGCGCTTGGTTTCGCCAATGCTATAGGTGCCGAAGTGGAAGATCGAAGCGGCCAGAACCGCCGTCGCATGGCCGTCGCGGATGCCGGCAACCATATGGTCGAGCGTGCCGACGCCTCCGGACGCAATGACCGGCGCACGCACCGCATCGGCAACCGCCCGGGTGAGCGCGATATCGTAGCCGCTCTTCGTTCCGTCACGATCCATCGAGGTCAAAAGGATTTCGCCGGCACCGAGATCGACGACGCGCCGGGCAAAGTCCACTGCATCGATGCCCGTCGTCTGGCGGCCGCCATGGGTGAAGATTTCCCAGCGGTTCTCTTCGCCGTCCTTCGAGACTTTCTTGGCGTCGATCGCAACGACGATGCACTGGTTGCCGAACTTGTCGGCGGCTTCGGCGACGAGATCCGGGTTCTTCACCGCCGCCGTGTTGATCGACACCTTGTCGGCGCCTGCCAAAAGCAGCTTGCGGATATCGGCCACCTGACGCACGCCACCGCCGACGGTCAGTGGCATGAAACACTGCTCGGCCGTGCGCGCCACCACATCGAAGATGGTTTCGCGGTTGTCCGACGAGGCGGTGATGTCGAGGAAGCAGAGCTCGTCCGCTCCGGCCGCATCATAGGCGCGGGCTGCCTCCACCGGGTCGCCGGCATCGATCAGGTCGACGAAGTTGACCCCTTTGACGACCCGACCGTCCTTGACGTCGAGGCAGGGGATAACGCGGGCTTTGAGGGTCATCGGCTCATGCCTTTCTCGTGGCGCGGATCAGCGCCAGGGCTTCCTGCGGGTCGATGCGGCCATCATAGAGCGCACGGCCGGAGATCGCGCCTTCAAGTTTTGCCGCATCCGGGGCGATCATTCGCCGGATATCATCCATCGAAGCGAGACCGCCCGAAGCGATCACCGGGATCGAAACCGCATCGGCAAGCTCCAGCGTCGAAGGCCAGTTGATGCCCGTGAGAATGCCGTCGCGATCGATGTCGGTGTAGATGATCGCCGATACGCCGGCACCCTCGAATTTCTTCGCAAGCTCGATGACGCCGAGTTCCGACGCCTCGGCCCAGCCCTCGACCGCAACCTTGCCGCCCTTAGCGTCGATGCCGACGGCGACCTTGCCCGGGAATTTTCGGCAGGCTTCGATCACCAGTGCCGGGTCGCGCACCGCGACGGTGCCGAGGATGACGCGGGCAAGCCCGCGCGACAGCCAGTTGTCGATATGGTCAAGCGTACGGATGCCGCCGCCGAGTTGGACCGGGTTCTTGGTCGACTTGAGGATCGCGTCGACGGCAGCACCATTAACGGTCTCGCCGGCAAAGGCACCGTTGAGGTCGACCACATGCAACCACTCGAAACCCTGCTCCTCGAAGGCGCGCGCCTGGGCGCCCGGATCCGGGTTGTAGACCGTTGCCTGCTCCATGTCGCCGAGCTTCAGGCGCACGCATTGCCCGTCTTTCAGGTCGATAGCGGGAAAAAGGATCATGTATCTATCCGATCAGAGGTCGCCGGAGCCTTCAGGGCTTCCAACGCAGGAAATTCGAGATGAGGGCAAGGCCAAGCGCCTGGCTCTTTTCCGGATGGAACTGCGAGCCGGCCTTGTTGCCATTGGCGACGAAGGCGGTGACGGCGCCGCCGTAATCCGCCTCGGCCACAACATCGCCGGCATTTTCCGCGGCCAGATGGTAGGAGTGCACGAAATAGGCGTGCAGGCCGTCGTCGCCGGTGCGGATGCCGTCAAACAGCGGGTGCGTGCGGGCAAGCCGCAGCGTGTTCCAGCCGATCTGTGGGATTTTCAGCGACGGATCCGCCGGCCTCATTTCTACGACGTCGCCGGGGATCCAGCCGAAGCCGTGGGTCGTGGTCTTTTCCAGGCCGCGCGACGACATCAGCTGCATGCCGACGCAGATGCCGAGAAACGGGCGACCGGCCTCTTCGACGACCTCGGTCAGTGCCTGCTCCATGCCGTCGACGGCCGTAAGGCCGCGACGGCAATCGGCATAGGCGCCCACGCCCGGCAGGACGATGCGGTCGGCGGTCGCCACCCGCTCGGGCCTGTCCGTCAGGTCGATCTCTGCGTCGATGCCGGCTTCCCGCGCTGCCCGTTCGAAAGCCTTCGTTGCCGAGCGCAGATTGCCCGATCCATAGTCGATAATGGCGACGCGCATCAGCGTTCTCCGTAGGATTCAAAAAGCCCAAGACCCGGGCCGGTGTTTGCCGGCGCCTGTCTCGGCCAGTCGACAGATGGCCGCTCCGCTGCCTTTCGGTCGGCCGGGGCCACGTTTGCGAAGTAGATTTCCTCGGCGGTCTCAAGATCGCGCGCCGGCACGATCGAGCGCACCGTCCAGTTGCGGGCGATCAGGCGGCGGGCGATGAAAACAGGGCCTTCCAGCGAGACCATGAGGCCGAGCGCCAGATGCAACAGCAGCGCTGCCAGGAGGCCGCCACCGATCACCGACAGAGAGATTAACAAAATCTGCAGAACAGCAACTGCGATTCCGAAGAGCCACATGCGCTTGGCGAAAAGCCAGAGCGCCGGAAACAGAAAGGCGCCCCACGAGAAGCCGTCGGCGACGAAACGCGCTCGGTCATCGTCGGCGCGGGCGCCCGGCGGGGTCAGGATCATGTAAGAGGCCATGGTCATCAGCCAGATAATGACCGCTCAGGCAAGCGTACCCTTGGTCGAGGGAACGCGTCCGGCCTGGCGCGGGTCGATTTCGGTTGCCGTGCGAAGCACGCGGGCGACGGACTTGAAGCAGGTCTCGGCGATATGATGGTTGTTGGCGCCGTAGATATTTTGGATATGCAGCGTGATCCCGGCATTCTGGGCGAGCGCCTGGAAGAATTCGCGCACCAGTTCGGTGTCGAACGTGCCGATCTTCGGTGAGGTAAAGGCGACGTTCCAGACAAGGAACGGCCGGCCGGACACATCCACCGCCGCGCGCGTCATCGTCTCGTCCATGGCAAGGTCGAGCGAGGCGTAGCGGGTAATGCCGCGCCGGTCGCCAAGCGCCTTGGCAATGGCCTGGCCGATGGCAATGCCAGTGTCTTCGACAGTGTGGTGATCGTCGACATGGAGGTCGCCATCGGTCTTGATGTCCATGTCGATCAGCGAATGTCGGGAAAGCTGGTCCAGCATGTGGTCGAAGAAGCCGACTCCGGTCGCAATCTTCGACGTTCCGGTTCCATCGATATTGACGGATACGGACACGGCCGTTTCATTCGTCTTTCGCGAAACTTGGCCGGTGCGGCTGGACGTGGCTTCTGCCATCAGGCTCTCCTGTATGCGCTGGAGCCGCTCCTTATCAGGGGAGGCGGAAAATATCCAGAACCGCGGCTGAGATTCGAACGATTCGGGCAGGCGCCCGATTTACGGTCAACTGCGTGGCTCACCGGGATTTGCAATCGCGTAAGGCGCACTTACATAGGCTCCAAGCAACCAGGCTCGTTCGAGCCCCCAACGCCCCTGGTTCTGGGGCCGACAGGTATCTTCAATGAGTGAACACAATCCCTACGGAACGATGCATGCGACCACCATCATCACGGTGCGCAAGGACGGCAAGGTGGTGATGGCCGGCGACGGCCAGGTCAGCCTTGGCCAGACGGTGATGAAGAGCAATGCCCGCAAGGTACGGCGTCTCGCCAAGGGCGACGTTATCGCCGGCTTTGCCGGGGCGACGGCCGATGCCTTCACGCTTCTGGAGCGGCTCGAAGCCAAGCTGGAGCAATATCCCGACCAGTTGATGCGCGCGGCAGTGGAACTCGCCAAGGATTGGCGCACCAACAAGTATTTGCGCAATCTCGAAGCGATGATGCTGGTCGCCGACAAGTCGATCACGCTGGCGATTACCGGCAATGGCGACGTGCTGGAGCCGGAACATGGAACGATCGCCATCGGCTCGGGCGGCAACTATGCCTTTGCCGCGGCCCGCGCCCTGATGGACAGCGACAAGTCGGCCGAAGAAATCGCCCGCCGGGCGCTCGAGATCGCAGGCGACATCTGCGTCTATACCAACCACAATATCGTGGTGGAGACGCTGGATGGCAACTGACCAGGTTCATGTCAGCTTCGAACGGGTGGCCGATGACCACCTGCCGATGCTGCATGCCTGGTTGAGCGAGCCGCATGTGCGGCAATGGTGGGGTGATCCGGACAAGGAAGTCGTGTTGATCCGCGACGGCTGCGCCACGGGCGAAGTGGATGGCTTCATCTTCCATGTAGCCGGCGAGCCCGCCGGCTACATCCAGTCCTGGACACCGTCCGAATATGACGAAGAGCCGTGGGCGAAGGATCTGCCCGGCGATGTCCCCGGCGTCGATATCTTCATCGGCCCGCCGGAGATGACCGGAAAAGGCGTGGCGTCGCTGGCCTTGAGGGCCTTTGCGCAGACGCTTTTTGCCGCCGGCGCACCACGGATCGTGATCGACCCCGATGCGGGCAACAGAAGGGCCGTGAGGGCCTATGCGAAAGCTGGCTTCGTGCCCTTTGGCGAATGGATAGATGCGTCCGGCCGCACACTCCTGATGGAGCTGACGCGGACCGAGTTTGAGAGGAATACATGAGTACTTTTTCACCTAGGGAAATCGTGTCGGAACTCGACCGGTTCATCATCGGCCAGAACGACGCCAAGCGCGCGGTGGCGATTGCGCTGCGCAACCGCTGGCGGCGCCAGCAGCTCGGCGACGAGTTGCGTGACGAGGTCATGCCGAAGAATATTCTGATGATCGGGCCGACCGGTGTCGGCAAGACGGAAATCTCCCGCCGTCTGGCAAAGCTTGCCGGTGCACCCTTCGTCAAGGTCGAGGCGACCAAGTTCACCGAAGTCGGCTATGTCGGCCGCGATGTCGAACAGATCATCCGCGACCTCGTCGAGGTCGGCATCGGTCTCGTGCGCGAAAAGCGCCGGGCGGAGGTCAAGGCAAGGGCGCACCAGAATGCCGAGGAGCGGGTGCTTGACGCGCTGGTCGGCGCCACGGCCTCGCCGGCAACGCGCGATTCCTTCCGCAAGAAGCTGCGCGCCAACGAACTGGACGACAAGGAGATCGAGGTCGATATCGCCGAGACCGGCGCGCCGGGCGGCTTCGAAATTCCGGGCATGCCGGGCGCCAATATCGGTGTACTCAACCTGTCGGAAATGTTCGGCAAGGCGATGGGCGCACGCACCAAGAAGGTCAAGACGACGGTCAAGGCTTCCTATGAGGTGCTCGTCAACGACGAGTCCGACAAGCTGCTCGACAACGAGCAGATCCAGCGCGAGGCGATGAGGGCGGTCGAGGACGACGGCATCGTCTTCCTCGACGAGATCGACAAGATCGCATCGCGTGAAGGCGGCATGGGTGCCGGCGTATCGCGCGAAGGCGTTCAGCGCGATCTGCTGCCGCTGGTGGAAGGCACGACGGTTGCGACCAAGTATGGACCGGTAAAGACCGATCACATTCTCTTCATCGCCTCGGGCGCCTTCCATGTGTCGAAGCCTTCCGATCTTCTGCCCGAACTGCAGGGCCGCCTGCCGATCCGCGTCGAGCTGCGTGCCCTGACCAAGGAAGACTTCCGCCGCATCCTGACGGAGACCGAGGCGAGCCTCATCCGTCAGTACAAGGCTCTGCTTGAGACGGAAGAAGTGAAACTCGACTTCACCGACGATGCCATCGATGCGCTTGCCGACGTGGCAGTCCAGCTCAACTCGAGCGTCGAGAACATCGGCGCCCGCCGGCTGCAGACGGTGATGGAGCGCGTGCTGGATGAAATCTCGTTCAATGCGCCGGATAGCGCTGGCCAGGCTATCACGATCGATGCCGAATATGTGCGCAAGCACGTCGGCGATCTCGCCGCCAACACCGACCTGTCGCGTTACATCCTGTGACGCACGCGTTGCATCCTGTAACGCGGAGGTGGCGGCAATCCTTTGCCGTCAGGCAACCGTGAAGATGCAAGGCGCCTGTCTCTCGACAGGCGCCTTCATTTTTTCTAACACGGAAACCGCAATCGATCGTGGCCGGAGGCATCTTTCCGACACGATCCTGTCGTAGGAGCCGCACCGCCGGATAGGGCGTCTCCACCGTTCATAGGAAGAAGAGATCGTGCGTTTTACCGCCTGCATGCTCGCTATTGCCACGTTTTGCCTGACCGCAGGCCAGACGATGGCGGCCAATGTTGTTCCGCCGGGCAACCGGAACGTCGAACAACCCGGCATCCCGGGCGCATCCGTTCGCCGCACCAAGGCCGGCCGCACGTCCTTCGATGCCAAATTCGAGAAGGTGCGGGATCTGCTCGCCAATGACCGGCAGCTGATCAGCAAGATCAAGTCGACGTCGCGCGCCTATGGCATCGCACCGATCCACATGATCGGCGCCATCGTCGGCGAACATACCTACAATGTCGATGCCTACGATCGGCTGCAGTCCTACTACGTCAAGGCTGCAGCCTATGCCGGCAACAGCTTCCAGTTCGGCTATGACGGCGAGACGGTGGCTGAGTTCGTCGCCCGCCCGCAATTTGCCGACTGCACCGGAAAGAAGAGCTCCTATTCGCTGTGGAGCTGCCGCGAGCGGGTCTGGGACAGCGAATTCCGCGGCAAGTCCGTCGACGGCAAGTCCTTCCCGAACAACCGTTTCAGCGCCGTTTTCTTCCAGCCGTTCTTTGCCGGCCAGACCTTTGGCCTCGGGCAGATCAATCCGCTGACCGCCCTGATGCTGACCGATATCGTCTCGAAGACGTCGGGCTACGAACGGCTCGACGAGAACAACGCCGCCGGGGTCTACGAGGCGATCATGGATCCTGATGTCTCGCTCGCCTATATGGCCGCCTCGATCCGCCACTCGATCGACGTCTACAAGTCGATCGCCGGCGTCGATATTTCAGGCAATCCCGGCGTCACCGCCACGCTTTACAATGTCGGCAATCCGGACCAACGCGCAGCAGCCCTTGCCGCCAGGAACCAGGGCGGCGAGACCCAGTGGCCCGAAGAAAACTATTACGGCTGGCTGGTGAACGACAAGCTCGTGGAGCTCGAAGGCCTGTTGTGATTCATGTGAAGCACTTTCCTTGATTGCGCCGTAAAAACCTGAAATCCTGGCGCAATCGAGAAAGGCCTATCACCATGGACATGCGTCCGGAGCCCTTCGAACCACCGGCTCCCATTCCTCGGGTCGGCGTGCCGTCCTACCTGAAGATCATCAAGACTGTTCTGCGCAATCCGCTCGAACTCTGGGGCGAGCCGTCCTACACGCTGCCGTGGATCGAGACCAAGTTCATCACGCAGCGCACCCTGATCGTCAACGATCCCGGCCTCATCCGCTATATCCTCGTCGAAAACGTCAGCAACTATGAGATGTCGAAGGTTCGGCGGCTGATCCTCCGCCCGATCCTGCGTGACGGTCTTCTGACGGCCGAAGGCGAGATCTGGAAACGGTCGCGCAAGGCCATTGCGCCGGTTTTTACCCCGCGCCACGCCAAGGGATTCGCCGGGCAGATGCTGCGCCGGTCGGAAGAGTTCGTCGAACGCTACGCGCACGCGAAGGTGAAGCCGTTCACCACCAATGTCGCCAGCGACATGACCGAACTGACCTTCGATATCCTGGCGGAAACGCTGTTTTCCGGTGAGGTCGCCGTCGAAAGGGAGGGCTTCGTCCAGAGTGTCGAAGAGCTTCTGCACCGCATGGGGCGCGTCGATCCGATGGATATCCTGCTGGCGCCGGAATGGCTGCCGCGATTGACCCGCATCGGCGGCAAGAAGGTCATGAACCGGTTCCGGTCGATCGTCTCGGAAACGATGGCGATGAGGCGCCAGCGCATGGCGACGGACCCAGCAGGCACGCCCAACGATTTCCTCACATTGCTGCTGCAGACGGAGGGCGCAAACGGCCTTTCGACGCAAGAGATCGAGGACAATATCCTCACCTTCATCGGCGCCGGGCATGAGACCACTGCCCGGGCGTTGGCCTGGACGCTCTATTGCGTCGCCAACACGCCGGCTTTCCGCGAGACGATGGAGGCGGAGATCGACACCGTGCTCAAGAGCGGTGCCGAACCGGTCGAATGGCTGAACCTGATGCCGCATGTGCTGGCGGCCTTCGAGGAGGCGATGCGTCTCTACCCGCCGGCGCCGTCGATCAATCGCGCCGCCATCGAGGAGGACGAATGGACGTCACCGTCCGGCGAGCGCGTCAGGATACCCAAGGGCATCGCGGTTCTGGTGATGCCGTGGACGTTGCACCGTCACGTGCTCTACTGGGACCGGCCGCGCGCCTTCATGCCCGAGCGTTTCCTGCCGGAAAACCGCGAGAAGCTGCATCGTTTTCAGTATCTGCCTTTCGGCGCCGGACCGCGCATCTGCATCGGCGCGACCTTCGCGCTGCAGGAGGCGGTCATTGCGCTTGCCGTCCTGATGCATCGGTTCCGTTTCGACGTCACCGACGAGACCCGGCCCTGGCCGGTGCAGAGGCTGACTACTCAACCGCGGGGCGGCTTGCCGATGCGGGTTTCGGCTCGCTGAAGGTCTTGCCGGGAATAGCCGATTGCACGCCACGCACCGGCGAATCCGCCGGCATCGGCTGCGGCAACAGCCTCGATGGCTTCTTGATGGTCTTGATCGCGGCGCAGGTCGCATCCCCGACATTGTCGCAGGGCTTGTAGACGACGATCTCGCTGCCGGCACCGTCGTCCCACACCGCCTGGATCGTCAATGTCTTGGCCTCGTTTGCGGGCAGCGAGATGTAGACATACTCGGCCGTTTCGTCGGCGGGCAGGTTGAAGGGGATCTGCGGATTGCATTTTGCCAAGGGGAAGCGCTTGTCGAGAGCGTCCGAGTTGATCGAGTAGCGGATTTCCGATAGCCGGCAATGCATCGTCTGCAGCGCGGTAAAATAGATCAGCTGCCGGTCGTCGTAGTTGCGAAACTGGATCCACCCGGTCTGCTTGTTGGCGTCGAGCATCGCCTTGTAGATCGAGACGTCGGGCAGTTGCGGCTTGTATTCCTCCTCCACGGCGTCCTGCGCGCCGCCCGGCTGGGCGAAGAGCAGACCTGCCGCAAGAATGCCGGCGACTGCCGAAGCTCTGGAAAACGTCATGCCGCACCCCCGTTCGTATCGTGTCGCTCTGCTGACTGCGAATGTCCGCGACACGATGGCCTTCTCTTCCAATATGTCATATCACCGGATCGATCCCCATTGAACCCGGCGCTACCCCGGGCCGAAACACTGGACTGGCTTGAATTGACGTCCCATTTTCTTCTCGGCATCGATACCGGCGGAACCTACACCGACGCCGTTCTCTTCAGCGAAACGGCGGGTGTCGTCGCCAAGGCAAAGGCGCTGACGACCCGCCACGATCTGGCCGTCGGGATTTCCGGCGCGGTGGAATCCGTCTTGGAGAAGGCCGGCGTCCCGGCTTCCGCCATCGGCCTCGTATCCCTGTCGACCACGCTTGCGACCAACGCGCTCGTCGAGGGCCAGGGCGGCCGTGCCGGCCTGGTGATGATCGGCTTCGGGCCAGACGATCTCAAGCGTGACGGGCTGCAGGATGCGCTCGGCTCCGATCCGGTGATCTTCCTGCCGGGCGGTCACAACGTTCACGGCGGCGAGACGCCGCTCGACATGACCGCGCTCGATGAGGCCCTGCCGACCTTGGCCAATCAGGTTTCCTCCTTTGCGATCGCCGGCTATTTTGCCGTCCGCAATCCGGATCACGAGAAGCGGGTGCGCGACCGCATCCGCGAAGTCTCGCATCTGCCGGTTACCTGCAGCCATGAGCTTTCGTCCAAGCTCGGCGGCCCGCGCCGGGCGCTGACGACACTGCTGAACGCCCGGCTCGTCTCGATGATCGATCGCCTGATCGGCTCGTGCGAGGGCTTTTTGAAGTCCCGCGGCATCGATGTGCCCATGATGGTTGTGCGCGGCGATGGCGCCTTGATCTCGGCCGAGGAGGCAAGACTTCGGCCGATCGAGACGATCCTTTCCGGCCCTGCCGCCAGCCTTGTCGGTGCGCGGCACCTGACCGGCCTCGACAATGCCGTGGTCTCGGATATCGGCGGCACGACGACGGATGTCGCGGTACTTGACCGCGGTCGTCCGCGGCTCGATGGCGAAGGTGCGGTGGTCGGCGGTTTCCGCACCATGGTCGAGGCGGTGGCGATGCGCACCTATGGCCTTGGCGGCGATTCGGAGGTCCGCATCAATGATCGTGGGCTGAAGGCGAAGATCGACCTTGGGCCGAGGCGGTTGATGCCGCTCAGCCTCGCGGCGGCGCTGCATGGCGATGCGGTGCTGTCCGTTTTGGAAAAACAACTGCGGGCGCAACATGCCGGCCGCAACAACGGCCGCCTGGCTGTTCGCACCGGTCTACCCGACCATCTGGCGAGCGGTCTGCAGCCACAGGAGCAGGCGCTCTACGAGCGCATCGGCACAGTGCCGATCTCGCTTGAAAACCTGCTGACCTCGACGCCGCAGCGGGCAACGCTGGACCGGCTGGTGGCACGCGGCCTGGTGCATATCTGCGGCCTGACGCCCTCCGATGCAATGCATGTGCTCGGCAGGCAGTCGCAATGGAGCGTCGAGGCTGCCCGTCTCGGCATCGAACTGGCAGCGCGCATCCGCGACGGCTCCGGCCAGCCGATTGCTGCATCTGCCGAGGCGATGGCCGAGATGATCGTCGATCGCGTCACGCGCCAATCGTGCGAAGTCATCCTGCAGGCCTGTCTCGGCGAAGACGGGGCAGGGGCCATCGACCCGGCGGTCTCGCAGGCAGTCGATCGTGCTCTGACCCGCGCGCCTGGTATCGTGCGGTTTTCGATCGGTCTCGATCGCCCGCTCGTCGGTTTGGGGGCTTCGGCCCCGGTCTATTATCCCGCTATTGCCGACATGCTTGGCACCGAGCCATCCATCCCTGATGAGGCCGATGTCGCAAATGCCATCGGTGCGGTTGTCGGCCAGGTGCGGGCAACCGTCACCGTGTTCGTCACCACGCCGGAAGAGGGCATTTTCATCGTCAACGGAGCAGGGGTGAGCGAGCGTTTTCTCGATCAGGACCAGGCCTTTTCAGCGGCCCGCCGTCGCGCCGAGACGATGGCGCTTGAGGCGGCACGCACCAACGGTGCCGACGAGCCGGCTTCGATGCTGCGAGAAGAAATCGACGCTCCCGAGGTCGAAGGAAGCCGCAAGCTGGTCGAGGCACGTTTCATCGCGTCGGCGAGCGGCAGGCCGCGCATTGCCCATGGCTGATCTTTTCGATTTTGGAAATAATTCTTCGCATCCTTGCTGAATTGACAGGGAATGAATTGGTGAGAAACTGCCGGCCTTTCACGCGCGCGAGTGGCCTGTTTCAAGGAGTAAAAAGATGGACCGCATTGAGAAATACGGATTGAAGATCGATGCAGGTCTGCATGGCTTTCTGGTCGACGAGGCGATGCCGGGCACCGGCGTCGACGCCGAGCGGTTTTTTTCCGCGCTGTCGGAGATCGTCCATGACCTCGCGCCGAAGAACCGCGCCTTGCTTGCCAAGCGCGACGATCTGCAGGCCAGGATCGATGCCTGGTATCGCGAAAATGGCGCGCCGAGCGACCTCGAAGCCTACCAGGGCTTTCTGAAGGAGATAGGTTATCTCCTGCCTGAGGGCCCCGAGTTTTCTGTTTCGACTGATAATGTCGATCCTGAAATCGCTACGATCGCCGGTCCGCAGCTCGTCGTTCCCGTCATGAATGCACGCTATGCCCTCAACGCCGCCAACGCACGCTGGGGTTCGCTCTATGACGCCCTCTACGGCACCGATGCCATTTCCGACGAAGGCGGTGCGGAAAAGGGACGCGGCTACAATCCCAAGCGCGGCACCAAGGTCATTGCCTGGGCGCGCGACTTCCTCAATGCAAGCGCGCCGCTGGAAAGCGGCAGCTGGGCGGATGTTGCGTCGCTGAAGATTGCTTCCGGCAGCCTTTCGGTTGCGCTTGCGGGCGGAGCGAAGACGACGCTTCGCAACTCCGAGCAGTTTGCCGGCTTTGCGGGTTCGCACGAAGCGCCGTCGCAGATCGTTCTCCGGCACAACAATCTGCATGCCGTCGTCGTTCTCGATGCGACGACTCCGATCGGCAAGGATGACCCGGCTCATATTTCCGACGTCATTCTCGAATCCGCGATCACCACCATCATGGACTGCGAAGATTCGGTTGCGGCGGTCGATGCCGAAGACAAGGTCGTCGTATACCGCAACTGGCTCGGCCTGATGAAGGGCGATCTCGAGGAGGAAGTCGCCAAGGGCGGCCGCAGCTTCATGCGCCGCCTCAACGCCGATCGCGTCTACACGGCGCCAAGTGGGGGCACGCTGACCTTGCCAGGCCGCTCGTTGATGCTGGTGCGCAACGTCGGTCACCTGATGACGAATCCGGCTATCCTTGATCGCGACGGAAACGAGGTGCCGGAAGGCATCATGGACGCGATGGCAACCGCGCTGATCGCTCTGCACGATATCGGCCAGGGCGGCCGCCGCATGAACTCCCGCGACGGCTCAATGTATGTCGTCAAGCCGAAGATGCATGGGCCGGAAGAAGTCGCTTTCGCCTGCGAGATCTTCTCGCGCGTCGAGGCGGCACTCGGCATGCCCGCCAACACCATGAAGATGGGCATCATGGACGAGGAGCGCCGCACGACGGTCAATCTCAAGGAGTGCATCCGCGCCGCGCGCGAACGCGTCGTCTTCATCAACACCGGTTTCCTCGATCGCACCGGCGACGAGATCCACACTTCGATGGAAGCCGGTCCGATGATCCGCAAGGGCGACATGAAACAGGCCGCCTGGATCGGCGCTTACGAAAACTGGAACGTCGACATCGGTCTCGAATGCGGGCTTTCCGGCCATGCGCAGATCGGCAAGGGCATGTGGGCCATGCCGGACCTGATGGCGGCGATGCTGGAGCAGAAGGTCGCCCACCCGAAGGCGGGTGCCAATACCGCCTGGGTGCCGTCGCCGACGGCTGCGACCCTGCACGCTACGCATTATCACCGGGTCAATGTCGCCGACGTTCAGGCCGGCTTGAAGAGCCGGGCACGGGCCAAGCTCAGCGATATACTGTCGGTTCCGGTCGCGACCCGTCCGAACTGGACGCCAGAGGAAATCCAGCGCGAGCTCGATAACAACGCGCAGGGCATTCTCGGCTACGTCGTGCGCTGGGTCGATCAGGGCGTCGGTTGCTCCAAGGTGCCCGACATCAACAATGTCGGCCTGATGGAGGATCGTGCCACTCTGCGCATCTCGGCGCAGCACATGGCGAACTGGTTGCATCACGGCGTCGTCACCGAGGCGCAGGTGGTCGAGACGATGGAGCGCATGGCCGCCGTCGTCGACGGCCAGAACGCCGATGATGCACAGTATGCAGCGATGGCCGGCAATTTTGACGGCTCGATTGCCTTCCAGGCAGCGCTCGAGCTGGTGCTCAAGGGCCGCGAGCAGCCGAACGGTTATACCGAACCGGTCCTGCATCGCCGTCGCCGCGAGTTGAAGGCCCGGCTGGCCGCCTGATCAAGGCGGCGCCGGGCTTCATCAACGCCGGAGACTTTCCAGGAAAACTGCGAAGCGGTTTTCCGTCCGGAAACGCGAAAAACCAAAGACATAGGGCGTTTCCGTGCCTCCGTTTGGGGCGGAAACGCTGTAGATCAGAACTCGGCCCAGCCTTCGGTGGACAAGGCCGCGTTGCCCTGCACCGCATACCCAGCCGATCGTACCGCAGGCGGTCGGTTTCCGATGTTCGCGTGCTGTTGGGGCGTGACGGCGCGGGGCGGCGTCCGCCGCGCCTCTGGCTTGGCCGCGGCACGGGTTTCCCCGGAAAGTTGGAACCTTCCGATCAGGGCGCGAAGGTTCGTGCCTTCCTGGGCAAGCGTCGCCGACGCGGCATTCGCCTCCTCGACCATGGCGGCGTTGCGCTGCGTCACCTGATCCATCTGGTTGACGGCGGTATTGACCTCGGCCAGCCCTACCGACTGTTCCCGGGCCGAGGTGGCGATGGCAGCCATATGCTCGTTGATGGTGATGACGTGCGCCTCGATGGTCTTGAGCGCCTCGCCGGTGTCGCGCACCAGCCGCACCCCGCTCTCGACTTCGGAGCTGGAGCTGCGAATCAGTTCCTTGATTTCCTTGGCTGCCTTTGCCGAACGCTGCGCCAGTTCGCGCACTTCCTGCGCCACGACCGCAAATCCCTTGCCGGCGTCGCCCGCCCGCGCTGCCTCGACGCCGGCGTTCAGCGCCAAAAGGTTGGTCTGAAAGGCGATCTCATCGATCACACCGATGATGCTGGAAATCTGACTGGATGATTCTTCGATCCGCCGCATCGCCTCGACGGCATTGGCCACGACGACGGCCGACTGCGTCGCGCTGGTCTTTGCTTCGCCTGCCACGTCGCGGGCTTCCTCCGTCCGGCGCGAGGAATTGCTGACATTGGCGGTGATCTGGTCGAGGGCCGCTGCCGTTTCCTCCAGGGATGCCGCCTGTTGCTCCGTGCGTTTCGACAGGTCGTCGGCGCTCTGGCTGATTTCGCGGGTGCCCATGCCGATATTGCCGGCGCTGTCAGCGACGGCGAGCATGGCATCGTTGAGCTGCGCGGCGGCCTTGTTGAGGTCGTGACGCAACTGCTCGAACTCTGCGGAGAAGGGTTCCTCCAGCCGCACGGCGAGATCGCCGTCGGCCAGCCGCTGCAAGCCGGTCGCAAGGCCTGACGTCGCCTGGATCAATTTCTGCTGCGCGGCCTCTTCGGCCTCGTCCTGCATCCGCGTGCGTTCCGCTTCGCCATTGCGGCGGCTTTCCTCGGCCTCGGCCTGCAGACGAAGGTTGGATCGGGCCGCTTCCCGGAACGACTGGATGGCGCGGGCCATCTCGGCGATTTCGTCCTTGCCGGTCACATTCGATCCGTCGTCTTCGAGATGGCCGTCGATCAGCTTGCGCATCGCCCCGATCTGCCTGGCGAGCGGACCGATGACGCCACGTGAAACCACCAGGTAGGTTCCAGCAGCCAGCGCGAGAACGAGCAGGATGATGCCGATGCTGACAGCTCGCACCGTTTCGAATTCGCGATGCTGTTCCTGAAAGACCTTGTCCGACAAGTGCACCTGAAGGTCGGAAATTTCCGAGATGGTCTCGGTCAAGGGATCGATGGTTTCGTAAAGCGAGGTGCGAACGAAGCTGTCGAGCGCCGCAGAATCACGCTCAGACAGGATTTTCGTCAGCGTTGCGATCGAGTCCATCGCGACCACCATCTGCTGCTTGGCGTTCTCGACAAGCTTCTGCTCCTCCGGTGTCATAGAGGTCGCGACATAGGCGTCCCAATTGGCGGTTATCACCTGCCGGGCGTCGTTGACCGAGGCAAGACCGGCCTCCATCGTCTCGTTTCCGTTGCGCACCTTGTGCGCCGCGTCGACGATCGAGACGGCAAAAGCGTCCGATGTTGCCTTCAGATTTTTCAAGGGAACGATACGGTCGGCATAGACCGCATCCATCGTCGCGCTGTTTTCGGCAAGCGCATGCTGGCTGTAGACGGCAATGCCGATCGCGATGAGTGACAACAGTGCAATCGCACTCAGGAGCTTGGTCTTGATCAGCATGGCGGTCCCTTGGTTAGGTATCTCTCGGCCACACTTTTTAATTAATTAGATAATCCTTACTTAATAAGGCGCTGAATTTCAGGCCTTCTTGCGCGTTTTTTGAACAAATAATCGCAACGGAACCGGAAGCCAGCCACCCTGGTTTGAAGCACCGGAAGCGGGGCAACTCTGCGTAGCGACGTCGAGGAAATATCGTCGCGGACGTTCGGCCAACAAAAAAGCCGCCGAGGAATCCGGCGGCTTTCTGATTGCATGATCCTGGTCGCGTTTTACTGCTGAACGACCACGCGTGCGTTCTTGCCCGGACGAACGCGGGAGTAGAGATCGATGATGTCCTGGTTCATCAGACGGATGCAGCCCGACGAAGCGGCCGTGCCGATCGACGACCATTCCGGCGTGCCATGCAGGCGGAACAGCGTGTCCTTGCCCTGGTCGTTGAAGAGATAGAGTGCACGAGCGCCGAGCGGGTTCTTCAGGCCCGGGCCCATGCCTGCCTCGACATACTTGGCCACTTCCGGCTTCCGTTCCGCCATTTCCTTCGGCGGGTGCCACATCGGCCATTCCTGCTTCCAGGCGATATAGGCTTCGCCTTCCCATGCAAAGCCGGCCTTGCCGACGCCGATTCCGTAGCGAACGGCCTTGCCGCCGGGCAGCACGTAGTAGAGGAACCGGTTCGGGGTGTTGACGACGATGGTGCCGGGACGCTCGCTCGTCGAATAATCGACGATCTGGCGATGGAAGCGGCCATCGACCTTGTTGATCGGAACTGCAGGGAGCGCGTAACCGTGATCCTCAACTGCGCCATAATTGCCCGAAAAGATCTGATCCGAAGCGACCTGTTCCGCAACGGGAGCAGGCTCACCGCTTGCCGTCTCGGACTTGGTCGAAGTTGTCGAGCAGCCGGCTACGGCGAGTGTCGCCGCCAGGCTGCACAGGAGGAAGGCATTGCGGAAGCGCATAGGAGTCTCTTAAAATAAGAAGCGAAGAAAAACTGGGTCGGCCCGACCATCAGTGACAACGGTTATTTTCGATTAGTTGCTGCTATGCAAGGGATTGCGTGGCAACAAGGCGGCGGGAAAGTGTAAATTCCGTGACGCTGGCTTTTTTGCAACAAAAGCGGTGGCAGACGAGAGTCTAGACGAATGACAATTCTCTCTATCCATGACGACAACCCTCTCGTGGACGGTCGACAATCGAATCGCGCGCTCATGGTGCGCCGCGGGGTTCAGCGGCTTTTCACGGAATTGCGCCACGCGGTGCTGCCGGAATTGACGCTCGCCAGCGGCCGGCGTGCCGATCTCATCTCGCTGTCGGCGAAGGGCGAAATCTGGATCGTCGAGATCAAGACGTCGATCGAGGATTTCCGCGTCGATCGCAAATGGCCTGATTATCGGCAGCACTGCGACCGGCTGTTCTTCGCCACCCATGGTGACGTCCCGCTCGATATCTTTCCGGATGATTGTGGATTGCTGCTGTCGGATGGCTACGACGGACACATCATTCGCGAGGCACCGGAACACCGGCTTGCACCGGCAACCCGCAAGTCCGTGCTGCAGCTCTTTGCCCGCACCGCCGCACAACGGCTGATGCTGGCGGAGTGGGCTGCCGAGCGCAATGGCGAACTCGGCAACTCCATTCGCGATATCGTTTCCGGCTCCCGCGACGGGTCAGCCGAGGGTTGACTACTTCGGCGCGCGTTTTGCCAGGATCCGCTGCAGCGTTCGGCGATGCATGTTGAGCCGACGCGCCGTCTCCGACACGTTGCGCTCGCACATCTCATAGACGCGCTGGATATGCTCCCACCGCACCCGGTCGGCCGACATCGGGTTTTCCGGTGGTTCGACCCGTTCGCCCTGGCGCTGCACCAGTGCTGCGAAGATGTCGTCGGCGTCGGCAGGCTTGGCGAGGTAGTCGACCGCGCCGAGCTTCACCGCATTCACGGCCGTTGCAATATTGCCGTAGCCGGTAAGCATGATCATGCGGGTGTCGTCACGGCGGCTGCGGATCGCCTCGATTACGTCGAGGCCGCTGCCGTCGCCGAGCCTCAGATCGATGACGGCGTATTTCGGCGGGTTGCCCTTCGCCTTGGCGATGCCTTCGGCAACGGACTCGGCGATATCGACGGTAAAGCCGCGCGCTTCCATGGCGCGGGCGAGGCGTCGAAGGAACGGCGCGTCATCGTCGACGAGCAGCAGCGTTCTGTCCGGTCCGATCAGTTCGGCGTCCTGGGCGTGCGTGCTGGGCGAAGCTGTCGATTTTTCGGTCATTCTCGCAATCCTTGGGCGAAAAACGGGACGTTTTCACCGAGATTATAGGTTTCCTGTCATCCCGTTCAATAAACTGCCAAACGTCATTTCGCCAGTTTCGTGTCCATCAGCGCACGCGGCCATTCGACGCTGACCTTGGCGCCGGGGCGATCGGCGCCGCCGTTCTCGAAGCGTAGGCGCGCGCCGGACCGCTCGAGCAGGGTCTTGGCAATGAACAGGCCGAGCCCCAGGCCGCCGGCGCTGTCATCCTTCTGCCTGCGCGTGACATAGGGTTCGCCGATGCGCATCAGAATATCGGGGGCAAATCCATCGCCGTCATCGGCAATCGTCACCTTGACGTGGTCGGCGGTGTGCTCGACCGTCACGGTCACCTCCTGCTTGGCATAGTCGACCGCATTTTCCAGTAGATTGCCGAGCCCGTAGAGAATGCCCGCATTGCGGTTGCCGACCGGCTCCGATGCCTTGTCACCCTTTTCGACAAGATTGATGTGAATGCCGAACTCGCGGTGCGGCGCCATCACTTCCTCGACCAGCGAGGATAGCGGCAAGAGCCGCATATGCTCTTCGCTTTCGGAGGACAGCGTCGTCAGCCGCTTGAGAATGTCGCGGCATCGCTCGCTCTGGCTGCGCAGCAGATGCACGTCCTCGCCGAAGCGTGGGTCGTCACCGAGCTCACGCTCCATTTCCTTGGCAACGACACTGATCGTGGCAAGCGGCGTGCCGAGCTCGTGGGCAGCGGCCGCCGCCAGGCCGTCGAGCTGCGAAAGGTGTTTTTCACGCTGGAGCACGAGCTCGGTCGCCGTCAACGCCTCCGACAGTTCGCTCGCTTCGAGCGAGACGCGGTAGGTATAGAACGCGGCAAAGGCCGTCATCGACACGATCGCGAACCAGATGCCGGCCGTCAGCACCCGCGGCATCAAGAGAAGCGTGCCGGGATACCAGGGCAGCGGGAACGGCGAAAAGGCAAGGACGGTGACACCGATGACCGCAAGGCCGGCAAGAACGATGCTGTGCGGCTTCGGCTGCGAGGCCGAGGAAATGATGACCGGAACGCAAAGCAGCGGCGCAAACGGATTGGCAAGCCCGCCGGTGATGAAGAGCAGGCCGGTCAGCTGCGCGAGATCGAGCCCGAGCAAGGCAAACGCGGCCGGCGGTCGCAACCGGTGCGTCGGGGGGAAGCGCAGGGTGAGGTAGGTGTTGACCAGCGCCAATGTGGCAATCAGCACCAGGCACAAGAGCAAGGGCAGCGGAAACTGCAGCCACAGCGTTGTGATGATGACGGCGATCGATTGGCCGCCGACCGCAAGCCAGCGCAGGCGAATGAGCGTCTGCAGGCGCAGGCTTCTGTTCGAAGTCGGATCATTGTGTTCCAGTGCCACTGCCGTCATGCCTGCTCTTGTTCCTATGGCCCCCGTCAAGGGTATTGCCTCATGTACCACGCGGTTTTGCCCGTGTCGTCGGCGCGGCCTCCGCCGGGTTCTCCGGCCAGGGGTGCTTGGGATAACGCCCGCGCATGTCGGCCCGGACATCCCGCCACGACCCGGCCCAGAAACCCGGCAGGTCACGCGTGGTCTGGATCGGCTGCCGGCCGGGCGAAATCAGTTCGAGCAGCAGCGGCAGCCGGCCATCGCCGATAGCAGGGTGTTTTTTGAGCCCGAAGAGTTCCTGCACCCGGATGGAGAGAAGCGGTTCGTCGCCGTCATAGTGGATCGGATGCCGTTGTCCCGTCGGCGCCTCGAAATGCGTCGGTGCCAGTTTTGCCAGCTCCCGCTGCCGGTCGTGCGGGACCAGCGACAGCAATCCTTCGGAAAGCGCGCCGGCCTTGATGTCGGCGATAGCGGTGACGCCGTGTTGAAACGGAACGAACCAGTCCTCGAGCGTCGCAAGCAGGGCTGCGTCGGAAACGTCCGGCCAGGGTTCGCCGAGCGAGCGATACAGGAAACCGATGCGATCGCGCAGTTGCATCGCCTCCTTGGAAAACGGCAGGACCGCCAGTCCAAGCTGGCGAACGCCATCGGCAAGCGCGCGTGCTGCGCTTTCGCCAGTCGGTCTTGGAAGCGGCGCCTCCTCGAAGATGATCGCACCCAGCCGGGTGACGCGGCGCGCGCGCACCTGGCGGCTCGCCCGGTCGAAGACGCTTTGCTCTTCCCGCACGATCGCTTCGGGCATATGCGCGTCGACGTCGGCGCGCGAAAGCTCGGCCGCCGCCAGCACGCGCTGGCCGCCGGCGCGGCCCGTGAGGTCGGCGATCACAAGCATGTTTGCCGCAGCGAGGCGCTCGGTCTCGGCGATCTCGGCCCCACGGCCGTTTGCCATCACGAACCGCCCACGGCCACCGCGCTGAAGCGCGATGCGGTCCGGGAAGGCGTGCATCAGCAAGGCGCCGGGCTGGACCGGTTCGCTCGACTTTCGCGCCCCTTTGAGTTCCGCCGCCATGCGGCGGGCAAGATTGCGCGAGGCTTCGGCGCGCTCGCCGCGCTCCTGGCGAAAGCGGCGCAGCCGGTCCTCCAGGTCGATGGCGTTGCCGCCAAGGCCTTGCTCCGTCAGCATGACCGCGAGCAGACAGGCCGCCTCGCCCTGGCCCTCCTCGGCCGCCGAAACCGCCATGGCCGCAAGGCGCGGCGGCAGGGCCAGATCACGGATCTTGCGTCCCCTTGGGGTCAGCGCGCCGAAACCATCGAGCGCGCCAAGCTCGCTCAGCAGCTTTCGCGCTTCCATCAGGGTCGTTTCCGGCGGTGGGTCGATGAAGGCAAGCGCTGCGGGATCGGTGACGCCCCAGTGCGCCATGTCGAGCAGCAGTCCGGAAAGATCGCTGGCCAGGATCTGCGGCGGCGTGAAGGCCGCAAGCGCTGCAGTCTGGCCGGCATGCCAGAGGCGGATGGCAATGCCCGGCTCCGTTCGCCCGGCTCGGCCGGCGCGCTGATCGGCCGACGCACGCGAGACGCGCACGGTTTCAAGCCGGGTGATGCCGGTCGACGCTTCGAAGACCGGCAGTCTCTGCAAGCCGCTGTCGATGACGATCCGCACGCCGTCGATGGTGATCGAGGTTTCGGCGATCGAGGTGGCAAGAACGATCTTGCGCGTGCCTTTCGGCGCCGGCCGGATCGCCGCATCCTGCTCCTTCTGCGTCAGGTTTCCGTAAAGCGGAACGACCGTCGTATCGGCTGTAAACCGGTCGGCAAGCCGTGCCGCCGTCCGGGTGATTTCGGCCTGTCCCGGCAGAAAGGCGAGGATCGATCCTTCTTCGCTGCGATGCGCCTCGACGATGGCGCGCACGACTGCGTCCTCGACGCTCTCGCCGCCGCGGTCCTGGTTGCGGATGTCGATGGGGAAACTACGCCCCTGGCTTTCGACGACGGTCGCGTCACCGAGCAGTTTTGAAACGCGCTCGACGTCGAGTGTTGCCGACATGACGATGATCCGGAGATCGTCGCGCAGCGCAGACTGGACGTCGAGCGCCAGTGCCAGGCCGAAATCGGCATCGAGTGAACGTTCGTGAAATTCGTCGAAGAGAACCGCGGAGACGCCCGCCAGCTCCGGATCGTCGAGGATCATGCGGGCAAAAACGCCTTCGGTCACTACTTCGATCCGGGTCTTGGCCGATATCCGGTTGTCGAGTCGCATGCGATAGCCGACGGTTTCGCCCACTTTCTCGCCGAGTAGCTCCGCCATGCGCCCGGCCGCTGCCCGGGCGGCGAGCCGCCGGGGTTCGAGCAGGACGATCTTGCCGCCGTCGAGCCACGGTTGCTCGAGCAGGAACAGCGGCACGAGCGTCGTCTTGCCGGCGCCGGGTGGCGCCGAAAGCACGACGGAGCGGGCCTTGTCGAGAGCTTCGGCGATCTCGGGCAGGACCTCGCGAACCGGCAAGGCGGGCAGGGTAAGCGTCACGATTGTCTCTCCGCTCCGATATGGATGAGCGCACCGCCGGCGGCGTCCGCGTCCGCGCGGTCATGGGTCACGAGGATTGTCGGCAGGCCTGCGGACCGCGCCTTGGCAAAGACCAGCTCGCGCGTTTGCTGGCGCAAGGCCATGTCGAGTTTGGAAAAAGGCTCGTCGAGCAGCAGCAGGCGCGGCTCGGAGAGAAGCACGCGTTGGAGCGCGACACGCGCCTTCTGCCCGCCCGAAAGCGTCTCCGGGTCGCGGTCGAAGAACCCGCCAAGCCCGCCTTCATCGAGCGCGTTTTCTGCCATCCGACGCCTGACGTCTCGGTCCTTGAACGCCTCGGGTATGGCAAAGACGATGTTGCCGCCGACCGAAAGATGCGGGAACAGCAGCGGATCCTGGAAGAGAATGCCGGTGTGGCGCTGTTGCGGCCGCAGCGCGATCAGATCGTCCTGCCCGAGCAGAACTGCACCGCTGGCGGTAAAGGCAGGGTCGAGAAATCCGCCGATATAGGCGAGCAGCGTCGACTTGCCGGAGCCCGACGGACCCATGATCGTCAGGACGTCGCCGGGCATGACCGTCGCCGAAACGGAAAGCAGCAGCCGGTCGGCCAGCCGGATCGTCACATCGGACAAAGTCAGAGGCATCGTCTTGCCTGGCGTTCGCATTCAGATCCTCATTGCCCGTCGGTGGCGGAATAGCAACTGCGGCACGAGCGATGCAATGAGAAAACCGAGAAACGGCAACAGTGCCTGAAGCAGCGCATAAACGCCGATGATGCGCCGATCTCCTCCCGACGAAAGCGCCACCGCCTCGGTGGTGATCGTCGTCACCCGTCCGGCGCCGATCAGCACGGTCGGCAGGTAGAGGCTGACGGAGACCGCAAAGCCGACGGCAAATGCCGTCAGGCAGGCGCGAAGCAGCATGGGCAGTCGAATGGTCATGAGGATCTTGAGTGGCGATTTACCCAGTCCCGATGCGACCTGTTCGTAGCGCCGGTCGAGCGCCCGCCAGGGCGGCGCTAGTGACAGAAGCACATAGGGCAGAACGAAGACCAGATGCACGGCGGCAACGGTGGCGATCGACGGCGAAAACCCCGCCATTGCTGCCAGGATCTGCAATCCAAACACGAAGGCGATCTCCGGGACCAGCAATGGCAGGAAGACGGGAAACCAGCGCTCGGCGGTGCCGTGAGCACTGCGCGATAGCAGGCCGATGGCGATCGCAAGTGCGAGGAGCGATGACAGCAGGGCGATGATGATAGTGTTGGCCAGAGGTCCGGCGAACCCTCCAAGGGCGCGTTGCCATGTTCTGAAGGTGAGGCTTGTCGGCAGACTATCAGGGAATGGCCACAGCCCTGCAATCGACCAGAGCGCCAGCAGGCCGAGCCCGGTAAAGATCAACGCCGCGGACAAGGTCGTGATCACGGCTGCGGTCCGGCGAAGAAGTCGGTCGTCACTCAGGCGTTTTCCCGAAGCGCTCAGGCGCCGGTGACAAAGACGACCGAGCCGTTCGACGCCGATCCAGACCACGATCGCGAACAGGCCGAGCGCTAGCTGCAGCACGGCGCCGGCCGAAGCGAGGAACCGGGCGCCGATGTCGTCGTCGGCCAGCCATTGGGCGATACGTACCGGCAATGTCGGCGGCAATCGGGGCCCAAGGATCATCGCGACGTCGATCACCGAGGTCGAGTAGACCAGCACCGCGAAGACAGGCAGGCGGATCTGCCGATAAAGCAGCGGCCAGAGCGCGATGATAAAGCCCGATACCCGGCCATAGCCGAGAGCTGACATCAAACGTCGCGCATTCGCCACGGGCAGCTGCGGCAGTGCCGCCAGCATTACCAGCAGCAGAAAGGGCATCTCCTTGGCAATAAGACCGGATATCATCGACAACCCGAGCGGATCGTTCGGCACGAGCCAGTCCGGCGGTCGGTCGAAGCCGGTGAGTTCGGGAGAGGCGAGCCGAATGAGAAAACCGGACGGCGCGATCAGGAAGGCGATCGCAAATGCCGATGCGGCGTGCGGAACGGCCAGCAGCGGTGAAAGCAGATGCTGGATGAAGGCGAAGGGTCGCGTTCCGGCGAAACCCGCGACAAAGGTGCAGACCACCATCAGGGTGACAAACGTGCTGATCAACCCTGCCGCCAGACTGATCAGAGCCGAGCGCAGGATATGCGGCTGGGCGACCAGCGCCTCGAAATGCCCGAGCGTGAGCTGCGTACCGCCGAGTGCGGGCAGGTAGCCGAAGGCCGGAAGCAGGGTGCCGGCGAGACCAGCCAAAACCGGCAGGCACAGCATGACCGCCACACCTGTGCCGATGCCCCGCTGCAGGGCGTCCCTCACAGGGATGTCCGTCGATGGCGCCGGCACTCGCCGTTAATTGGCGGCGCCATATCGGCGGATCCATTCGGTTTCGATCCGCGTCATCCAGTCGGGATGCGGTTCGGCAAGCGCCGGGCCGAGCTGATCGGGCGGCAATGTCGCCACCCCGAGATCGAGGGCTGCAAAGGCGGCACGGTCGGCATCCGGTAGTTTCACCATCGCCAGCACCGTCGGGTCACCCCAGTATTGGGCGTCCTGTTTGCGCAACTGCGCCTCGGGAGAGAGCAGGAAATCCGCAAGCAGCAGCGCGCCCGCACCAGCATTGGCGTTATAGGGAATGGCAACGAAATGGGTGTTGCCAAGCGTTCCGCCGGAAAAGACGAAGGAGCGGACGGTGTCCGGCAGCTCGCCATTGGCGATAGCCGCCGAAGCTTCGGCGGGATTGAAGGCGAAGATGATGTCGAGTTCCCCGTCGGCCAGCTTCTGCTTCATATCGGGGTAGTTCTGCGGATAGGCCTTTCCCTTGCGCCATAACAACGGCGTCAGCTGGTCGAGATAGGCAAAGAGCGGCGCCACATCCTGTTGAAACGTTGCCTCGTCCACGGGCTTCAGCAACTTGCTCCTGTTATCGATGAGCTCGATCAGCGCCTGCTTCAAGAACGAGGAGCCGGCGAAATCCGGCGGCTGCGGATAGGAGAAGCGTCCCGGATGGGCCTTTGCCCAGCCAAGCAGGTCTTTTGCCGATGTGGGCAGCTGCGCGGTTGGCGTGCGGGCCTTGTCATAGAAAAAGACCAGTTTGGCGCCGCCCCAAGGGCTTTCGAGCCCTTCCGTCGGTACGGTGAAGTCGGTGAGGATTGTCGGCTTCGTCTCGTGGTCGACATAGGCCCAGTTCGGAAGCCGGGTTGCCCAGCTGGGGCTGAAGAGCAGGCCCTGCCGCTTCATCGCGGCAAAGTTCTCGCCATTGATCCAGATGAGATCGACGGTGCCGGCAGCATCCTTGCCCGCCGATCTCTCCGCAAGCACGGTTGCGACCGCTTTGGCAGTGTCATCGAGTTTTACATGCACGACGTTGACGCCGTAGCGCGCCTTCATCTGTTCGCCCGCCCAGGCGATATAGGCATTGATATTGGCTGAACCGCCCCAGGCGTTGAAATAAACCGTCTCGCCCTTGGCCTCGGAAACGACCGAAGCCCAGTTGTCGATGTCGAAAGCGGCCGCCGGGCAGGCAAGGCTAAGTGTGGCGACGACCGCCGCTGCCCATCGTCTTACCCATCCGATCA